>DAIRWG010000014.1:0-29057 GCA_036802405.1 Alloprevotella sp.
TCTGTAACCAGGCATGCGGGTGCCCCGCATACCTGGCTACCCAATTTCACCCCTAGCGGGGTGACCTGCGGCATGGGATTGGGATGAAGAGAGCAGATGTTACGTCCCAGTTTATACTTCAGGGTGGTTCTAATAATTAGGGTGTCCAGTTTGGTGTACTCATTTAACATGCGTCAAAGGCGGGCTGAAAGCAGCAGTTGGGCTTTCAGCCCGCCCATTCCATACCCACTCATTCGGATACTCGTTGAATCAAAATTGCGGACAATAAACTGTACACCCTATCTAATAATTCTGATGAGGCGATTTGTGCCTTATCGGAAGTGTATTTTTTAAAGTAGATGAAGGAGCATAGCGGGCTATGTGACTGAGTCTACTTGCAAAAAGACGCTTTCGAGAAGGTGCAAAGCGACCATCAGAATATTTAAAACAGAATTTTTAGAACCACCCTTCAGATATTCCAAAACCTTTTTTGTTTGACGATAGCTAGAAAGCCCCTTGCAAGCGAAACACGGCTTGCAAGGGGCTTTCTGTGTAGTCTTGTTCATTTCGGCCCAGAGCTTCATTCCTGCTGGCCGAAGATGCGCAGCCATTCCTTCTCGAAGTTGGGGGTGAAAAAGTGCTGGCCGATTCTTTCGCGTATCTCCCTTTCCGAGAAGAAGCGTCCGCCGTCCAGTTCGTCGGATGGGGTGGGGGCGTAGTCAATGGTGGTGCGGAACACGTTCACCAGCTCCGTCTCCCGGTCCGAACGGTGCACGTAGCGCTCGATGAATTCGGGCTTGAATTCCGTCAGTCCCAATTCCTCACGGGCTTCGCGCAGCAAGGCCTGATGCACCGTTTCGCCCCAGTCCACATGACCGCCCACCGCCGTGTCCCAGCGGTCGGGCTGGATGTCCTTCCAGGCAGGCCGATGCTGCAGAAACAGGCAGCCATCGGCATCAAACACGTGCAGGTGCACCACCGGGTGCAGCAGCATCGCCCCGCCGTGGCATTCGCCGCGGGAAGCCTTTCCGATGACGGTTCCCTCCTCGTTCACCAAGGGAAGCAATTCTGATGCATTGTCTTTCATCGTTTCTTGACAGTGAAGGTTCATGAATGTGCGGGTCAAGGCTGCAGCAGCGAGCTGTCGCCATAGCTGAGGAATCGGAAATCGTGGCTCAGCGCATAATCGTAGATGCGGTGCCAGTCGTTGCCCACAAAGGCCGACACGAGCAGCAGCAGCGTGCTTTGCGGCTGGTGGAAATTGGTCACGATGTTGCGCACGATGTGGTATTCGTAGCCCGGTGCAATGATGATCTGCGTGCTGGTGTGCAGCACCGGCAGGTGGTTGCGGTCCAGGTAGTCGAGCACTTCCTGCAGGGCCTCCATCGTGGTGAGTTTCACCTCGGGCGAAGCCGCATAGTCGTAGGGCATCCATTGCGGCACGTGCAGGTCGTCCTGCGTGGCATCGGGATGGCGGTGGAGCAGCACGCCCACATAGTAGAGGCTCTCGAGTGTGCGCACCGAAGTGGTGCCCACGGCAATGCACTGTCCGCCGTGCGCCAACAGCCGTTCGATGCTTTCGCGCTTCACGGCAATCCACTCCGAATGCATCGGGTGTCCGCCGATCTCCTCGCTCTTCACGGGCTTGAACGTGCCGGCCCCCACGTGCAGCGTGATTTCGTTGCGTTCGATGCCCTTCTCGTCGAGTGCCTGCAGCACGCGTTCGGTGAAGTGCAGTCCGGCTGTGGGCGCGGCCACCGACCCCTTCACCTTGCTGTACACCGTTTGGTACGTCCGCAGGTCCGATTCCTCCGTTTCGCGGTTCAGATAGGGCGGGATGGGCAGTTCGCCGATGGCCTCCAGCACTTCCGAGAAGGCAATGGAGTCGTCGCCCCAGTCAAACACCACTTCGTGGCCCGTGCCGCTCACGCCGATGCGTTCGGCCGTCAGCACCACGTCCTTCTCGCCCACCCGGATGGTGCGTTCCAGCTTGCCTTCCTTCCACTTTTTGAGGTTTCCGATGAGGCACGTCCAGGTCACGCTTCGGGTGGTGGCAAAGTTCACCTGATAGTCGTGCGGTGTGTGGGGTTCGAGGCAAAACACCTCGATCAGTGCGCCCGTCGATTTGTGGAAATGCAGTCGGGCCTGAATCACCTTCGTGTTGTTGAACACCATCAGTGCACCGCTCTCCAGGTAGTTGGGCAGGTTGTGAAACACGTCTTCCGTGATCTCTCCCTTGCGGTAGAGCAGCAGTTTCGACTCGTCGCGCACGGCCTTCGGATATTTGGCAATGCGTTCGTCGGGCAGCGTATAGTTGTAGTCGGCTATGTGTATGTGTTTGGGATCTTGCATGTGTTTGCGGTTTTGTTGGAGGGGCGGTTTCTGGTGAAGCGTGATGATCCGCCCCTCTAGGTTTGGACGGACAAAGTTACGCAGTTTGCTTTAGGCTGCAAAAGTTTCGGGCCATTTTTACGGGGAAGGATTGGTGTAACGCATCCAATGGCTCTGGTTGGTGCCGGAAGCCTGTGTTTGTTTTCTTGCCACGAAGGAACAGCGAAGCCATTCGGATGAGGTTTAACCACGAATAGCCACGAAGAACCGCGAAGCCATGCGGCGGAGGGTTAAACCACGAAGAGGCACGAAGAGGCACGAAGCCCTGCGGCGATGCATCTTTGGGGTAAAGCACTCGTTGCTGCGTGCACTCGCTTCGCGCGCACGCGCGCGTTTACACTTAAAAGACGGTAAAAATAAATTGAACCGTTCATCACTCGCTTCGCGCGCACGCGCGCGTTTACACTGCAATCATGTTTTTTGCTGTCATCCGTCACTTCCCCTGTTTTCACGCACTTTTCAACAAGTCCCGGACTTGTTCGCACACTACCGCGGTACCCTCACGACACTACCGCGGTACCCTCACGACACTACCGCGGTACCCTCACGACACTACCGCGGTACTCTCGCGGCACTGCCGCGGTGCATGACAGGTGAAAGCAAAAAGTGCAATTACGCTGTAACGCGCGCGTGCGCGAGAGATGTTGCTGTCAGCGTCCCATCGTGTGACATTCGTTCGGATACGCGACAGATGGTTTGGCTGTTCCGGGAAAAGTTGCTATTTTTGCAAGTGTAAAACAGCCGCTAACCTTCCTGTCCCATTGCCAGCGCCTAAGGAACGGCAGATGTGGAAGAAATCGGATGACGGCCGGTAAAGGCCCCGCATGATCGCGCGACAATGGCCCGGCCATCCACGCATCCGACTTCCGCGCACTCCCGTATCCCCCCACCTATCGATGGGAACAGATGAAAAAGAGATGAACATGAAAAACGAAATCCTCCCCTGCTTGCACAATCCCGTCCTGGAGTCAGTGCTCCCGAAAGTGAAAGGAATGCTGGCATGCCTTGCCTGCCTCATGGTGGAAATGCTGATGGCCCTTGTGGGCCGGTTGTCCGCATGCGGCATCGTGCTGGCCATGCCCAGCATTTCTCTGGTCAATGCACGCCCAATGTACGCAAGCCCCTTTCTTCCATCCCGTATGCCACTCTTTTTTCTATTTCCTTTGCCCGTTCCGCAAAATTCACTAATTTTGCTAAGTCATCCGGGCAAAAAGTCCTTTCAAGACTTTCGCCTCGGTGACCTATTTTTTGAAGAAAGGCGTTTGCTTACGTCTTCATCTGGCTTGTTGAAACCTAGGAAATTTCAAACAGTATGCTCAGAGGAAGAAAGCGGTGAACGTCTACCCATTGTGTATATACACAAGCCGAAGGTGTGCCCTTGCCATCAGGTGGGGGTGTGCCTTGGGCTTCCTATATATACCCCTAAGGCGTAGACTTTGTTCAACGGTTCATTTCTTGGCATACAAGGCAGTTCCTAGGGCCTCAACAAGACAAGGATTGAATCGAGCGACAGAGACTCTACGCCTTTTCTTTTGGAGATAGCCCCCACGCTCTATGCCATACGAACCATCCTTTTCTGCTTGGGAGTCAGCGGAATGCATTCGACAGTCCACCCATGGAATCCCATTCCCCCATACTCAACAATCCCTACGAAGAACCGCGCTGGCACTACGATGCCGACCTCGACGGCAATCTCGACTACGGCCAGGTGCTGGATGGGCGTCGCCCCTACAGTGCCACCATCGGCATCACGCCCGGGAAGGCGCGGGCCACCATCTTTTCGCACGACGATGTCCCAGAGGACGACCCCCATGCGCCCTTCATCAATGCCGTGCGTGCCGAGGTGAAACGTTGGCGTGAGGCTGACTATCCCCATGTCACGCGCATCACGCGCCAGCTGCTCCACTACTGGTTCGTCAATCCCGAACGGCAGAACTTCCAGAAACTCTTCTTCTGCCAACGCGAAGCCGTCGAAACGGCGGTCTACCTCAACGAAGCTGCAGCGTTCGACCCCAACATCGGGCGTGACCTCCTGCGTCAGCTCGACGAGCGCTGCGCCACGGTGTCCGACCGACATGAGTATGTGCTGCCCCGCACGGCCTTCAAGATGGCCACCGGCACGGGCAAGACCGTCGTGATGGCCATGCTCATTCTCTACAACTACCTCAACAAGCGCGAGTCGGTGCAGGACACCCGCTTTGCCGACCACTTCCTGCTGGTGGCTCCGGGCATCACCATTCGCGACCGTCTCGGCGTGCTCTTCATCGACGAACAGGCTGCGCGCCACATGGACTACGACGACAGTGTGACCGACTACTACCACAAGCGCGGACTCATTCCCCCCGTGCTGGAGCAGCAGCTGGGCGGCCTCAATGCCGCCATCACCATCATCAACTACCACCAGCTCGAGCCCAAGGTCTATTCGGGCAAGAAGCAAAGCCCGATGGACGGCAAGATGGTCTACCGCAGCGGCGAGGGCATGGTGAAGCAGAGCGACAAGGAGGAGTACGGCAGCGTGCTCTCGCGCATCCTGGGCCGAATGCCCAAGAGCAAACGTATCCTCGTCATCAACGACGAGGCGCACCACTGCTACCTGCCACGCACCTCGTCATCCAAGGTTTCAAAGGAAGAAAATGCCGATAATGCCAATGCCATGGTGTGGTACGAAGGGCTGCGCCAGCTCAAGCTCCTGGGCTACAAGGTGCAGCACGTCTACGACCTTTCGGCCACGCCCTACTACCTGCGCGGTTCGGGCTATGCCGAGTATTCGCTCTTCCCCTGGGTGGTGAGCGACTTCGGCCTGGTCGATGCCATCGAGAGCGGGCTGGTGAAGATTCCCTTCCTGCCTGCTGCCGACAACACCATCGGACTGACCGACCCGGTGCTGCGCAACATCTACGACCACATTTCCAAAGACCTGCCGAAGAAAGGCCAGCGCCGCGCCAAGGCCGATGCCAGAACTAGGGGCGAGGAATCACGCGGGGCCGAAGAGGCACCCAACTTGCCCTCGCTGCTCAATGTGGCCATCGACCAGTTTGTCAAGGACTACGAAGACTATGAACGCGGCATACGCGGTGAGGGCGAAGTGGCCATGAACCTCTTCAGCACGCCGCCCGTGTTCATCGTGGTGTGCAACAACACTTCGGTGTCGAAGGAGGTGTTCAAGATGATGGCGGGCTATGAGAGCCGCGATGCAGAGGGGCGTGTGGTCTATGTCGAAGGCAAGTATCCCATCTTCTCCAACTACCGCGACGGCCATCCCCTGCAGAAGCAGCCCTCGCTGCTCATCGACAGTGCAGCCATCGACGACGCCGGGGCCGTGGTGAGCGACGAGTTCAAGCGCATCTATGCCAACGAGATCGCCCAGTTCAGGCGCGACTATGCCGTGCTTCACGGAGCCGGTTCGGCCGACAAACTGACCGAGGGCGACATCCTGCGCGAGGTGGTGAACAGTGTGGGCAAACCCCTGACGCTGGGTGCGCACATCCGCCTCGTGGTGTCGGTGTCGATGCTCACCGAGGGATGGGATGCCAACACTGTGACTCATGTGTGCGGCGTGCGTGCCTTCGGTTCGCAGCTGCTCTGCGAGCAGGTGGCGGGCCGTGCCTTGCGCCGCCGCAGTTACGAGCTGCAGCCCTACAACCTCCAGGGCGAGCTCATTGGCGAAAAGGAGGTGCGCCGCTACAAGGCTGAAAACATTGTGTGGAAATTTCCGCCTGAGTATGCCCACATCATCGGCGTGCCCTTCAAGTCGTTCAAGGGCGGGGGCAGCGGGGTGCCGCCTGTGGCGAAGCCCAAGGTGCAGATTCTGCCTCTGAAGGAGCGCAGCGGGCTGGAAATCCGTTTTCCCAACATCACGGGCTACCGCACCCACACCCTGCAGGGCCGCATCACGGCCGACTACGCTGATGTGCCGCACTTCCGCCTCGACTTCAACCAGGTGCCCACGCAGACCACCCTGGCCTCGGCGGTGAGCAGCGACGGCATTGTGCTCAAGAGCGACTATCGCGAGCTGCGCGATGCGCAGGTGGTGTACGAGCTCACGCGCAGACTCATCAAGGAGAAGTTTTCCGATCATGCGGGCGGGCCGCAGTTCCAGCTGTTCGGACAGCTGAAGCGCGTGGTGGAGCAGTGGTACGGCCAGCAGGTGGAAGTGATCGGGGGAAACGGCGAACCCGAGCTGCGCAGGCTCGTGGTGTTCTGGAACTACAAGGAAGTGGTGGCGAGCATCTACGAGGGCATCAGTGCCGCCGTGCAGGGCGAGGAGCGCATCACGGGCATCCTCAACCACTACAACCCCGAAGGCTCCTCCATTCATGTGCACGGGGCCACGAGCAAGGAGGTGTGGCCCACGGTGAAGAGCCACGTGAACTACGTGGTGGCCGACACCGACAGCTGGGAACAGATTGCGGCCCAGACATTGGAGCAGACGCCCGAGGTGGAGTGCTATGTGAAGAACCACTTCCTCGGATTCCAGATTCCCTACATGGACGGGGCAAGGGAACGTGCTTACGTGCCCGACTTCATCGTGCGCATCCGCACACCACGGGGCGAACAGGTGCACCTCATTCTCGAGATTTCGGGCTTTGCTTCCGACCGCAATGCACAGAAGGACGTCAAGCGCTACTACACCAAGCACTATTGGCTGCCCGCTGCCAACAACCTCGGCACCTATGGCCGTTGGGACTTTCTCGAAGTCACCGACATCGACAACATCAAATCCATCTTAAACGAGAAAATCAAAGAGCTATGAGCATAGACAAAAGACCCGTTGATGCCATCAAGCACGGCAAGGACACACGCGTGATGATACCCACCACCGAACTGGCGGGCGAGGAAAAGATGGCTGCCGAGCAGAAAGGCGGCAAGGCGCGCTACGACATGTTTCGCCACGAATTCTCACGCGGCCGCGACCCGGAACTTTACTGGCTCGGCAAATACCGCAACGATGACCTTTCTGCCGGCGATGCGGACGTACAGGTGGACACGCGTAGCCTCTATGTGCACGAGGACATCCAGCCCGAGCAGCTCATCAATGCGCTCTATCGCTTGCGCGAGGAGCACCGTGACCCTCAACTTCCATTCGCTGGCGAGGGAATCGGGAAGACGCTCGTGGAGGATGAACTGGAGCGCGTTACGGAGTACTACCATCATGGTGTAAATTGGAAGAACCGCCTCATCCAGGGCGATTCCCTGCTTGTGATGAACTCGCTCCTGCAGCGTGAGGGCATGGCGGGCAAGGTGCAGTGTGTCTACATCGACCCGCCTTACGGCATCAAGTTTGGCTCGAACTGGCAGATGAAGCTCAACGACCGCAACGTGAAGGACAACGACGAGAGCCTTTCGGGTGAGCCGGAGATGATCAAGGCTTTCCGCGACACGTGGGAGCTGGGCATCCATTCTTACCTCTCTTACCTGCGCGACCGCCTCGTGACGGCTCGCGAACTGCTTTCGCAAAGCGGCTCTTGCTTCGTGCAGATTTCTGACGAGAACGTGCATTTGGTGCGATGTCTGATGGACGAGGTGTTTGGGAGCGAGAATTATATGTCCCTTATAACTTATAAAACTTCCGTTGGCTTAGGTGGAAACTTTTTAGATAGCGTATCCAATTATATAGTTTGGTATGCTAAAAATAAGGAATCTATTAAATACCGTCAGCTTTTTAAGGAAGTTGCCATAGGAGAAGCTGGAGCTACAAGATACAACTCAATAGAATTCGCTGATGGTACAATTGCTTCTGCATCTGATTATAAAGGAAAGTCTATCCCTAAAGATGCTAAATTTTTCTTCAAACAAGGGCTAACTTCCAGATCTGGAAGCGAATCTACTCAATTTCCTATACAATTCAATGGTAAAACTTACAGGCCAACAGCCGGTGGGTGGAGAACTGGAAAACAAGGAATAGAAAGGCTTATAGAGAAAAGTAGAATAGTTGTAGAAGGAAAAAGACTTACTTTTAAAAAGTATTTCAATGATTTCGGCTGTATAGCAATAAATGACTTTTGGGATGATGTTTCAGGGGGAATTTCAAGTAGAACTGATCCTAAGGTTTACGTAGTGCAAACAGCTAACAAAGTCATCCAGCGTTGCATCCTCATGACCACCGACCCCGGCGACCTCGTTCTCGATCCCACTTGCGGCAGTGGTACCACCGCCTATGTGGCCGAACAATGGGGAAGGCGTTGGATCACGATTGACACCAGCCGCATCGCCTTGAACATAGCCAAGAAGCGATTGGCTACGGCACTCTTTCCCTACTATGAACTATTCGATGAGAAGGAGAAGAACATCCGCCAAGGATTCAAGTACAAGACCGTGCCGCACATCACGCTCAAGTCCCTTGCCAACAATCTGCCACCCGCCGAGGAAATACTCTACGACCAGCCCATCGAGGACAAGAACCGCATGCGCGTGAGTGGCCCATTCACCGTGGAAACGCTCCAATCCTACAATGTGACCTCGCCCGATGAACTGGACAAACAGGCCGACGAGGAAGAGGAAAACCGTCTCTTCCAAGAACGCATCTTTGCCCACCTGCAAGCCAACGGCGTGAGGAACGGCGACCGCACGCAGCAGGCCGTGTTTCATGGCATGGAACCCGTGGCCAGTCCTTATCTCAATGCCAAAGGCTGGTATACCGACAACGAGGGGCGCGAACGGTTGGCCTACTTCATGATCGGCCCCAAGTTCGGCACCGTGAGCCGACTGGTTGTCAACCAAGCCATCAAGGAGTTCCGCTCCTTAGGTCAGGCCGATGGGGCTTCGTGGCTCGTGCTGCTCGGTTTCTCCTTCGAAGACAGCATCAACGAGGCTCACTACGACCTGGGCACCTATACCGTGTCGAAGGTGCGTATGCACGATGACCTCATGCAGGACGGACTCCTGAAGAAAGACCGCAAGGCAGGATCGTTCATCACCATCGGCGAACCCGACATTGCCCTCGTGCGTGACGACGACGGGGTGCACTGCCGCGTGGAGATACGCGGCCTCGACATCTACGACCCCATCAAGGACGACGTGAAGGCACGCTCCGTGGCCGACATTGCCTACTGGGAGATGGACGACCACTACGACGGCTGCCAGTTCGTGGTGACGAGCATGCACTTCTGCGGTGGCGACAAGAAGGAATTCTCCGACTGGCGCAAAGGCCTTGACAGGATGGCGAAGGCCAGCGCCAAAACCAAGAAGAAGGCCGAAAGCACCCTCCGCCTCGAACTGAGCGACGAGCTCTGGGACACACTCTACGAATACCGAAGCGAACCCATTCCCTTCGAGCCGGGCCGCAAGGTGTGCGTGCGCGTGGTCAGCCAGTTTGGCGAAGAGTCGAGCAAGGTGCTCACCATGAAGTAACACGCTTGTGGAGCCGTGCTTTCCTTGATGCTGTTGAGGCTGGCATAGCCGCTGAAAAAGGCCACACGACGGGCAAACCGTTGTGTGGCCTTTTCTATGGACATCCTTTGGGGATTTTCGGGGAACGTTCAGTTGGAATCGAGGTGGGACTTTAGCTCTTCGATTCTTTGCAAGGGCAAGGATGAGGATTGGGCAATGATTTCGGGCGAAATTCCTAATCTGAGCAGTTGGATGGCCATTTCAATCTGTCCTTTTTCTATACCTTCTTCTCTGCCTTCTTCTATGCCTTTCCGAAACCCTTTTTTCATGGCATCGATGTAGTAGTCATAATTCTCACTGGCCTTCCATAGGCTCTCTTGGTATTTTTCATACTCTTCCCTATTGAGCGCATGGCTGTCGGCGTATTCAGCCAAAGCCTTGAATACTTTCTTTTGTGACGTGAACGGCATCCTTTCAAGTGCTTCCATATGCTTCAGTACGTAATTCCATTTTATTGATGTTTCTGCATGTCATGCTTATCCCGTTAGGGGGAATCGCTCCAAGCTCCTACGAGGGATACCTCACTTGACGGACGATTGCTTCAGAAAATGGGGCGTTCGTTCAGTTGGAATCAAGGTGAGACTTTAGTTCTTCGATTCTTTGCAGGGGTAGGGAGGAAGATTGGGCAATGATTTCGGGGGAAATTCCTAATTTGAGCAGTTGAATGGCCATTCCAATCTGTCCTTCTTCTCTGCCTTCTTCTCTGCCTTCTTCTCTGCCTTCTTCTCTGCCTTTCCGAAACCCTTTTTTCATGGCATCGATGTAGTAGTCATAATTCTCACTGGCCTTCCATAGGCTCTCTTGGTATTTTTCATACTCTTCCCTATTGAGCGCATGGCTGTCGGCGTATTCAGCCAAAGCCTTGAATACTTTCTTTTGTGACGTGAACGGCATCCTTTCAAGTGCTTCCATATGCTTCAGTACGTAAATCCATTTATCAAAATCGGTGATGCATTCTTCTTCCTTTGTTTTGAACAGCGGGAGGGTGAGGTAGATGAACCGCAGTTTGTTGGACACGATGCTGTGGTCCTCGCGGTCGGCTAACACTACGTCAGTGCGGAACTTTGTGAGTGGAGCGTTGATGAAATTCATGAAGCAAATGGTGTAGACGGGCAGCAATTGATAGGCTGGTTTCCTCCTGCCGATTTCGTCTGACCAATCTGCTTCCAATTGCTCTTCGAGTTGCTCTTCTTGGGTTTTCTTCCCATGGCGCACAGTTCGTTCTTTGCCTTTCTCCACTTGTTCGATGATGCTTCGGCTGGCATAGCAGATGCTCCGATCGAGGAAGAATGGGTGTGCACTGTTTTGCATTTCCACGATGATATGGTCGCCGGTGTCGGTCGTGCAATAGATGTCGTAGATCATGCAGCGCTGGTCGTAGGTGTCAGCCAGCTGTTCCTTGTCGTGGTAGAATACATCGGTGATGCACCGTTCGCCTTTGAGCAGGTCGTTGAGAAAATCAATGAGCAATGGCTTGCTGAACTCTTGCCCGAAAATGCGTTTGAATCCCCAGTCAGTGAAGGGGTTGATGAATTTTCCCATAATCTTCAGTGCTTTGTTGGTGATGCTGCAAAAGTAAGAAAAAGAAATGAATTGTGCCAATTGTGCGGGGGCAAAGGTGTGGATGCCTGCCGCATGATGGGCAAGCGAACCCTAAGAAACAAGGGCATGCCCCCATGTGGTGGCATGCCCTTGGATGTGTGTTGCGGGGACTGACAATTGTCCCGCGGTGTGGATTATTCCGCGCGCTGGATGTAGGCAATCACGTCGCCCTTGCTGACATGTGCACCCTGCTTGGCAGCGATTTCCACGAGCTTGCCGCCCAGGGCAGCAGGCAGTTCGAGAATCTGGCCGTGGGTGTTCTCAATGTAGCAGAAGCGGTCGCCTTCAGCGTATTCCTTGCCGATGAAAGGCTCGATGGCCTTCACGCATTCGCCGTCGCCACCGATTTCCCACAGGATGGTGCCGCTCTCGGGAGCCACGATGGCATCAGCCTTGGCATGCTTGAAGGCCGTGGCCTCTTCCAGGCTCATGCCGCTGGCACCAGCCTTGTCCTTGGCAGCCTGAAGATCGGCCAGGAAGCGCTTCTTGGCAGCTCCGCTCTTGTAGTCGCGATACTGCGTTTCGTGCATGGCAAACTCGAAGAGCTCCTCATCGTCTTCACCACGTTCCCATCCGTTCTCTTCCATTTCCTTCTCGAAGCGGGCGAGATCGTCGGGATAGTAGCTCTGCGGGTCGGCATCGGTGAATTCAAAGCCCTTCTCCTTGGCCAGCTCTTTGATTTCGGGAGCCACTTCGCCGGGCAGGCGACCGCTCTTGCCGAGAATCATGCCCCAGATGGAGTTGTCCATCATGGAATAGCGGGGCTTGCCCATCGACTCGGTGAGGAGGTTCATCAGGGCAATGTTCTTCACATACTGCGAGAAGGGGGTGACCAAGGGAGGATAGCCCACACGCGGCCACACGTAGGCCACTTCGTTGAAGAGCTTCACCAAGAGCTCGTCCTCCGAGAGTTCGGCTTCGCCCTTGGCCTTGCGGTTGTTGTTGATGGCTCCCATCACGCCGGTGAGGTCGGCCATCATCGAACCCATCATGCCACCGGGCAGGCCGCAGCCGAGCAGCAACGACGACATCAGCTTGTTGGCCGGGTTCATGAAGTAGCCGAGGAAGTCGTCGATGAATTCCTGGGTGAGCTTGCGGGCTTCCATGTAGGCGTCCATGTTGATTTCGGGCACGTCGAATCCGGCATGCTTCAGCATCGACTGCACCGAAATCACATCGGGATGCACCTTGCCCCAAGAGAGGGGTTCGATGGCCGTGTCGATCACGTCGGCACCGTTGCGACACACCTCCAGAATGGAGGCCATGGAGAGTCCGGGGCCGGAGTGTCCGTGATACTCAATGATCACCTCGGGATGCTTGTCCTTGATCATCTTGGTGAGCTGTCCGAGCATGGCGGGCTGGCCGATGCCGGCCATATCCTTCAAGCAGATTTCGGGAGCGCCGGCTTCGATGAGCTGGTCGGCGATGTTGGCGTAGTATTCGGCAGTGTGGATGGGGGAATTGGTGATGCAGAGCGTGGCCTGGGGTGTCATGCCAGCCTCCAAGGCATAGTGAATGGAGGGGATGATGTTGCGCACATCGTTGAGGCCGCAGAAGATGCGGGTGATGTCGACACCCTGGGCATGCTTCACCTTGTACATCAGTCGGCGCACATCGGCGGGCACGGGGAACATGCGGAGTGCATTGAGACCACGGTCGAGCATATGCGTTTTGATGCCCACTTCGTTGAAAGGCTTGGTGAAGGCACGTACAGCCTTGTTGGGGTTTTCGCCATAGAGCAGGTTCACCTGTTCGAAGGCGCCGCCGTTGGTTTCCACTCGGGCAAAGCATCCCATCTTGATGATGACGGGGGCGATGCGCTCAAGCTGGTCCTTGCGCGGCTGGAACTTGCCGCTGCTCTGGAACATGTCGCGATAGACAAGGCTGAATTGAATCTTACGTTTTGTCATTGTTTGTGTGTTACCTATTGATATGAATAAGTATGTTTTCTTCTGTTCTCGTTGGCCGCTGCCCAGAACCATGCGCATTGCGCAAAACGTCCTTATTTGAGCAACGGTGCAAAAGTACAAAATATTTGGGTCGCACCGAAGCATTTGCCCGACAAATGATGCCGATGCCCTTGTGCCTGACAAGCGGGCACCTGCTGTGCGCTGAAGAAAATCGGTAAAAAAACAGGCAAACGTTTGTCAGCATCATTCTTTTTTCCTACTTTTGCCACCGATATCAAGCAAAACATGGAGAAAAGCCAACCAAGGCCACTGCCATCGGTGCAGACGCCAGCGGGAGCTTGACTCCTTCATCCAACGAGACAACTCAACATGATGACTTCAGCATCCTACTTCTTTTTTGGCTACTTTTTTTACTTTGCCGAACAAGCGAAGCGGGATGTCGCATGCCAACATCAATAACGACAACAAACGCACAACGAAATCCCGCTTCCCTGCATGGAGGCGGGATTTTTCGTTGAATGGACTGCTGGTTCAGCTTCGTGCCCAAGGCGCGGAGGGCTGACAAGCATTTTCCACCGATCAACCAGAAATAATGAAGAAAATAGCCATTCAGGGCATCCGTGGCTCGTTTCACGACATTGCCGCCCACCAGTATTTCGCAGGAGAGGACATAGAGCTCGTCTGTTGCGACACGTTCGAAGAAATCTTCCAGCAGATGCGCGACGACTATTCGCGCCTCGGACTGATGGCCATCGAAAACACCATTGCCGGCAGCCTGCTCCACAACTATGAGCTGCTGCGCGACAGCGGCATGACCATCGTGGGCGAACACAAGCTGCACATCGAGCACAGCATCATGTGCCTGCCCGAGGATGACTGGGACACCATCACTGAAGTGAATTCACACCCCGTGGCCCTGATGCAGTGCCGCAACTTTCTGGACAAGCATCCCCAGCTGAAAGTGGTGGAAGCCAGCGACACGGCCGGATCGGCCGAAATGATCAGCCGCCGGAAGCTGCGCGGACACGCTGCCATCTGCCATGCCGGAGCCGCCCCGCTCTACGGACTCAAGGTGCTGGAGCAAGGCATTGAGGACAACAAGCACAACTACACCCGCTTTCTCCTGCTCTCCGATCCCTGGGCTGCCGACAAGCTGCGCGACCTGCACCACACCGACAAGAGCAGCATCGTGTTCTCGCTGTCGCATGAGGAAGGGTCGCTCTCGCAGGTGCTCAGCATCTTCTCGTTCTACAAGATCAACCTCACCAAAATCCAGTCGCTGCCCATCATCGGACGCGAATGGGAATACCTATTCTATGTGGACGTGGCCTACGACGACTATGTGCGCTACCGCCAAAGCATCGATGCCGTGCGTCCGCTCACCCGTGAACTGAAAATACTTGGCGAATATGCAGGAAAATAAATTCCGTTTCACTCCCGCCGACCGACTCTCGAGCGTCAGCGAATACTATTTCTCACGCAAGGGCAAGGAAGTGGCCCGCATGAATGCCGAAGGGCAAGACGTGATTTCATTGGCCATCGGCAGTCCCGACATGCCCCCTTCGCCCGAAACGATCGACACGCTCTGCACCGAGGCCCGAAGGCCCGATGCCCACGGCTACCAGCCCACAGCCGGCATCCCCCAGTTGCGCAAGGCCATGGCTGGATTCTACGAACGGTGGTTTCATGTCCACCTCGACCCTGACACGGAAATCCAGCCCCTCATCGGGTCGAAGGAAGGCATTCTACACACCACGCTGGCCTTCGTCAATCCCGGCGAAAAGGTGCTTGTGCCCAATCCTGGATACCCCACTTACACTTCGCTCTCGAAAATTCTCGGCTGCACCATCGTCAACTACAACCTGCGGCCCGAAAACGGCTGGCAGCCTGACTTCGACGAATTGGAGGCAATGGACCTGACCGGCGTGAAGCTCCTCTGGTGCAACTACCCCAACATGCCGACTGGCGCACCCGCACAAATGCGCACCTACGAGCGGTTGGTGGACTTTGCCCGCCGCCACGGCATCGTGGTGGTGAACGACAATCCCTACAGCTTCATCCTCGGCCACGAGCACTTGAGCATCCTGCAGGTGCCGGGGGCCAAAGACTGCTGCATCGAGTTCAACTCCATGAGCAAGAGCCACAACATGCCCGGCTGGCGCGTGGGCATGCTGGCTTCGAACAGCACCTTCGTGAAGTGGATTCTGACTGTGAAGAGCAACATCGATTCGGGCACTTTCCGTGCCCTGCAGCTGGCCGCTGCCAAGGCTTACGACAATTCCGACGAATGGCATGAAGAGGCCAACGTCGGCGTATACGCCCGCCGCCGTCTGCTGGCCGGCCGCATCATGGATGCCCTGTCGTGCCACTATGACCCGCAGCAGGTGGGCATGTTCCTCTGGGGGCGCATCCCCGACAGCTATGCCGATGTGGAGCAACTCACCGAACGCGTGCTTCACGAAGCCCGTGTGTTCATCACCCCGGGGTTCATCTTCGGTTCCAACGGCAGCCGCTACGTGCGCATCTCGCTCTGCGCCAAGGAGGAAAAACTGAAGGAAGCCTTGCAACGCATCGAAGCCGTGTTTGGCAAATGAGCCGTTTTCCACACACAAACCTCCCATCACAAACTAACAACTGAATACAAGAAAAGATACTGAATAGATATGGAACTCAATCTTACCCCACTTCGCTTGCTCGGCACTGAGGCCGACGAGCATCGTCCCGTCGTGATTGCCGGCCCTTGCTCGGCCGAAACGGAAGAACAGGTGATGACCACTGCCACCCAACTGGCCCAGAAGGGCATCAAAATGTTTCGCGCCGGGGTGTGGAAGCCCCGCACCAAGCCCGGAGGTTTCGAGGGCAACGGTGAGCAGGCCCTGCCCTGGCTGCAGCGCGTGCAGCAGGAGCTGGGCATGAAGGTGTGCACCGAAGTGGCCACCCATGCCCACGTGGAGGCTTGCCTCAAGGCCGGGGTCGACATGCTGTGGATCGGTGCGCGCACCGTGGCCAACCCCTTTGCCATGCAGGAGATTGCTGATGCACTGAGGGGCGTGGACATTCCCGTGCTGGTGAAGAACCCCGTGAATCCCGACCTCGAGCTCTGGATCGGCGGACTGGAACGCATCAACCAGGCCGGCATCACGAGGCTGGGTGTGATTCACCGTGGATTCTCGGCCTACGAGAAGCGCCTCTACCGCAATCCGCCCATGTGGCACATTCCCATCGAACTGCACCGCCGCATTCCCAACCTCCCCATCTTCGGCGATCCCTCGCACATGGGCGGCGCACGTGAGCTGATCGCTCCGCTCAGCCAGCAGGCCATGGACTTGGGCTACGACGGACTGATCGTGGAGAGCCACTGCTCGCCCGATGCGGCATGGAGTGATGCCAAGCAGCAGGTGACGCCCGATGTGCTTGACTTCATTCTCGACAAACTGGTGATCCGCAAGATTACGGAATCGACCGAGAGCCTGAATGCCATGCGTCACCAGATTGACGAGATTGACAACAGCCTGATAGAGATGTTGGCCAAACGTATGCGCGTGAGCCGCGAGATAGGCAACTACAAGCGCGAGCACGACATGACTGTGGTGCAGACGGGCCGCTACAACGAGATCCTCTACAAACGCGGGGCGCAGGGCGTGCTCTGCGGCATGGCTTCCGACTTCATCAAAGACATTTTCGAACACATCCACGAAGAGAGCGTACGCCAGCAGATCGAGGTGCTGAACAAGGACTGATGGCGCGATCACTCACACTGCATTGACTCATGAGAATCCTCATACTTGGAGCCGGAAAAATGGGTTCCTTCTTTGTTGACCTGCTCAGCTTTGAGCACGAAACGGCTGTTTACGATGTGGACGCCAAGCGCCTCCGCTTCATGTACAACACGCAGCGCTTCACTTCGATGGACGAGATTGATGAATTCCGTCCGGAACTGGTGGTGAATGCCGTGACGCTGAAGTACACGCTCGATGTGTTTCGTGAGGTGATTCCTCACTTGCCTGCCGACTGCATCCTCAGCGACATTGCTTCCGTGAAGACGGGGCTACGCGAATTCTATGCCGGTTGCGGCATGCGCTATGTGAGCACACACCCGATGTTCGGCCCGACGTTTGCCAACCTTGGCGCGTTGAGCAACGAGAATGCCATCATCATCACCGAGGGTGACTATATGGGGCGCTTATTCTTCCGCGACCTCTACAGCCATCTGGGTCTGCACATCTGTGAGTACACCTTCGATGAGCACGACGAGACGGTGGCCTACTCGCTGAGCATTCCCTTTGTCAGTACGTTCGTGTTTGCGGCAGTGATGAAGCATCAGGATGCGCCGGGTACCACTTTCAAACGCCACATGCAGATAGCGCGCGGCGTGCTGGGGGAGGACGATACGCTGCTGCGCGAGATCCTTTTCAATCCGCGTACGGGCGGACAGGTGTCGAAAATTCGCGATGAGCTGAAAACGCTCCTCTCCATTATCGATGCGAAGGATGAGGCTGCGCTCAACGATTATCTGCGCCGCATTCGTGCCAACATCAAGTGACGGAAGCGGGCATTCCCCAGCAAATCAACCGATGAAAACAGAAAATCCCCGCAACGATGCTTCTTGCATGGTTGCGGGGATTGCTTGTGTGGTATGATTCGTAGGGGGAAGATGGTGCGTCCTCCTCATGGGAAATCCGTTATTTTTCCAGACAGGCGTCGAGCAGTGTGGTGATGGCCTTGCGGTCCATCTTCTGTCCGATGAACACGAGCTTCTGCATACGGTCGCCATACTTTTCGTCCCATTCATTCATCACCGAGGGGTTCTGCTTCTTGAATTCCTCAAATTCATCGGCGGGCATGGTGGCATACCATTGGCCGGCATTGGTGAGCGACACTTGCTTTCCGGCTTGCTCGAAGATGTAGCAGTTGTCGGGTTCCTTGCTGAAGTAGCAAAGTCCTTTGCAGCGGATCACATTCTTCGGCCACAGACGTGCCACGAGCTGGTCGAACTCCGTGAGGCTGAACGGCTGGCGGCGCTGATAGACGAAGGTGCCGATGCCGTACTCCAAGGCTTCGCCTTCCTCCTCGTTTTCCAATCCGTGATGGTGGTGGTGATGGTGGCAGTGCTCGTGGTGATCGTGGTGATCGTGATGATCGTGGTGGGCCTCATCCTCATGCTCATGGTGGTGATGATGTTCGTGGTCATCCTCGTCGTCGTCCTCATCTTCATCCTCATCCTCGTCCTCGTGATGGATGCTTTCCACCTCTTCAATCCATTTGGCGGAAGTGGCCACTTTCTCCATATCGAAAAGGCCGGTGTGGATGAGTTTGTCGAGGTCGACATCGCAGAAATCGCAAGTGATGATTTCGGCCTTGGGCTGGAGTTCGCGCAGGATGGCCTTGATGCGTGCCAATTCGGCAGGCTGCACTTCCGAGGCCTTGTTGAGCAGGATCATGTTGCAGAACTCCACCTGCTGGATGACGAGGCTGGCCAAGTCGTCCTCGCCGATGTTGCGGCGGGTGAGGTCGTTGCCTTCCGAAAACTCGTCACGCAACCGCAGTGCATCTACCACAGTCACCACGGAGTCGAGGCGGGCAATGCCTTCCTGCGCCAACTGCGGATAGAGGGAGGGGTAGGCGGTGATGCTCTGCGCAATGGGGGCCGGTTCGCAAATGCCGCTGGCTTCAATCACGATGTAGTCGAAACGGTGCTCTGCCACAATGTCGCTCAATTGCTTCACGAGGTCCATTTTGAGTGTGCAGCAGATGCATCCGTTCTGCAGGGGCACGAGGCTGTCGTCGCCCTGACCCACCACGCCGCCTTTCTCGATGAGGCTGGCATCGATGTTGACTTCGCCGATGTCGTTGACGATGACGGCAAACTTGATGCCTTTCTTGTTGGAGAGTATGCGGTTGAGCAGGGTGGTCTTTCCGCTGCCCAGATAGCCTGTGAGCAGAAGCACAGGAGTCGTGTCTTGTTTCATCTTCGGTGAGATTTACGTGTGTTATGTGTTCTGACAATGCCTTATGCAAATAGTGGGCCAAGCATCGGATGCGCGTGCATAAATCAGAGTCCAAACAGTCCCTTGAGCGCGAAGAAAATGATGGGCATGAACAGGGCCGGAAGCAGGTTGATCGTCTTGCAGTCCTTGATGTGCAGCACGCCCAAGCCCGATGCGGCAATCAGCAGACCGCCCACCAGCGACACTTCGGAGATGAGTTCCTCGGAGATGAAGGAGCGTGAGAGCATCGTCACGCCGTAGATGGACGACATCCACACGAACACGGCCACCGCGGTGAGGGCAACGCCGAATCCGTAGGAAGAGGCAATCACAATCATGGTGACAAGATTGAGTGTGGCAGCGGTCATGAGGAAAGTGTTGTCGCCATAGAGTGCGCTCATCACGGGCCCCATCATGGCCAGTGTGCCTACACAGCAGAGCAGCACGCCGGTGGTGATGCCTTCGGACAGATTGGAGGTGGAAATGCGGTGGGTGGCCGATTCCATACGCTGGTCGAGCTTGAGCACGGTGCCCACCAGTCCGCCGATGGAAAGGCAGAATATGAACAGGGCGGGGTAGTGCGTTTGTTGCATGCTGCCGATGGTCACGTTCATGCCCAAGCCGATGGCGCAGAGGCCCATGGCGGTGTTGAGTGCGTTGATGTACTTTTCGCTGATGCTCTTGCGGAACAGTGCGCCGATGGCACTTCCGACAATGACTGCAATGACATTGATAAGGATTCCGGACATGGAGGTGTGTGGAGTAATAGGGAGTGGATGTGGGTGAGATGTGAATTTGTTGATATCCCGAAGCGTGTCATCCGTGAATGGGCGAGGAAAATGCTCATTCTGCCATTCATGTGGGGGGACGCATCAAAGAATTGTGCAAATTTATGAAAACTTTTTGGATTGCGAATTGTCAGGAATCGGTTTGTTATGGTGGAATGCGGACGTTTCCCGTATCTTCCGTTAGGAACGTTAAGGAAAAATATGAGCACAGATGGAACCTATACCAAGGATATTGATTAATTTTGCGCTGAAAAGTCGGCCTGATGCTGCAGATTGTGCAAATGCGCCCTGCAGAATCTGAGCCACATGGTTTTGTTTGTGTCACGCTTCGGTGCGAACGCTGCGAAATCAAGATCAACCCGAATCAAGACAAACTAGTGGAACCCCCGGCACCTGAGCCGAAGGCTGAGCAATGAGACAGGCTTCGAAAGGCTCGGTTGAGGCATTGCTGCTTCTGGCAAGCATCATGCCAGTGTGCTGCGGACTGGCTCCTTCACACAATATTCAAATAGCGATATGCAAAGTATTGACTGGGCCAACCTTCGTTTTGGCTATCTCCCCACGGACTACAACGTGCGTTGCTACTACCGCAATGGCAAGTGGGGCGAGATTGAAGTGACATCTGAGAACACCATCAACATCCATATGGCAGCCACCTGCCTGCACTATGGTCAGGAGGCATTCGAAGGTCTCAAGGCATTCCGCTGCCCTGACGGCAAGGTGCGCGTGTTCCGCATGAAGGACAATGCCGAGCGTCTGCAGAGCACCTGCCGTGGCATTCTGATGCCGGAATTGCCTACCGAAAAGTTTGAGGAAATGGTGAAAAAGGTGGTGAAGCTCAACGAGCGTTTCATCCCTCCCTACGAGAGCGGTGCATCGCTCTACATCCGTCCGCTGCTCATCGGCACGGGGGCGCAGGTCGGTGTGCATGCGGCTGACGAATATCTGTTCGTCATCTTCGTTTCGCCCGTAGGCCCTTACTTCAAGGGGGGATTTGCCACCAACGACTACGTGATCATTCGTGAGTACGACCGTGCGGCTCCCCTCGGCACCGGACGCTACAAAGTGGGCGGAAACTATGCGGCCAGCCTGCGTGCCAACCAGTTGGCCCACGAGAAGGGATACGCTTCCGAGTTCTATCTGGATGCTAAGGAGAAAAAGTACATCGACGAGTGTGGCGCTGCCAACTTCTTTGGCATCAAGAACGGCAAGTATGTCACACCCAAGTCATCGTCCATTCTTCCTTCGATCACCAACCGCTCGCTGCAGCAGCTGGCCAAGGACCTGGGCTTGGAGGTGGAGGTGCGCCCCATTCCCGAAGAGGAACTCAGCGAATTCGATGAAGCCGGTGCTTGCGGCACGGCTGCCGTGATCAGTCCTATCCGCAAGATTGATGACTTGGAGAACCACAAGAGCTACGTGATTTCGAAGGACGGAAAGCCCGGACCTATCTCTGAAAAGCTCTACCATCTCTATCGCGACATCCAGTATGGTATCGAGCCCGACCGCCATGGATGGGTGACCATCATCGACTGACCCCTATTAACTATTAATTCTTTCTGAACCATCATGAAACGTTTCACACATATCCTTTTGTCGGCTTTCTTGGTCTCGGCATTAGGCTCCTTCTTCGTGGCCTGCAACAGCGATGCCAAAAAACTGGAGGACAAGGAAAAGGAACTGGCCGAACTGCGCCAGCTGGCGGAGCTTGACAAGCGGGAAATGGAGAACCAGTATGCTGAATTTGCCACGCAATACGGCGAACTCAAGAAAAGCGTGAAGGATGATTCCCTCGTGGCCAAGCTCAATGCCGAACAGGAACGTGCCGAAGCGCTGCTCAAGGAGCTGAAGAATGTGAAGTCAAGCAGTTCGGCCGAGATTCTGCGCCTGAAGAAGGAGTTGGCTACGGTGCGTGCCGTGCTTCGCGACTATATCCGGCAGGTGGATTCCTTGCAGCAAATCAATCAGACGCTGATCGGCGAACGTGACCAGGCCCGTGCCGATGCCGAACGCACCCGTGCCGAAAACTCGAACATACATTCCGAAAACGCCAAACTCAACGAGAAGGTGGCCATTGCGGCTCAGCTGAATGCCACGGGCGTGAGTGTGCAGCCGCTCAAGAAAAACGGGAAACCGGCCAAGAAGAGCAAGGATATCGTGCGATTTGCCGTGTCGTTCACCATCACGCGCAATGTCACTGCCTCTGCGGGTAACCGCACCCTCTACGTGCGTTTGCTCAAGCCCAACCAGCAAGTGGCAGGGCAGTCGGGATCGTTCCGTTATGAGAACAAGTCAATCGGCTATTCTGCTGCTCGCACCATCGAGTATTCCGGACAGGAACAGCACGTCACGGTGTATGTGCCCGTGAGCGAATACCTTGGCGGTGGAAACTATGCGGCCTACATTTTTGCCGATGGCCAGATGATCGGTTCCGGCTCAGTCGGATTGGAAAAGTAAACTTCCCATAGAATAGCTTGTTGGCATAATAGTCAGACATGGCTTTTCTGAATGGCGAATACACGTAAATAGCGGCTCTGCACGTCAAGTGTAGAGCCGCTTTTCTTTCTCAGGAGAGGCGGGCCTTGCATGGCTCGTTTAGGGTTGGTTCTTCGGTTTCTTGTTGAAACGCCATAGCACATGTGCCACGAAATAGGAGGGTAGGGCGTTTCGGTACGTTTCCCAACGCCCGGTGGTGGTCATGCTGAAGGTGCGGTTGGAAAGTTGCTGCAGCATGTCGAATCCGTCAATCAGGAAGGTCAGTCCTGGTTTGCCCCAAGTGCGCGAGAGGCGGATGTTCCACACAAGGTCGTTGCGGTTGCCCGACGGGTCGCTGAATCCCCGGCGTGAATACATCTTCAGATCGGTCGATACGTTGATGCCCCAGAAGGGCTCAGCCTGCAGCGTGAGTCCATAACGATAGTCCCAAATGTTTTGGCTCACAAATCCCGTTCGCTTCGAATTGGTCTTGTTGTAGCCAGCATAGCCGTTGAGCCCGATGGAGAATTTCCCCACACTGTAGCGCAGCTCCATGTCCTCGGTGGTCCACCAGGTGTGCACTGTGCTCCTTGTCGGCACGGCTTCCGGCTGCAGCGTTCCGTCCACTTCGTCGAGTGGCGTGATGAGGTCTACCCCTTGGCTGTGCATGAGGTAGGTGCGTGTGGTCAGTTTCAGCCGTTTGAGCTTGTCGAGCGGTGCATTGAAGTTGATGCTGGCATTGGTCGTATAGTTGCCGTTCACGTTTTGCGGACGGTAGTAGCGCACACCCGTCTTGCGGTTGTAAGTGTACCCCCGGGCAACGGCCATGTTCATGATCTTGTGCGACACATAGATGCCAAACGACGACTGCTTCTCCTTGAATCCTTGATTGACATAAAAACTGATGTCGTGGGTTGTGGACCGGTGCAGATTGGGATTGCCGTTCGAAATGTTGAGCGGGTCGCGCTCGTTGGGGAAGTCGATGAGTTGCGACTGCAGGTCTGGGCTTTGTTGCGTCATGCGGTAACTAAAGTTCATCGAGCCGGAGTAATCGTTCCAGAAGTAGTACATCGAGGCATCTGGCATGACCAGCCAGTCGTTGCGGTGCGAAGTGCGGTCGTAAGTGTAGCGCGCATGGTCGAGCCATTGCCGATTGGCCTGGATGGGGAGGTTGGCGTTGAATGAGAGACTGCCTTTTTTCTTCTTGATGGGAATGTAGTATCTGATGCCCAAGGAGGCTTTGGCGCGGGTCAGTATGTTGTGGGTGAAATAGGAATTCTCGTCATCACGCGTCTGCATCATCCAGTCGGCTTCCGTGGGCAGCATGCCCAGCGAAGCGTTCTCGCTGTTGGCCCATTCTGCCAATCGGTCGAGACGGTAGTAGGAAGCCGTTTCGCGCCGATGTTTTTGTTCAAACGTTAGTTCCGGTTCCAGCTGGAAGCGGCTTCTATCGTCCAACGAAAAGCTCTTGGACACGCCGATTCCATAGCTTGCATTACGGTTGGGCGAGTTGTGGTCGTAGCGGTTTTGAAATTCCGCATCTGTTCCAGCATACGGATGGTCGATTTGATAGTGATTGAAGAGGGTGGACTGCTGGGCGGCATATGTTGCATTGGCGTCTATGCGCCACCATTTCTTTGTCTGCAACGACAGGTTGTAGTCCACATCGCCGCCTTGCGAATGGCTTCGTGTGCGGTTGAGCGTGCGATACACGGCCAATCGGCGTAAGAGGTCGCCTCCGGCCGGGCCTTGGATGGAGTCGAGCAGGTTCTCTCCTTTCGAAATGTAAAGGGAGGGATTGTCGGTGAATGATGCGTTGAAGCTGTTGTTGCGCCCCGCATTGCGCCACCACGAGGCGTTGGCTTGGTGCTGCATGCGGATTTTCTTCGTTTCGAACGAAAACTCTTGGTTGAGACGCAGCGATGAGTTGCCCGAGTGCGAGTGCTGCATGCTGCGTCCGAAGGTGTTGCCGCCGGTGATGAAGTCCTCGCTGGCATTTTCTGAATAGTAATTGCTGGTGGAATGCGAACCCGTGAAGCTGGCGCGGTATTTCAGTTTGGTCAGTTCGTCTTCGAAGTTGAAGTCTGCCCCGCCCGTGCGGCTCACCATCGATCCGGTGGGCATGCCTTCGGGCGTCCATGAGGAGTTCTGTCCGGGGCGACGTGTGTCGTTGAGGTTGTTGATGCCGCCGAGTGCCACCAGTTGCGTGCGTGGCGAGAACCTCATCAGAAACAGTCGGCCCAGATAGCGTTCCTTGCTGCCGAAGCCCGCCTCCGCGTTGGCCACCCATCCGATGGAAAACTCCTTTTTCAGCTTCACGTCCATCACGTAAGGCATTTCCTCTTGGGCACCTTCACGCTTTCTCCCCATGAAGCGCATCTCGTCGGTTTCCTTTTCGTACACTTTCACGTCCTTCACCATGTAGGAAGGCAGATTGTCGAGCATAAGTTGGCGGTTGTCGTCGAAGAATTCCTTTCCGTTGAGCAGCAGTTTGTCAATGTGCCGGCCGTTCACCTTGATTTCCCCGTTTTCGTCCAAAGTCACGCCGTCGAGCCGTTGAATGAGCGCGTCAAGCATCGAGCCTTCAGCCAAGGCAAAGGCCGAGGCGTTGTACACGAGCGTGTCGCCCTTGTAGTAGAAGGCCACTTTCGATGCCTTCACCACGGCTTCGCCCAGCTGCTGCACCGGGCGTTTGCGCGAGGCTATGTGCATTTCGCTGATGCCCAAGTACTTTCCCCATTCCTTTCTGTATGGCTCGCTGTTGAAGTCAATGAGGGGGATGTCGATGTAAGTCGGGGCATATCCCTCCTTGGTCAGGCGCACGATGTAGGCACTGGGCTTCCCTTGCGCTCCGATGTTGAAACTCCAGCTTCCGGCATATTTACCCCACACCACGTGTTCACTGGTGCGCATGCTGTCAATCATCGTGCTGTCAGTGCGGAGCAGTTCCGCCTTCACGTTCTTCACTCGCGAATGGCTGAACTTTTGGAAAATGGCTCCGTAGACATAGAATTCGCGTTCGGATTCCTGTGCTTGCATGCCCAGTGAGCATAGGGCCGAGAGTGTAATCAGGTTCAAGATTCTGTGGTTTCTCATATGGATAGAAGGGATGTGGAGGTGAAAATGCATTGTTCATGGCTTTCGCCGTTGCCCCAGATGCAATGGCATATGTTTCATTCGTGGGCAAAGATAGTGCAAGGCGAGAGAAGAACGCCAAGCTCTGCTTGATCGTTTTTCCGAGCCGCAGCCTATCTTCTGCAAAGATAGGTATTTCGTCTCAATGTTTCAACGATAGATAGCGTTTTGTGGATAATCGGAGCGTATTATCTGGCTGTTCGTCTATGTTTTATCCATAAAGGCCCTTATACGTGTTGATGGTTCAAGAAAAAGACAATGCGGACGGAAGAGCAAAAGGCTTCCCGTCCGCCACAAGTCAAGAGGATGGTTCCTCTCTTTGTCAAATAATTCATTGAGCATCAGCTCGTTATTTCTTTTCTTTTGGTTTGGCCACTAGGTGGTACTGAATCTGCAGCATGACGTAGGAGGGGATGGTGCTATACCAGGTTTCGGTGCGTCCTTGCGAATTGATGCTTCGCCGCACGTTCGAGATTTGGTGCAGGATGTCGTATCCGCGCAGCGTCATCACCCAATTCTGCTTGCGTCCGAGCGGCCTCGACAGGGCGGCGTTCCACACCCAGTCGGTGGTGTTCATCGAATGGTCGGCATAACCGCGGCGGGTGTAAGCCGTCAGGTCGGTGTTGAGGCTGAAGTGCCAGACCAAGGGCGTGGTGGCCGTCAGTCCGTAGGAAATGTCCATAAAGCTTTGGCTTCCGAACGAGCTTTGCGCACTGTGCTGATGCGTGTGCCTCAAGTCGCTGACAAAGCCCAACGTGCTTTTCTTCACTCGCCAGGTCAGCTCCAGGTTGTTGTTCCAGATGTTGTTGTTGACGGCCATCCTTTCAGCCGTTTCCGTGCCGATGGAGTTGAAGTCTACACTGTGCTGGCTGGTGAACGACAAGGTTTGGCTGAGTTCCCACCGCTTCATTTTGTCGAGCGAGGTGTTCACTCGGCAGCTGGCATCAAACGAACGGTTGCCGTTGATGTTCTCCGGACGATAAGTTGTGATGCCGCTTGTCGGGTCATAGCTGCGGGTGGTGCCGATGGCATGGTCCACTGTCGAATAGCTGGCACGGAGGAACACCACCGGGCGCACCATCTTCAGCACCGTCATGTCAGCACTCCATGTCTGTCGCTGTGCATTCTTCAGTGTCGGATTGCCGGCCCGGCGAACAAGCGGGTTGCTGGTGTCCGTCACGTCAAGCATGCGTTGCAGCAGGGGCAGTTCTTCCTTCCGGCGGTAGCTGAACTGGTAGATGCGTGTCGAAGGAAATTGTCCGCGTGAAAAGTTGAACGAAAGTTCAGGATCAAACACGACATTCCTTTTCCCCATACTTTGCTCGCTCGAGGCACGAAAATCATGAATGTGCCGCTTGACGAGCATGAACTGTGGAGTGAATTTCCAGGACAGAAATCCCCATAGCCGCCCTTCCAGTTTGGGCTGCAGCTGATGGCTCCGTTCCCACTCCGTGGTGTGGAAACTGTTGTTGAGGTCAAGCACCCTGTTGAGGGCATCATCTCCCGAAGGAGGAAGCGCTGTTTCGCCGTCGGGGATCACATTCTCCAGCGTGCGGTGGCCGGAGGCAAACGTCTGCTTGTATTCATAGGCCAGCGTCACCTTCAGTTGCGTCTTTCTGCGGTAGTATCCATAAAGCAAATAGGCACCGTTCAAGGAGAAGTCGTAACTCTTCGATGGCTCATCGTATAATTGTCGGTTGTTGATGCCGTTCACCGATGCATCGGTGTAGGCAATGCGGTCGTTCTTCCAGCTTTCGTAGTCCGTTTTCGATGCATGGTATTTGGCGGTCAGTTGCGTGAAGTGCCCGTTCCAAGGTGCCTTGAGGCTATACGTAGCCCGTGCTTCGCTTTGCCACTGGTGGCGGGTGCTGTGGTTCGCTTGTTCTCGCTGAAGCAATAAGTCCTCCAGTGCTGAAGCCGACTGCACGCGGCTGTACGCAGTTTCGAAGCCCTGCCGGGCCTCGTACTGCTGTTCGCTGTTGTGGCTGGTTTCCGTTCCACGTTGGTAATCGGCCTTCACGTTGATGTCCAGCGAACTGTTGCGCCAGGCATTCTCGATGTCGTTGTTCAGCGAAGCACTGGTGGTTGAGTTTTTGCCGGTCCACCGCTCGTGCCTGCGCAGTGAGTGACTTGAGTAGTACGATTCGTCGTTGCTCTCCGTTTCGCTCTGTATGGTCTGGTGCTTGGCTTCCAGTGTACCGCCGTATTTCCATCCGGTTTTCGCCCCCTCCACACGGAAGTCCACCCCTCCCATCTGTGTCTTTCTGTTTCCGTCCTCCAGGCGTATCTTCTGCCATTCCCCCTCCTTTCCTGGGCGCTGCGCATCGTTCAGGTTGTTAGCACTGCCATAGAAAGCCAGACTCGACTGCTTGGTGTAGCGCAAGGCAAACAGTCGGGCCAGCCACAGGGCATCTCCCCCGCCGCTGGTCTTACTGCCACCGCCCACTTCATAGTTCGACAGCCAGTTGCGCATGTATTGCCGTTTCAGTCTCACGTCCAGCACCATGGGCAGGTCGGTCGTGTCGCCCCTCAGCTCGCGTTCTTTACTGAGCAAGGGATACGTTTTCACGGTGTGCACCGTATACGAAGGCAGATTGTGCAGTGCCACTTGCGGATTCCCATCGAAGAATTTTCGCCCGTTCACCATGATTTGGGGGTAAAACTGCCCGTCGATAGTGATTCGTCCGTCGCGGTCAATCTTGGCTCCCGGAATTCTGGAGATGAGTGCATCCAGCATGGAGCCTTCGGGCAGGTTGAAAGCATCGGCATAGTAGATGGTGGTGTCGCCTTTGGTCACCATCATGATGCGTGATGCCGTTACGGAAGCTTCACCCAATGTGCGTGTTTTCATCACGCGGTTGAGCGTGATGGGCCTTTTCACTTCCCAGTATTTCATGGGCTTCCCAAATTCCGATGTCTTTACCTTCAAGGGAAATTCCGCAGGAACATAACCTTCCATTTCAGCACGCAGCACATACTGCCCACGCAAGGGAACCCAACCATCGAAATTATTGAATTTTCCATTGATTTCGCGGATATCCAGTTGTGCGAGCAGCAAGGTGTCTTTTGTGGCATTCCACACCGAAACTTTTGCTCCTGGCAACAATTCGCCGGAATAGTTGTCTCTCACCAGTACATTGCCGAGGCGCAGTTTGCTCGGTTCCTTTTTCTCCTGGGCTTTAGCTATGCCGGGAATCATGAATGTGGATAGCAAACCGCAAAATATGATGTTGATGGTAGTTTTCATTTGGTCGGTTCTTGTTTCCGAATCACGCGCATGATGGCGCGTGATTCGGATTTTGGTTCTACGCGTACAGTCGCAAGTTGCTTAAAAGGGTTGGTTTAGTTAGGGCGTTTCAGAAAAAGCTATCTATTTGATTCTCAGTTCGGAATTTTATTTG
>DAIRWG010000015.1:0-28276 GCA_036802405.1 Alloprevotella sp.
GTCGGTGAAGGGGTTGATGAATCGTCCCATGGTGCAAACGGTTGTAGTGATGATGATGCAAAAGTAAGAAAAAGATTTGGATCATGCCCAATTAGCACGTTGCATGAACTTAAAAAACGAGGGGGCCAGCCATACATCCGCGTATGGCCGGCCCCCTCGCAGTGGTTTTGCCGTGATGGGGGCAGACGGCATCAGCCCGTCGTCAGGGCACGAGCAGCTTGCGGCCGTTGGCCACATAGAGTCCGGCAGGCAACGGCAGCGAGACCGTGCTGCCCGGCACCAGGCTGAGGCAGCCCATGAGGCGTCCGGTCAGGTCGTGCACCGTCAGCCGCTGCGTGGCCGTTGCCGTGGCGGGCAGCGAGGCCGTGAGCATGCCGCGTGCCGAACTGATCAGCAGGGCCGCATCGCCCTCGGCCGCGGGTGCGGCACCGATGCCCGAGGGGTCGGTGCCGAGTGTGCAGCTGGCGGTGAGGGCCGTGCTCTCGTTGTCGCCGGCGAAGCGGCTGGTCAGGGCAAAGGTGTGTGCCCCCGGCGCGAGTCCGCCCACCCGCACCTGGCGGGCGGTGGTGTGGCCCAGGAGAGTGCCGTCGCAGTAGACGGAATAGGCCAGGGGGAACGACAGCTGCAGCGAGGGGTCGGTGAGCGCATCCATCGCGAGTGTGCCGAGCGTGCCCTCCGCCTCAGCCGGTGCGCTGAGCGTGCCTTGCACGAAGAAGTTGCCTTGGGCAATGTCCACCGGTATGAAGCGTCCCTCCTCCCACACGAGGCAGCCCACTTGCGGCGTGAGCCTGCTGCCGTCGAGGGGCAGGGTGACATAGCCGTTTCTCGGCCGGTAGTTCACGGCCAGCCAGTAGGTGTGTCCCGGGCGGATCGTGACGGGCTTCGTCAGCTTCACCGTGCGCATCTGCGCTGCGGCAAATTCGCTCACGGCGCGTTCGCTCACCAGCGTGGGAGCGGTGCCGTCGGCCTCACCTTCGTACACGCGCAGGCGGATGCTCATCAGCGTGGGCCCCTGCAGCGAGCAGAAGGTGAGGTGGGTGAGCGTCGAACCGGCGCAGGTGGCCAGGTCGGAGGGCGAGTAGGCATTGGCCATCTCCACCTCGGTGGTGTAGTCGTCGAGCATCAGCAGGCGTCCGTCGAGTATGTCGGCCCGGCTGAGCAGCGGGTTGGCCGTCCAGCTGAGCACGGCCTCGGAGCCGTCGGCCGTGGCGGTGAAGGCGGTGGCGCGGTTGGCCGGCACCATCACGCTGGCACTGGCGGCCTGCGAGAGGCGGTCGCCCGTCCAGAGGGCATCCACCCGGTATTTGATCACCTCGCCCTGCGGCATGAGCGAGTCGGTGAACTCCAGCTCCTGGGTGCGGGCGATGCGGTCGGTGCCGCGATACACGTTGTAGTGCACGGGCTGCCCCTCCGTGCCCTCGGGCAGGCTCCAGCTGAGGCTCACGCGGCCGTGGTTGGCGCGTGCCGTGAGGCCCACGGGGTGGGGCGGTTCGCTGAGGTGGGTGAAGTGGAAACTCACCGTGCCGTCGGCAGCTTCGCTGATGTCGGTCAGGCTGCGGTAGGCCATGCGTCCCTCGCCCGAGTGGGCCGAGGGCAGGGTGGCGTCGGAGAAGGCCGTGTGGCCGTAGGGCGAGGGGAAGGGCGCCCCTTCCGAGCTCACGTTGCCGTAGGACGCGGGCCGTGCATCGGGGTCGACCCCGGCATCGGCACACACGGTGTAGACGGCCTGCGGATGCGTCACATTGAGGTCGTTGCCCTGAAGGCGGGCACGCAGCAGCGGTTCGTTCACGTGATACACCACCAGCCCGTGGCCCGGCAGGGCGGCATCGAAGGTGGCGCCTTCGCGCTGGCGGTTTTCGAGGATGAAGTAGTCGCCTTCAGTGGTGGTGCTCATGCGGTAGACCACTGGCTCGCGGTCGGCAGGCGGCATGGCCTTCACCAGCGTGTCGCCCTCCAGCTCGTGCAGCTCCATCCATCCGTAGAGCCACTTCTGCAGGGCGCTCACACCGGCGGGGTGCGTGCCGTAGTCGCCGTTCCAGGCCCCTGCCCCCATGAGGTCCCAGCCGCCGGTGCCGGGAAATTCGCCCTCCGACGATTCGTAGTCGGTGTCGTAGTAGTCGGGGGCACCGAGGTTGTGCCCGAACTCATGGCAGATCACGCCGATCGTGGCCTGGCGGTTGCCGATGGCCAGCAGCTCCGGCTCGATGGTGTAGCGGCCCAGGCGCACGCCGCCCACGGTGGTGCCGTACACCACCGTAGAGTGCGACCAGATGTCGCCATCGTCGGCCGACATCTCCTGCCCGTAGCCCTGGTGGATGACGGCCAGGCCGTCGAGCGTGCCGTCACCGTCGTTGTCAAACTGTCGGAGGTCCATCGTGTCGGCCACCATCTGCAGGGCCTCCACCACGAGGTTCTGCGCGTTGTCGGTGTTGTAGAGCGCCTTGTTGTGCGGCACCTGTATCCAGTCGGTTACGGTCACGTCGATGTCGAGCTTGCCGTAGGACTGCTCGCGGTAGTAGTCGCTGAAGGATCCCACACCGCCGTAGCCCCGTTCGTTCATCATGCGGTCGAACTGCTGCTGCGTGCAGGTGGTGCGCGTGTCGGCAAAGTTGACGAGCAGCACAAGCAGCTTGCGGCGGCCCGTGGTGGGGAAGGTGGCATCAACGCTCAGGTCGGTGGGAGCCTTCACGGCCGAGCGCACCTGTGCGGTCGTGAGGTCGGCACCGGGCAGGGCACGCAGATGGGGCTTGAGGCGCAGCTCGCGGGCCGGGGCCGACGTGCCGCCGAAGCGCACGGCCGAGGGCTGGAGCCGTCCGTCGGCATCGAGCTGGGCAAAGGTGAGGAAGCCCGCCGCATCGCGCAGCAGGGTGAATCCGTCGGTCGTTTCCGTCCAGTGGCGGTGTTCGTCGCCGCGCTGGCACACCGTCACGAGCGTGCCGTCGGGCTGCCGCACCTGGATGGGCCTTGGATAGGCCGGCACGGCCTTCAGTGTGAGCGGAAGGAGCAGCGGAAGGAGGAGAAGGAGGAGAAAGGAGTGTTTCATGCAGTTCGTTGTCTACTCGTCAACTTGTTTTACGATATATATATTAATATGGGGAGGTGAGCCCCCCAAACGGTTCCGCAGCCGGAGCTTGCTGGCCGAAGGGGCCATGCCCGGCTGCGGAGGCTAAGGGAAAAAGAACGCGAATCGGAACGTCAGGGCTTGAGCACCTTCACGCCGTTCACCACATAGGTGCCGGCAGGCAACTGCGAGGCCTGCAGGCTCGTCACGCCCGCCGTGGCGCGCGTGCGGAGCAGCGTGCGTCCGGCCGTGTCGGTCACGGTCAGCGGGGTGCCCTCGGCGAGTCCGCCCACCTCAAGCACCTGTCCGTGGAAACGGGCGGCAAACGTGGGCTGGCCGTCGGGCGCGAAGGGAGTGTCGATCGACGAAGGCGTGCCGTCGGCCACCGTCATCCAAGCCGTCACGTTGAGGCCCAGTCCGGCCAGCTGCGCATCGATCGAGTCGATGGGGCAGTAGCCGCCGTCGGGGCGGTAGGTACAGTCCTCGGGCACCGCCGTGGGGCGGGCATAGAAGGAGCTACGGCCCGAGTTGTGGTAGAATCCGCCCAGTCCGATGATGGTGCGCGCGAGGTGTGTGTCGGCCACGTCGATCGTGATCGTGGGGTCGAACTCCAGGGCCAGATAGAACGGGCCGCTCGCCTTCAGCGGCTCGGGCAGGGCGATGGAGCGCATCTCCGCCTTGGCCAGGCCCATCGTGCCGAAGGCTTCGCCGAGCGTCATTTCGGCCGACGAGGTGGGGTGGGCCGTGTCGGGACGGCCGTCGGCCTCGGGATAGGTCACGAAGCGCACCTTCTTCTGCCGTTCGGCGCCTTCCACTGCATTCGACAGTGTGTAGTCGCACAGGAAAAGGGTGAGCGAGGCAATGCGGTAGTCCTTACCCTCAGGCAGGTTGAAGCGCTGGGCGAAGGAAGTGTAGTAGTGGTTGACGCCCGTGGCAAAGTCGGTGTTGTCGGCCGCCGTCGGGAAGTAGGGCAGTGTGCCCTGCATCATGAGCGTTTCGTTCATCGGGTCGTACACGGTGAGCGGCATCTGCTGCGCCTCCTCCACCACGTCCACGTTCACCGTGCGGCTTGTGCGGCTTTCGCCCTTCACGTTGGTGGCCGTGAGCTGCAGCTCATAGGTGCCCGACGAGGGGAAGCTCACCACGGGGTTCGCCTCGCTGCTTTCGGCAGGGTCGGCCCCGGGCATTTCCCAATGGTAGGTGTCGGCCCCCGTCGAACGGTTGATCAGCTGCAGTTTCTGTCCGCCCACGAGGGTGAGGTGCGAGTTCATCTGGTTGAACGTGCCGTTGAACCCGAACTCTGCCTTCGGCCGCGCCACCATGCCCGGCGACGTCACCTCCAGCAGGTCGATGCCCGCCTCGCCGGCATTCACCGCCTCGCCGCCCAGTGCGAAGGAGAAGCAGTAGTAGCCCGAGTGGTCGGGCGTGAAGCGCACCTTCACCTGCTGCCAGCCGTTGGTGCGCACGGAGTCGAGGCGGAGCAGGTCGGTGTGGAAGTCGGCATCCTGCTCCTCGCCCACGGTCAGGCGGAAGTCGGAACAGGCATCGCCGTCGCCCGGCATGTAGAGGTGGAAGGAGAGGTCGTAGTCCGTGCCCTCCAGCATGGGGAAGAACGACGTGTAGACGCGGTCGGTGCGGGGCAGGGCGCTTTCGGGCGCCACCAGATAGTAGTCGCCGTCCTTGGCCTTGAAGCCCGCGATCTGTGCCGTGCGGAAGGGGTAGTCGCCCACCGAGAGCCATCCGTCGGGCACGAATCCGCCGTGGTAGTCATCGTTCTCGTTGTCGAACGACTGCGAGTAGGGCAGTTCCACCACCGTCTTGTCGGGGTCGGGCGTGGGCAGCGAAGGGTCGGGCTCGGAGCCGCTCACGTGGAAGTCGTCGATGGCCACGCTGCCGGCCTGGTAGAGCGCCGTGGCAATGTGCAGGGCAAAGTGGTAGTCGGCCGTGGCAGTGGGTGTGAACTCAAAGGTTTGCTGCGTCCACTGCGCCAGGCGCACGTTGCCCGTGGTGCCGAGCTGCTGCGTGCAGGCCGCGGCCGTGGGAGCCGTGCCCACGCTGAGGCTCACCTCGTTGGTAAACATCGGTGCTACGCCGCCGGGCATGCACACCCAGAAGCTCACCTCGTAGGTCACGCCCTTCTGCAGCCTCATGCTGCGCGTGAAGGCATAGTCATCGCGGGTGCCGGTGGTGGGCAGTGTGCCGAGCACGTAGGAGCCGGAGTGTGTCCCGGTGCCGAGTGTGGCACCTTTGTAGCGCTGGATGGCTTGGGTGGGGGCCACGGCCGACCATCCGTCGGGCAGGGCGGTGGAGAGGGTGAACGTGGCGTCGTCGTCGAACGTTTCGAGGTAGTCGAATTCGCGGGCCTGGGCCGTGGTGGCTGTGGCAGCGGCCAGGGCCAGGAGCAGAGAGGGGAGGGTAGAGTGATGCATAGGCTTGGAGCAGCGTTTGTTTTTTTGATTGGTCGGGACAGGGCCGCGCACCGTTGGCAAAGTATCTGGCCAGTCTTGCTTTTGCTTGCAAAATGATGCATGGTGGTTGATTCTGTTTGCAAAAGTATCAAAAAATCCTTAACCGGCGCGCTTTGTGTTGCGTTTTTTTCGATGGAGTCCATGCTTTTCCCTCCGAATGCTGCGGCCAGGCGTGCCGCAAGGCCTTCGCACGGCATGGGCCACGGCATATGTGCAGAACGTACTTTGGATGAATCGAAATATGTACAAATCCACTACAGCTTTGAAAAAATGTAGTACTTTTGTACCGAAAAATACTTGAACAATGGAAAAAGGCATCACATATTCTGCATCACCAGGCTACATCTCTACCAAAGAGGTGCTCGGACGAACTGCCTACTATAAGTTGCTAAAGGCGACCAAAAGCGGCGAAATCACAAGGATCAAAAGAGGTGTATATGCCACCGATGACCATTTGGCAAAGCAAATGCTTGACATGGAAATGGTAGTGCCGGGCAGCGTGCTGTGTATGTATTCTGCTTGGTCGCACTATCAGTTGACAACACAAGTTCCTCAAGCACATTGCCTTGCGGTCAAAAGGGGGAGGAAGGTCATTCTTCCGGATTATCCGCCCGTCGTTCTGTATCATTTTAGTGATATAGCCTTTAATCTTGGCATTGACGAAACAGAGATTGAGGGCTTCAAGGTGCGAATATACAATGTGGAAAAATGCGTGTGTGATGCCGTGAAATTCAGAACCAGAATTGGTATTGATGTGTGTACGGAGATTATCAAGGAGTATCTAAAACGCAAAGACCGTAATATCAGTAAACTAATGGAATATGCCTCCATGCTGCGAGTGGCAAAAACATTGAGCAACTATTTACAAATGGAACTATAGAACATGATGACAACAAAGAACTATGCCCGTTCGGCAAGAGCCAAACTTCTGAATATATCAAAAGAGGAAAATGTATTTTTTCAGACGCTGCTGACACGCTATTTTCAGGAACGTTTGTTATACCGTCTGTCGGCAAGTCCCTACAAAGACCATTTTGTGCTTAAGGGGGGTGCGCTGCTCTATGCCCATGAACAACTGAAAGCAAGGCCGACATTGGACATTGACTTTCTTGGCCAACAGATCAGCCGTGACATGGATAATATCAAGATGGTTTTTGAGAACATCTGCAATGTCAAATGCTTGGAAGATGGCGTTATCTTCGACCCAAACAGTGTCAGCGTTGAGGAAATAACGATCAATAAGGAATATAATGGAGTGCGGGTGCACGTGGGGGTAGGATTGGACACCGCAAGCCAGAGAATCTCCGTGGACGTTGGCTTTGGCGACATTGTAACTCCAGCTCCAGTTGCATTGTCTTACCCTATTCTTTTGGAATCATTGCCCGAAGTGGATGTTTGGGCATATTCTTTGGAAACGGTTGTAGCTGAGAAATGTCAAGCTATGATAGACCATTCTACAGAGAATAGCCGCATGAAGGACTTCTTTGACGTTTATCGGATACTCAAATCCGGCAAGATTAACTCCGTGATATTACAGGAAGCCATCACGGCTACTTTTGAAAATAGAGGCACTGTCTTCTCCACCGACTATAGTTTATTCGATGACTCATTTGCGACAGACAGCAAACGAAACATTCTGTGGAATAACTATTTGAAGAAAATAAAATACAAGGATGCTCTGACATTTCAAGACGTTTGGTCATGTATCACCCACGAATTGAAACTGTATTTGAAGAAGCAATAGTGCGTCATGCATCACCTTCTGAGCCTTTCGCACGGCGTGCTCACTTCCAATTGGGAGGGGCATCGCATGCACCCTTGATAGGCTTAGGCTTGGTGAACTATTGCTGTAAAACCACCGAGAGAATAAGGCTCTATTAACGATCCGTGTGGGCCTTTTGGACGGCATTTCCGGCCTTCTTCGTAGGGATTTTACGGCACCGTGGTGCAGGATTTACGGCACCGTGGTAGAATTTTTACGGCACCGTGGTAGAATTTGAAAAGGTCTGCGACTTTTTCACCGCGGTGCTTCACCACAAAAATGTCACGAAAATGCCACGAAGATGCCCGAAGCCATGCGGCGGAGCACCTCGCAACGGAGCATCCTTGGGGAGCCGCGGCTTCCAGACCGAGATGGGCGGTCGAAGCGCGGTCTAAACATTTATTTAGAGAAACACTTGCTTAATTCATCGGTTTTTCCGAATTTTGCCATCATGTGGGCGTTTGCCGCGCTTGGTCGGATTCGGCAGTCGCCACGCCGGGGCCTTCGTCGCCCCACCTGCATCCCCCTTCCGCTGGCCGGCAGTGGCCACCGTGAGGGTGCATTCCCCTAAGTCTTTAGAGAGAAAAAATCCACTGACCTATGAACCATCCGAACAGCCCACGCGGGCACTTCACCCTCCACAGGTTCGTGCGTAGCCGATTGTTGCCACGCCTCGCAGTCATGTTCCTGCTCCTCCTCTGCACAGGAGCCATCCTCCCCCTTCCGGCACAAAGCAGCGCGCAGGACGGCACGTCAACTGCCGCCGCGCCCAAAGTCTACGACCGCCACTTCGTGGTGGTGGTCGACCAGACCGTCTTTTTCCCCGGCCAGCACGGGGGGGAAGGCATGAGCGCCGTGTACAACGGACTGAAGGGCTGGCTCAAGGGACAGTCCGCCCTCGGCGGCATCGACCGCCACCAGACCTCCTTCCAGCGCATCGCCCCCTTCAACGAGCAGCACGACCAGCTCACCGTCTTCGCCTTCGCCCTGCAGGGCAGGGGATCCTCGGGCGAACAGAGCGGCACCAGCTACGCCCTCGTCAACTGGATGAGCCGCCAGCCCTCCTACACCGACCGCGATGTGTACGACCGCCTCGTGCAGCGCCTCATCACCCGGCAGGCCGACTTCCGCTCCTCGCAGCTCACGCTCGACCGCTTCTTTGCCCAAAGCGTGCGGCCCCTCTTCAACGGCGACAACGCCCTCTTCCGCAGCATTGCCGACAAGAGCGCCATCACCCTCTCGTACTACGTCTATCCCCTCATCTTCGACCGCCTGCAGGAGTCCACCCCCGCCAAGCAGATCATCCTCGTGGTGGTGAGCGACTTCAACAGCGGCTCCTTCAACGAGAATGCCAGCAAGGACCGTCAGGCACTCTACGACCTCCTGGCCCACAAGAACGACCGCTTCAACTACGTGCTCCAGCGCGTGGAACAGATGAAGCAGCCCTACACCCAGGTGGAGCTGGCCCACCTCGTGTCGCCCGCCTCGGGCGGCACCACCATCGTGGCCAAGGCCACCGCCCTCGTGATGAAGGAGTCGGTGATGCATTCGCCCCTCTTCATTGCCTCCAACCTCGACCTCAGGCAGCGGGGCACCAGCCGCGAGTTCACGATGTGCCCCTCCACCGTGTCGTTCAACAAGAGCGACTCCATCGTGGTCGACAAGGTCGAGATCGTGGTCAGCGCACACGACGAGCCCGACCGCGTGCTGTGCCGCTTCACCGCCGAAGGCTACAAATACGATGCCACACGCCACGAGTTCCGCTTCCCCGCGCTCGACCTCGGCCTGCCCACCACCTCGCCCGGCGACCTGCGCGTCACCTACCACTTCTACACCCACTCCACCGCCGGGGGCGAGAGCCTGCTGCCCTTCCTCTACACCGCCGAGCGCACCATCGCCCAGAGCGACATCTACCTCACCAACGCAAAACTTCAACGCACCGTCACTATGATCACCATCGCCGCCATCATCATCCTGCTCTTCCTCATCCTCTTCTATCTGGGGCGGAAGAAAACAATCCGCCTGCGCATCGGCAACTTCAGCCAGAAGTTTACCAACGTCACCGCCGAGCACGGGGCTGAGGAACTGCCCTGCTGGTTCTATGCCGGACAGGCCGACACCACCCGCCGCATCCGCCTCGACGGACAGGTGAGCCGCGCCCACGCCTTCGGCCTGCCCGTCAGCTCGCGCGTCAGCGTGCGCCTGCAGAACCTCGCGCCCCACGGCTTCACCTGCTACCTCAACGGACGCCAGCTCACCGACCAGTGGACCCCCGTGGAGAAGAAGGGCCGAAATGCCTTCACCCTGGTGCTCAACGTGCAGGCCGACCCCGCACAGGTCAACCCCGACGACGTCAGCACCGTGAGCGCCGACATCGACGTGCGCGTCGACAGCTCCGTGTTCGGCCTCTGGCGCCACACCGATGTGGATGCCTCCCACCAGCTCCGCTTCTTCTTCACCCGCGACCGCGGCACCGCCTGGGTGGGATTCGACCCCGGCACCACCGGATCGTGCGTGGCCTACGGCAACACCGGAGGCACGCTCGATGATCCCGCCATCCGCCTGGCCAAGGACGAACTGGGCCAGACCATCTACCCCTCCTGCCTGGGCCTTGACAAGGACTTCGGGCAGAAGCCCGTTGAACAGCTCGTGCCCGGAGTCGACTACCAGTACGGCTCGAAGGCCGATGCCAACTCCCTGGCATGGCGCAACGAAGGCACCCCCGTGTTCCGCAGCATCAAGAAGCTGCTGGGCTACCAGAACGACATCGAGGCCACCATCGGTCGCACCCACCGCACCTTCAAGGGTGTGGAACTCGCCCATATGCTCGTGAAGGGCCTCCAGCTCAACCTCGAGCAGGATGTGCGCAGCCTTTCCGCCCCCGACCGCATGCGCTATGTGGGCCCGGCGGGGCAGGCCCAGCGTGCCGTGGTGGCCATCCCCAACAACTACACGCTGCCCAAGATCCTCGACATGGTCAACAGTGTGCGCCGCCTCCCGCAGTTCCACGAAGTGCGTTTCGTCTACGAAGCCGAGGCTGTGCTTTTCAACTATCTGAGCCAGAACTTCTCCAAGCAGCAGCCCGGCGAGGAAACGGTGATGGTCTACGACATGGGTGGTGCCACCATCAACGTGTCGGTGTTCCGGGTGCGCTACATCGAACGCGGCGGCACCATCTACTACCACATCGAAACGCTCGGCCGTATCGGCTACGGCGTGGGCGGCGACAACATCGATGTGGCCCTCATGGAGCACCTCCTCCGGATGTCTTGCGTGCAGGGCACCGGCGGCAAGGGACCGCAGCTTCGTCGCTTCGAACTGGCCCACAAGGAGCAGATCCTGCGCGCCATCCTCGATCTGAAGAAGGCCATCATTCGGTTTGAGGGCGACGGCTACCTGGGCAAGGAGAACCCCCTGCTCAACGACGTGGCCTTCCGCAATTTCATGAACAGCAACTTGCTCAAGAACACGAAGGCCAACTGCAGCATCGACCACGAGCACTACAATCCGCAGGACATGTGCAACGAGCTCCTTGATTCCGAAGAGCTGGCCCACTTCGTTTACGACAACATCGACGACGTGGTCAGCGAAATCCTGCACTATCCCGACGTGAGCGCCCTCACGCGCATCGACACCATCATCTTCAGCGGTCGAAGCACCCTCTTCCCTCAGGTGAAAAACCGCGTGCAGAGTGCCTTGGCCAAGCATTTCAGCCGGGGCAACGCGCCGCACATGTATCCCCTCGACGACCGCAAAGTGAAGACGGCCGTGGCCTACGGTGCCTGCTGGTACGGCATCTACAACAGCCTCGTCACCCTCGACAACTCCCGTCTGGCCTCGGCCTACGGATTCAAGCTCACCACCTGTGGCCATGCCGGCCTTGAAGTGCTCCTGCGCCAGAACTGCCGCTTCGACGAGAGCGGAAACATCTCCGCCACCTCGCGCCAGCTCGACAATGCCTTTGCCGCCGACGGCAACCAGGTGAACTTCTACCAGATCATGGGCAGCGGACAGGGCGAAAACCTCTTCTCCGCCGACAACCGCCACAAGGTGAACTACATCGGCACGCTCCCTGCCACCACCCTGGTGGAGAATGTGAGCATGAGCGTCACGCGCAACAACATCGTCACCTGCGAAGTCACCTACGACAACGGCGGACAGATGGCCGTCAACAACATTCAGGTGCAGGGACGCGACATCACCGACGAGAACGACTGGGCCTACGTCTTCGCCACCTCCGCCCAGACGGCCGACAATCTGCCCGACAGCATGCTTGAGGACACGCATCGCGAGCGCCGCACCAAGGCCGCTCCCCGCACCGGACAGCCCCGCACCGAGCAGATGCCCAAGGACGATCAGAAGCCTCAGGCCGAGCAGCCCAAGTCTGAGCAGCGCAAGGCAGAGCCGAAGGCAGATAAGCGCCCCAACTACGTGCCCGAAACCAAGGCCTCGCGCATGCCCAATCCCATACCGCCGACCAAACCCAACGTGCCCAGAAACATCAACCGACTCTAAGCACTTGTTTTTACCAACCCTAAAATGCAGATTCTCATGAAACGTTCCACCCTGCTCCTGCCGCTCCTGCTGCTGGCCCTCAGTTTCAGTGCCCCGATCTCGGCCAAGAATGGCCCGGAGGCGAAGCCCGACAGCGTCACGGCCGTGATGGAGCAATATGCCAAGGCCCTTGAGGCCGCACAAAAGGCCGAATCGGCCCACAGCCATGCAATGGACATCCTGCACAAGGCCCAGGAGGCTCTGAAGAGTGACACGGCCAATGCCGCCAATAAGAAGGCCGTGGCTGCCGCCGAATTCCAAGCCGACAGCCTCCAGCAGGCGGCCCAAGCCCCCAAAGCCGAAGCCGACCGGCTGAAGCAGCAGCTGCTGGCCCAGCTCCATGCCGCCCCCGCGGGCCTGCCCTGGTGGCTGGCCGCACTGATGGGCGTGCTGCTCGTGGGCGTGAGCCTCATTGGCGGCATGCGCGTGGCCAACACCTTGGCCAAGAAGCGCAAGGCACGCAAGGCACGGGCCAACGTGGACTATGCGCGCTGCACCCAGCTGGTGCGCGAGGGCAAGCAGAATGCTGGCCTCCTCGTGTCGGTGAAGGCATTCCAGGACCACGACTCCAACAAGCTCGCGCTCGAAAAGGCTTCCGTCAAGGAAACGGCGGGCAGCAGAAAGCGCCAAGGCAAGCCCACTCCGGGCCGCACCTTCCTGCTGCAAACAGTGCGCGTGCTCGCCGACAAGGCCGCCCTTGAGCGTTTCTCTACGCAGCTCCTGGCCTATTACGGCCGCGCCATCAACCAGAAAACGCTCCTAAACCTGCTCGAAAAGGGATTCACCGAGGAGGGGTCGCAACGCCGCGTCTACCACCTGCCCCTCTGGGCTTCCGCCGACGGGCAGGAGAACTACTCCCAGTCGGTCGTGAAGGAGGAAAAACGCTACTATTTCCAGCCCTTCCCCACCACCGTGCCCGATCAGCCCGAAGTGGATGCCGCCCCCTTTGCCCAGCTCGACCAGTTGCTGCAGCAGCTGCAGCCGGCCCCCCAGGAGGCTGTGGCCGAAGTGCCCGCCACGCAGCAGGAGCAAAACGCTCCCGCGCAGCCCGCCGAGCATGCCGAAAACGCTGAAAAAGCAGAAATTTCAAGCCACACCGTGGAGTGGACGATAGGAAACGGCACCCTCGATGCTCTTTCACAACAAACCACCACGGAGCCGACCACCGAAACCGCGGCCAACGAAGCAGCCCCCGCAGCCCAGACGGCAGCCCCGGCCGCGCCCCGTGAACCGGGCATCTTCGTTACTCAGGTCACGCTCGAAGCCATTGCCCAGGCGCGCCAGGCTGAGAAATCCACCCTGCAAGCACTCCTGCAGCAGGCCTCGCAGGCTTCGCAAGGCCTCTCCACGCAGCACGACCTCGCCCGTCAGCTCTCCGACGAGCAGAACCGCACCCGTCAGCTCACGGCCGACCTCGAGCAGCTCCGCAACGGCAATGCCACGCTCGACAAGGCGCTCAAGGCCAACGAGCAGCAGCTGCAGAAGGCCACTGCCGAGCAGCAAAAGCTCACTGAGGCCAACCAAAGGCTCACCACCGACAAGAAGGGACTCCAGGACAAGGTCGACGCCCTCCGCACCGAAGTGGACAACTGCCGGAAGGCGCAGCAGAGCTACCGCAGCGTCATCGACTTCTGGCCCGAGCTGCAACCCATGGCCAAGCAGCTGCTCCAACTGCTCGACAACAGCCGCCAGATTGAGCTGCACGCCCAAGCCATGACGGCCTACGACGAGGGCAGCGACGACGACCGCAACTACTATCTCGTGCGCATCGCCCGCAAGATGCAGGAGCAGCTTTCCGCTGCCGCCGACATCATCGGGCCGCTCCGTGCCGACCTGCCACTGCTGGCCCAGCACCAGATGGTGCGCACCGACGGCTGGATCTACACCCAGCTCCACACCGTGAAGGCTGCCGAACGTGCCGCCACGCTCGGCCAGCTCATCGAGCGTGCGCTGGTGCAGGTGGTCAGCGCCACGGTCATTGCCGCCGACGAGTATGCCTACTGGCTACCCGAGATGATCGGCGTCACCGACCGCGTCACCCGCGAGTTCACCCCGCTGCGCGATGCCCTTCTGGCCAGTGCCAACGCTTGCGGACTGAAGGTGGGCCACGTGCAGCCCTTCACCCTCATCAATCCCACCAACACCGAGAACATAGCCTTCTGGCCCGACGACAGCCACCGATGGCAGCCCGGCACGGTAATCGAGGTGTTCAGCCTCGCCGTCAACGGCAGCAAGGCCCAGGTGAAGGCCACCAGGCCCTAAAGTGACTGGGGTGGGGGCGGGATGACGGGCATGCCCTGCCAAGCGCCGACATTCCCCCTCTCTCTCGCCCCCCCCAATAAATAACAGAAACATTCCAGCATTCCCGATCTTTCAGATTTCCTAAATTCCCGAACAGTCCTCCCCATGGCAAGAAATTCCAACTCCAACCGCCGAGGCCGCGCCGCAGCAGGCTCTCCCTCCTGGCTGCCCAAAGTGGTCGGCGCGGTGGCCCTGCTCGCGGTGGTCGGCATCGTGGCCTATCTGCTCTTCCCAAAGCCAGGCCCCGACCCCGACCCCGATTTCCCCGGCAACCCCAACCGCCCCGTGGCAGCAGCCCAGAAGGCCGCCCTCAGCATCATCCTCGACAATTCCGACAGCATGAAGGGCTACGCCCAGAGCGCCGACTTCATCAACATCCTCGCCGACATCGAAGGCATCAGTCCCGATGCCGACTTCCGGCTCACCGACTCCACCCAGATCAAGGGCGACTGGATCCACCAGCTCCGCAGCGGACAGGTGGCCTTCGTGTCGCGTTCGCTGCTCCATGCCGACCTCGCGCTGGCCGTGGGCAAGGCTGCCAACGACCGTGTGGCCGTGCTCGTGACCGACGGCATCATGAGCGGCAGCAACGAGCAGCTGCGCCAGGATCCCGACTACAACCTCGTGCATGCCAACAAGGAACTCAAGAACGGCATCACCCAGGCCCTCCGTTCTGCGGGCAAGAAGCCCGTGGCAGTGGCCGTCTACGAATTCATGGTGCCCTTCACCGGCACCTACTACTGCTACAACAACACGCACGGCCAGCTCCAGTCGGCCCTCCGCCGCTTCTACGCCATCGCCGTGGGCGGTCCCGAAGCCTTGGCCTTCTTCCACCAGCGCATGATGGCACTCGCCCCCGCCAGCCGTCCGCGCAATGCCTGGACGGCCATCGATCCCCTGCCGCTGGGCGGAAATGTCACGCTGAGCAACGACGACGTGACCTTCGAACCCACTGAGAAGGACCGCACGCTCTTCACCACCGACCGCGCGAAGTGGAAGGCCGGTCACCACGGCCTCACCATCCTGCTCAATGCCGAACCGCTGCTCGTCAACCAGCTCCTGCAACCCGAGCAGCTGCTGAAGGCCACCACCCTCGATGTGCGTGTGGACGGCGTGCCCTGCAAGGCCACGGCCACGATGCGCGGCAAGCAGCTGGCAGTCGACATTCCCGACGACTACATTCCCGGTGGCGACAATGAGGTGTTAATCGAGCTTCAGCTCAACCTCCAGAGCGATGCCCTGCCCGAATGGGTGACGCTCGCCTCCACCGACAACGATGCCTCGATGCTCACCCTGCCCAATGCACGCACCTTCCTCTTCAACCGACTCATGGAGGGCCTCCGTGCCGGCATCCCCACCCGCACCGGCAAGTGCCTCTACAGCGAGAAAATACTCGTCAGGTGATTCCAAAAGCCCCCCAAAAAGCCCCCCCAAAGACCCCCTCAATCCCCCTAAAAGGGGGAGGAGGCCATCCGGCTGATTAGATTTAGAGTTAGCTTTAGCAAAGCCCCCTAATCACCCTAATCACCCTAACAACCCTAATCACCCTTCCCACCCAAAAAAATCCCAATCAAAAATGGACAAACTCTTTATTTTGGTCGAAAAGACCGAGCTCTGGCTCAATGGCGACAAGCTCAGCCTCCTGCCTTCCTACTTCGTCGACGGCACCGGATTCTCCAATGCCCTCCTCATTGCCCTCGCATGGGCCGTGATCGGCATCCTCGTGTTCTACTTCTTCATCGGCATGCGTTCCGTGCGCCTCTCCAACGTGCCCGTGTGGCTCTGCACCCTCGCAGCCGTCGGTGCCCTCACCTGGCTCACCACCACCAAAATCGTGGTAGGCTCCTATGACGGACAGACCGGCTTCTTCCAGACAGCCGACCAGATCAAGACCGAGAAACTCAAGAAAGCCCTCACCGACGAGGAGCGCGACGAAATCAAGAGCAAATACACCCACACGATTGAGGAAATGCGCAAGCCCGCCTGCGGCACCGTGCTCGCCCTCAACGGCACCACCGTGGCACTTGCCCTCCTCGTGTTCTTCGGAGCCAGCCTCGGCGTGAAGCGCATGTCCACCCACGCTTCGGCCGTGCCGTTCTGAATCGCTACCAGCATTCCTAAGTTTCCGAATTCCTTAGTTCCCAACTTCCCGAATTCCCCCAAAATCCCCACACTCATCCCATGAAAGTATACATCTTCGCCATAGGCGGCACTGGAGCACGTGTGCTGCGCAGCCTCGCCTACTGTCTGGCATCGGGCATGCAGCGCATCCCCAACGGCACGAGCTTCATCCCCATGATCATCGACTACGACAAGACCAACGGCGACAAGCTGCGCACCGAGCGCGTACTCACCGCCTACCGTCAGGTGCGCCAATTTGCCTACAACGGCGTCACCCCCGATGCCGACGACCGCAGCTTCTTCATGCCCGCCATCGAAAGCCTCAACGGCGACGGCAACTTCGAATTCGTGTTCGGAGCCGACGCTGCGGCCACGCGCCACTCCTTCTCCGACAACATAGGCTACACCGACATGATCGGCCCCACCTCCCTCACGCGCGACCTCCTCGCTTCGCTCTACAACGACGAGCAGGGCACCGACCCCACCGGCAAGGACAACCCCATGGCCGAGCTCAACCTCAACCTCAGCGTAGGCTTCCGCGGCAACCCCAACATCGGTAGCCTCGTGTTCGAAAGCCTCAAGAAAACACCCGAGTTCCAGCAGTTCAAACGCCAGTTCGACCCCGCGCAGGACCGCGTGTTCATCGTTTCCTCCGTGTTCGGCGGCACCGGATCCTCAGGTTTCCCTCGCATCGTCGACGCCATCCGCAAAGACGGCACCACCGGCTACAACACCTGCCCCATCGGTGCCTCCATCGTGCTGCCCTACTACGACGTGGCCACCCCGCAGGCCGGCGGAGCCATCAATTCGCAGATCTTCAACTCCAAGGAAAAGGCCGCCCTGTCGTACTACAACGTGTCGCAGCTCTTCCAGCGCATCACCCGTTCCTACTTCGTGGGCGACTCCGAGCGCACCACCCTCGACTACAGCGAGGGATCCGACACCCAGCTCAACGATGCCCACTTCGCCGAACTCCTCGCGGCTCTGGCCGTGGTCGACTTTGCCTCCACCCCCGATGTGGAGCAGCTCGGCCAGCAGCTCGACTACGGCATCTCGGCCAATAAGGCCGACACCGACCCCCTCACGCTGCGCGAGCTCGGACGCGGCGAGGTGAAGGACTCCTACCAGTATCTGGCCCGCATGGCCGTGGCTTTCCGCTACTACCGCGAGTGGGTGTGCACCGATGCCATTCCCGCCAAAACGGCCTACTACGCCAAGATGGGACTGGCCGACAAGCTCGAGACCGAAATGTTCCAGCCCCTCGACATATTCACCCACGACTTCGACAGCTGGCTCGACGAACTGGCCGCGCAGAAGGACCTCTTCAAGCCTTTCCTGCAGAAGCCGCGCGATGCCGCCAGCCAGCAGCCCGTGGCCGACGACCTCAACGACTACCTCAACGGCTATGACGCCAAGACGGGAGGCCTGTTCTCCAGCGGATGCTCCTACAAGGACTTCGACTCCTACACCAACAAGTACTACCAGAAGTATGGCGCCAGCGAGCAGAATGCCGACTACGCCCTCCTCACCATGTACTACGACGCGGCGGCCGACTGCTATTCCAGCTACAAGCCCGTCTAACCCTTCCCTCACACACTGAATCATCTACATCTCGACACAACATCACATGAGCAAGATATTCAACAACATACCCCACAGCGCCACCGAGCCGCAGCCCATGGACGGATGGTTCCGCACCACCCCCTACGACGCCACGCGCATCCGCAACATCGTCGACACCATCGGCGGCGGGCAGGCCGTCACCAAGATGGGCACCTCCATTCCCACCCCCTTCGCCCGCCTCGTGCTTTTCGACACGGCTTTCGCACAGATCAATAACCACGACGACGACACCGTCTACGGACGACTCGTGTCGGAATGCCTCGACATGCTCGAGTTCGTGTTCAACTACGGCAGCGACATCACCGTGCAGCGCTGGAACGTCAACACCCAGCTCCAGGCCCTGCAGGCTTCGCCCAATGCCAAGCACCAGGAACTGGGCAAGAGCCTCACCACCTTCGTGGGTGAACTTGGTGTGCAGGACATCTTCCTGCTCTACTACCAGGGGCAGCTCGTGGGCGGCACCTCGCCCTACACCGTGCTCTACACCTCGCCCAACTGGTCGCGCAGCAATGTGCTCTCCTTCCAGGGCATTGCCGGCAACCCCCTCTTCCCCGACTACGCCAACCGCACCGTGCATGCCACGCCCCTCTACAAGCGCGACCGCCGTTTCCGCGAATTCCTCACCGACTACATCGTGGCCTTCCGCGATGCCCTCGACCTCAACGTCTCCGCCATCACGCAGGGCGCCACGCAGAATGCCCTCAAGCGCTACGTCTACGACAACGCACACAACGGGCAGGACTCCGAGATGCAGGCCTACTACACCCAGATCACCGGCCAGCAGCCCATGTCGGCGGCCGACTTCATGCAGAAGTACGACATGGTGAAGGACAACATCGGCACCGGACTTGATGTGAAGGGACTCGGCCACCTCGTGATGCCCGTGGCCTATGCCAAGACGGCTGCCCCGGCCGGACAGGGCGGCGCTGCCGCTGCCGACATGGGCGGCGTGGTCAGCACCGACTATGCCCTGCAGCCCACCACCGAACGGTGGCGCACGCAGCATCCCGAACTCAGCGTGGCTCCCCTCGTGCTCAGCGAAGGCGGCGTGATGGGTGCGCTCTACATCGGCGGAAACGCCTGGACGCCCGGCACCCCCATCAACAACGACCCCTCGCAGCCACTCGCCGAGCGCGTGCTGCCCGGAGCGGGCAACGTGACCTATCCCTACGTCACCGCCGAGGACTTCCTGGAGGATGCCCTCATCTGCGTCGACTACGACCTCGACGACCAAGCCTTCCGCACCTGCGGACTCGGCCACTACCTGCCGCCCCTCAAGCCCCTCTTCTTCGAGTTCTTCAGTGCCGCCGACCTGCAGGCCGGCCGTCAGGTGAGCATCACCATCAACGAGCAGCCGCAGGGTGGGGCTGAAGTGGTGCTGCGCCTCCCCATCGAGTATAAGGGCCAGCCCTACGTCGAGCTGAAGAAGACCTACGATGCCGGCAGCGTGATGCAGGCCATCGGCCCCATGGGCTTCTGCTTCTCGGTGTTCCCCTCCTACAAGATCGTGGGCGCACCCTCCGTGCCCAACCGCTACTCCGTCATGCGCTACGAGGACAAGGATGCCCCCCTCCAGCTCACTTACTGGACGGCCGACGACCATGCCCTCACCCAGCTCGCGCCCGACGAGGTGCACCACCAGATGCGCGACACGCTCGGCATGAGCTACGATGCCATCGACTCGGGCTTCGACCTCATCCAGGTCAGCTGGCAGGGGGCCAACGCCATGATCGCCCCCAACTTCAGCGAGGTGCAACCCGCCGACCGCGGCACCACCACCCTTGTGGGCATCGACTTCGGCACCACCAACACCTACGTGTGCCTCTCCTTCCAGCAGGGTGCCAACCCCATGGCCCTCACCTTCACTCCCGAGCACCGGCAGACGCTGACCTTGGGCAACACCCAGGTGCCCACCTTCATGCAGGCGGCCGAACGTGAGTTCGCACCCGCTCTCATCGGGCCCGGATGCAAGGCTTGCTACCCCTACCGCACCGTCATCTACGAGAATCCGCAGACGATGGCCAACCAGCAGCGGGCCCTCCATGACTTCCGTCTCTTTGCCGACGCCAACGTGGGCTTTAACTTCATGAGCGAGTCCATCCCCAACCTCGGTGGCAAGTATGAGTCGTCCATCAAGTGGGACATGGAGAACAGCAACAACCCCAACCAGCTGACCATCATGCAGAACCGCGTGGAGGCCTTCTGCCGCCAGACGGCCTGGATGCTCAAGAACCGGCTCATGGCCGAACCTGCCATTGCCACCACCAACTTCACCGCCAAGCTCACCATGCCCTACACCATGCGCCGACAGAACCGCCGCAACATCCTGCAGGCCTGGAAGAATGCTTTCGACTATGTGATGGGCCCCGGCAACGTCACCGTGGAGCACCTCACCGAATCGGTGGCCCCCTACTACTACATGATCGGCAACAACGTCACGATGAACGGCAACGTGATCAACGTCGACGTGGGCGGCGGCACCACCGACATCCTCTATGCCGACGTGAAGAAGCACCGCCTCCTCTACGATTCCTCCCACTTTGCCGGCGACGACATCTGGGGCGATGGTCCCAAGAACGTGGCCGACCAGGAAACGCTCCCGCAGGATCGGAACGGATTCATCCGCCTCTTCGAGCAGCTCATGGCTGACGGCAACTTCCCTGAGGCCGAGAAGGACGCCTACAACAATTTCAAGCAGAATGCCAAGAAGGCATCCGACCGCATGGCCTATGTGTTCTACCACGACGACATATTCAGCTTTACCAACCATGTCCGCAACACGCCCAAGCTCACCGCCGTGCTTCACCTCCATCTCGCTGCCCTCTGCTGCCACATCGCACAGACCATCGTGAAGGAGGAAATGGAGCTGCCGCGCATCCTCTGCTTCTCGGGCCAGGGATCGAAGTACATCAAGCTCATCTCCGACCTCGACGAGGACATCACCGAGCTCGTCAAGCTCTACCTCGAAACCTTCCTGCCCGAAGGCACCAAGCTGGAGCGCCAGTTCAAGGTGATGTTCCAGCAGAACTCGAAGGAAGTGACGGCACAGGGTGCCCTCTTCGAGTCGAACAGTGCCCTGGCCGGCATCAGGGACTTCGACCGCGATGCCGTGGTGGTGTCGGGACTCGAGGGCAAGGATCCCGAAACCTACGAGGAGGCCGACCAACCCGAAGTGAAGAAGGAGGCACGTGCTGCCTATGAGAAGTTCGTGCAGCAGTACCTGCGCAACGACAAGGTGCGCAAGTATCTCAAGACGAACTACGACGTGGACTTCAACGACGAGTTCGTGCACACCTTCAAGGATGCCTTCGACGACGGCTATGCCGATGTCATCCAGAAGGCCTGCAACGGCGGCGGAAGCCCCACCGACGAACTCTCCGAGTCGGTGTTCTTCTGGCCCTTCAAGAAGGCCCTCTACGAATGCTCGAAACTCTGATTCTGTGAACTCAGCACAAGGGAACCTCCGTTCGCCGCTCCATGCCGGGGCAGGCGGACGGCGGCTCCCGCATTTCCATTCTTTTATCTTCAAACCAGATCGTGAAATGAAGAAACACATCTTTCTCCTGCTGATACTGGCGGGCTGCACGCTCGGGGCTTCTGCCACGGTTCACCAGCGCGGCAACAGGGCAGTTGCTCAAGGAAACACGACCACGGAATACCGGAGCGGTGAGCAATGGGGCCGGCAACCAGCCGATCCCCTGGCACCGGCCGACTCCGCCGCCACCGACACCGCGCACCGCGATACGGCAGGGGCTGCCTACGCGGGCTACACTCCTTACGACTCCACCGCCACCGACTCCACCCGCAACGAGCCGGCGGCTCCCGCCCAAGGCTCCGACGGACAAGCGGCCTCCATCATCATGATGGGCCTCTGCATCGTTTCCCTCATCCTCGGCTTGCTGGCCTACCTCAAGTCGGCCAAGGCCATGAAGGAAACCGCCAAGCGGATGAAGGCCCAGCAGACCGAGGCCAACCTGAAGGCCGACGACCTCGCCCGCAAACTCAACCAGCTGACCAAGGACTACCAGGAGCTGGAGCAGCGCCTCACCACCCTGGCCATGCAGAGGCAGCAAACTCCCCAGCAGCCCAGCAAGCCCCAGCAGCCCAAGTCCAACCAGTCGCCTGCGGCCTTCCACAAGGCTCCCGAGGCACCTACGGTGAAAACGGGCTATGCTTGGAGTGTGACCGACGGCTCGTTTGGCAAGAACAACTGTTCGCCCACGCTCAACTCGCACACGATGGCCATCCTCACCTGCGGCAGCGACGGACGCGGCACCTTCGTCATCAACTCTGCCCCCCAGGTGCAGGCCGAACTCCTCTCGAATGCCCACATGGGCATCATGCTCATTGCCGAAGTGCAGCGCAAGGTGTCCTTCCCCACGCGCATTGTCACCCTCAAGGCTGGCGAGATGGAGCTGCAGGACGGACGTTGGCGCGTCACGCGCAAGGCACAGATTGCCCTCGAGTGATGCCTCCGGCATGATGGAGCACCATCGTTTGTTTCCTATTCCCATCCAATCTCATGCTAAGTATATTCACCATCCTCTTCGTGGCTTTGCTCTGCGGGGCAGCCTATGCCTACTTCCGCTACCCGGCCTTCCGCAAGGCCATCAGTCGGAGGTGGGCCACCCTGCTTCAGTGCCTCAGCGGCGATGCGCGCCGCCGCCAGTCGCGTGCAGCCAATGCCAAGCAGCCTGCTCCGGCCCCGGCTCCGTCGGCTCGGCCCGCATCCGCCCCGCTTGCAGGCGGCACGGCGCGAACCGCCCGGACGGAAGGCGGCGCGGGCATCAGTGCCAGTGCCTCCACCCGGATGCTCGACCTCATGGTGGAGCTTCAGCACAAGCTGGAGCAGCAGCAGCAGCTCATCGGCTCGCTGCAGCAGAGGCTCGACCGCTGCGAACGCCAGTTGCTGCAGCTCACCACCGTGCGCCCCAAGGGCCAGCAGCCTGCTGACGCATCGCAGCCCAAGCCGCAGCCCACACCGCAACCGGTGCCTCAGCCTGCCTCCCCGGCCACATCGCTGACCGTGGGCCGCACCTACTATGCCATCCGTCCCACGAGCGAGCGGCCGCGCGGATTCCGCCATGCCGACTGGAGCCCCACGCGCCCGAGCCATGCCGTCTACGCCATGACAGTGAAGGCCGGAGGCCAGGAGGCCGAGTTCACCATCGACCCCTCGGGCATGCACGAGGTGCTCAATGCCCTGGCCTACTACAAGGACTGCATCAGCTACGAAGCCGTCGCGCCCGATCCGCGCACCTACGTGCCCATTGCCGGCCGCCTGCGTCTGTCGGGCGGTGTGTGGCAGGTGGCGGCACCCATCCGCCTCGAAGGGCGCGCCTGAGGCCGCGGATGACTTTCCATTCAAAAAAAACATTTCTCCAACAAAATCCAATCCCTATGACACGACAATCAACCCGCAGCCGTCGGCATGGCGGCGGTGGCAAGGAAGACAACAGCAAGATGCTCATCGGCATCGGCGTGGTGGCCCTGCTGGCCGTCATCATCTTCCTGTGCTGGCCCAACCCAGTGAAACACAACATCGACGATGTGGAAGAAACCGTGACCGCCGTGACCCGCGGCAACCAGATCAAGCTGGCCAGCGGACTTACCGTCGACCTCCTCGGCGTGAGCGACACGCAGCAGGCACGCGAATTCCTCGAATCGGAAGTGAAGGGCAAGACCGTGAACCTCACCGCCGACTCGAAGGATGCCACACCTTACTATTACAAGGCCGAAGAAGAAACGGTGCGTGCCTACGTGCGCGTCAAGGCCGACTGCACCTACCGCTGCCTCAACGGCTATCTCCTCCGCCAGCACCTCGCCAAGGTCAACCAGGACTACTGCAACGACAGTCTGGACGCGTACAAGTCCTACGCCAACGCCAACGCTGCTGCCGAAGACGGCAAGAAGCCGGCCAGCCTCGACACGGACAACGGCACGCTCCTCTCGACGGTGGAGCTCAACAAGGTGATGGCGCGTGCCAGCATGCTCCTCGTGGTCGGCGGACAGTCCATCGGCACAGCGTTCTTCATCAATTCCGACGGATTCGCCCTGACCAACGTGCATGTGCTCCAAGGCATCAGTGATCCGCAGGGACAGAACGTACAGGTGTACATTGCCGACGAGAACGGACGCATCACCGGCGAACGTAACCGCTATTTCGGACGCATCGTGGGCGGTGATCCCGACAACGACTGGTTGCTCTTCACCGTGAAGCTCGATGCCAACGAGAAGGTGCCCTATCTCAACCTGGCCAAGCAGCGTCCCGAATCGGGCACCCAAGTGGCTGCCTTCGGACACACCCTCGGCGAAGTCGGCACTTTCGCCCCGGGTGTGGTGTCGGCACAGCGTAAAAACCTGCTCCAAATCAGCGTCCCCATCGACCAGGGCAACAGCGGTGGCCCCATATGCGACTTCTACGGCCGCGTGGTGGGCATTGCCCAGAGCATCAAGATGGACAACGGCCAGAAGGCCGTGTCGAACATCGGCTTCGCCGTCGACATCCAGCTCGTGCGCGAGCAGCTCGACAAGCTGAAGGACGTGAAGACTTACGGAGGCAAGTGATTCTGACGGGCAAATAAACATTCCCATTCTCAACATCCCCATTCAGGGCGGACCGGAAGCTGCAACAGGGCTTTCCGGTCCGCCCTCTTCATTTCTGCCCATACGCATTCTTGCGGCCTCCTCCGAAAAAAATGTGGCGAAAAGGCGCCGCCATCCAAGTGAAATGCCTAATTTTGCATCCAGCGAATGACAAAGGGGTGCCCCGCCACGAGCCAGAGCGAGTGGGCGGAGGCTGAGATCACACTCTTACGACCTGATGCAGACAATTCTGCCGTAGGCATTTGTAATTCCTTCACGCCTTGCGCAAGCGCTTTCCTGCCGAAAGCACCGGCACACACACACACCGCGCAAGGCCACGTTTTCCCATTCCCCGCACACTGATTGCCTCCCGCTTTGTCAGCCGCCGCGCCCCCTCGGGTGCCACGGCTCACTCCCTTTTGTGCATTTGCATGAACCTTCCACATTGTTTCACCCCCACTCTTACGCACTCCATCCATGCAAGTGTATGTCAACAACAAGGCGCTGAACACCGAAGCCACGCACGTGGCCGGACTGGTGGCCCAGCTCGGGCTTCCCGCAGCCGGTACGGCCGTGGCCATCGGCACGAAACTCGTCAAACGCTCCGACTGGGAGCTTACGCCGCTCACGCCCGATGCCCGTCTCACCGTCATCCAAGCCGCCTGCGGCGGATGATGCCGGCAAGAGTAACTTACCCGTCAACCCGTCAACCTGTTAACCAATCCCAACAAGCCATGCCACTGAAAATAGCCAACCGCGAGTTTCACTCGCGCCTGTTCCTCGGAACGGGCAAATTCCGCAGCAACGAAGAAATGGCTGCGGCCATCGAAGCCTCGGGCACCGAAATGGTGACCGTGGCCATGAAACGCATTGAACTGGGCGACCGCAACGACGACATGCTGCGCCACATCGCCCGGCCCGGCATCCAGCTGCTGCCCAACACTTCGGGCGTGCGCGATGCCGAGGAAGCCATCTTCGCCGCACAGATGGCCCGCGAGGCCTTCGGCACCAACTGGCTGAAGCTCGAGATCCATCCTGATCCGCGCTACCTGCTGCCCGATTCCACCGAAACGCTGCGCGCCACCGAGGCGCTCGCGGCCGACGGATTCATCGTGCTGCCCTACTGCCAGGCCGACCCCACGCTGTGCAAGCACCTGGAGGAGGCCGGAGCCGCTGCCGTGATGCCGCTGGGCGCACCCATCGGCACCAACCGCGGCCTGCAGACGCGCGACTTCCTGCGCATCATCATCGAGCAGGCCACGGTGCCCGTGATTGTCGATGCCGGCATCGGTGCTCCCAGCCATGCCGCCGAGGCCATGGAGATGGGGGCTTCGGCCTGCCTGGTGAACACGGCCATTGCCGTGGCCGGACACCCCGAACGCATGGCCCGTGCCTTCGCCCGCGCCGTGGAGGCCGGACGCGAGGCCCATCTGGCCGGACTCGGCGCACAGGCTGCCACCATGGAGGCTGCTGCCAGCTCGCCCCTCACCGCATTCCTCGAGGGGGCGGAGTAGGGCACGGGCGAGGGCAACGGGATGGAGATGGGGAGCGGTGGGGGCGAAGCTCCTTCCTTTTCGCCCCGCTTGCCTGCACTTTCCCCGTTCTCCCTCGTTCTCCCGCTCATCCCTATTCCCCCCGAACAATCCAATCCTTTAGCTCCCACACCATGTTCTCAGAAGAACTCCTACATTATTCCTGGGACGACACCACCACTGCCATTGCCTCGAAAACGGCCGCCGACGTGCGGCGTGCGCTGGGCAAGGCCCACTGCGACGTCGACGACTTCATGGCCCTCATCTCGCCGGCTGCCGAGCCTTTTCTCGAAGAGATGGCACGCCTCGCGCGCCGCTACACCGAAGAGCGCTTCGGACGCACCGTGTCGATGTTCATCCCCCTCTACCTCACCAACTCGTGCACCAATTCGTGTGTGTACTGCGGATTCCACGTGGCCAACAAGATGCGGCGCACCATCCTCACCCCCGACGAGATGGTGCAGGAATACGAGGCCATCAAGCGTCTCGGCCCATTCGAAAACCTCCTGCTCGTGACGGGCGAAAACCCGGCCTTGGCGGGCGTGGACTATCTGGCACAGGCGCTCGACCTGGCCAAACCCTATTTCTCCAACCTCAAGATCGAGGTGATGCCCCTCTCGGCCGACGACTACCGCAGGCTCACGCACCACGGCATGAACGGTGTGATCTGTTTTCAGGAAACGTATCACCGCGAGAACTACCGCCTCTACCATCCGCGCGGCATGAAGTCGAAGTTCGAATGGCGCGTCGACGGTTTCGACCGCATGGGCCAGGCTGGCGTGCACTCCATCGGCATGGGGGTGCTCATCGGCCTGGAACGCGAGTGGCGCACCGACATCACCATGATGGCCCGCCACCTGCGCTACCTGCAGCGCCACTACTGGCGCACGCGCTACAGTGTGAACTTCCCGCGCATGTGCCCGGCCGAGAACGGCGGTTTCCAGCCCAACTGCATCATGACCGACCGCGAACTGGCGCAGCTCACCTTCGCCATGCGCATTTTCGACCACGATGTCGACATTTCCTACTCCACGCGCGAGCTGCCCGCCTTCCGCGACCACATGGCCACGCTGGGCGTGACGACCATGTCGGCCGGTAGCCGCACCGAGCCCGGAGGCTATGCCACCCATCCGCAGGCCCTCGAGCAGTTTGAGGTGTCGGATCCACGCACGGTGGACGAAGTGACCGAAGCTCTCCGCCGCATGGGCGTGGAGCCGGTGTGGAAAGACTGGGATGCCTCCTTCGACCGCCTGCGGCTGCTCTCTTGAACATTGGGGAGCCGTAGGCTTCCCAATAATATGAAACTATGAACGAAGAAAGATATGCACGGCAGCTGATGCTGCCCGAAATCGGCCCCGAAGGCCAGCAGCGGCTCCGCCGTGGAAGCGTGCTGGTGGTGGGCGCGGGCGGACTGGGTTCGCCCCTCAGCCTCTATCTGGCTGGAGCCGGCATCGGACGCCTCGGATTGGTGGACGACGACCGTGTGGCGGTGACCAACCTCCACCGCCAGATTCTCTACACCACGCCGCAGGTGGGGGAACCGAAGGCCACGCTGGCCGCCGAGCGCCTGCGTGCGCTCAATCCCGAAGTGGAGGTGGAGGCCCATGCCGTGCGCCTCACGGCGGAGAATGCCGAAAGCATCATCGGCAGCTACGACCTTGTGGTGGACGGCACCGACAACTTTGCCACGCGTTTCCTCATCGACGATGTGTGCCGCCGGCAGGCGAAGCCCTACGTGTATGGTGCGGTGAGGGGATTCTGTGCGCAGGTGAGCGTGTTTCATGCCGGCCCGGTGCCGCACTCCTACCGTGAGCTCTTCCCCGACGAGGAGGCCACGCTGCGCATGCCCCATCCGGGCAAGGGCATCGTGGGTCCCACGCCTGCTGTGGCGGCCGGCGTGATGGCCACGCAGGTGCTGATGCTCACGTGCGGATTCGGCGAGCCGCTCTGCGGCAAGCTTTGGACGATCGACCTGCGCACCATGCACTCGGCCGTGATCGAATTGTAGAGATTATGGGGAACCGTGGATTCCTGGCCAAGGATTCCCTATTTTGCTTGACAACGAAAACGACGGGGAGCCGATACCTTTCAGTATCGGCTCCCCGTCGTTTGTAAGGTCTACTGTCTGGTTCTTTCCGCCAAGCTTCATGGTCAAAGGCCAGTCGTAAGGCCACTCTTGCCGAGGTGCTGCCTTGGCAGCCGGGCATTCACTCCACTTCTTCCATGCGCGCCAGCTCGTGGCCACGGAACTGCATGATGATCTTGTGCA
>DAIRWG010000016.1:0-28188 GCA_036802405.1 Alloprevotella sp.
TGGATGAAGGCAATCATGGCGCCATAGGTGATGGTGCCTTGCTCGAGGTTGACTGTGCCCCAGATGAAGGCCACCAGATAGCCCGTGGCGAAGCCCATGGTGGTGACGGTGGAAGAAACAGACGAGAACTTGGTGCGATGGATGATCTTGCCGTGCAGGTCGCGCTGCATGGTATCCAGTCGTTGGGTGAAGAGGGCGGTGCGCATGAGTGTCTTCACGACCATCACGTGCTGGAGAGTTTCCTGCATGAGGCTCTGGATGCGGCTGTCCTCGGTGCGCACCTCGTGGGTGAGCGCCTTCAGTTTCTTGACGTAGAGCTTACTGGCCAACAGAAAGAAGGGCAGGATGATGACCACCACGCAAGCCAGCACGGAGTCCATGTAGAAAAGAAAGAGGAAGGCTCCGGCAAACTGTACGATGGTGGTGATGAACTGCGGAAGGCTTTGCGTGACGAAGCTGACCACGGAGTCGACATCCGTTTCAAGACGGTTCATGATGTCGCCCGTGTGGAGGCTGCGCAGGGGTTGCCACTGGCTGTTGAGCAGATGTCGGAACACGTGGCGGCGCATCGTGTTCGATGCTTTTACGCCCAGGATGGCCCCCACCCAGCTGGCGCAGAAGGAGAGGGCGATGCGGGCTGCCATCAGGGCACCAAGCAACCAGAAGGCTGCCGTGAGCGAGGGGATGGGAGAAGGGCGGTGGGTGGCAATGTCGATGGCGGATTTCGTGGCCCAAACGAAACTCAAGTCGAGAATGACCATGCCTATTCCAAGCATGGTGTTAATGCTCATTTGCAGTATGTTGCCTTTGAGCACTTGCAGCAGAAATCGAAGTCGGGTGCGGAAGGAGTGTGACAAGGTGCAGAAGGTTTGTCGGGTTGGTGGCTGAAGCAGGAATCGGTGTTCGGGATTCGTGGTGGATGGTGCTTGGGCTTATTCGCGTTTGTCGGCTCCCCACATGAGTTTGTCGCGGAGCGTGTCGAAGAAGTGCTTGTGTTCGATTTTGATCACCTTGATGGTGTGAGGGGCTCGGGTGATGCTGATCTCGGTGTCTTCGCTCAGACTTTCGCTTCGGCCGTCGACCGAGAGCATGAAATTGTGGCTCCGGCTGCGGATGCGGAGCCGTATGCCGACATCGTCGCGCACCACCACGGGGCGCACCGACAAGCTGTGCGGAGCCACGGGCGAGAGGCACATGGTGCCGCTTTGAGGCACCAGAATGGGGCCTCCCACGCTGAGCGAATAGCCGGTAGAGCCGGTGGGGGTGCAGACGATGAGTCCGTCGGCCAGATAGCTGGTGAGGAAGTGCTCGTCGACGTAGGTGCTGATTTCGATCAGCGACGAGTTGTCGTGTTTGAGCACAGCCACTTCGTTGAGCCCGTAGGGGGCGAAGCTCGAGAGGTGTCCGTTCTTGCTGACAGCAAGCGCCTTGCGCTCTTCCACCACGAAGTCGTGACGGAAAAGGGCCTCCATGGCACTGTCGATGTTTTCGGGCGACACATCGGCCAGAAATCCCAGCCGCCCAGTGTTGATGCCCAAAATGGGGATGTCGTTGCCGCCTACGATTGCGGCAGTGCCCAGAAACGTGCCATCGCCGCCGATGGACAGGGCCACATCGGCGCTCCATGGCGATTCGGGGGAGAAGCGGGCATAAGGTGTGAGGTCGATGCCCAGCTCACTTTCGATGAATTGGGCGAAACGGGCTTCAATGCTGATGCCGATGCCCAGTGCGGAAAGTTTGCTGATGATGGCCGAGACGTATTGGTTCTTCTTTGTCTGGTAGATGTTTCCGAACATTGCTACCTGTAGGGGGGCGTGTTTCATCGTGTTGTGGTCTTGAAGTGAAGGGGGTGGGTGTGCTGCCTGCTCGGCTATGTGAAGGTGTGCTTCGCAATGCGGGCGCAGATGGCCAGAGAATGCTTGAAAAAGTAGCACTATTTAACGGGAAAGTGGGTGCATATGGCGGAAAAAAGTGTTACTTTTGCATATTATAAGATGATGTGGCCACAGTGCCATTCCTTGCGGAATGTGAGGCGCGTCATCCGTTTCTGCGTTGTGAAATGCCATTGGAGGATGCCGAGTCGGTTTTCTGACACATTGCCAGCGCAAAATTACGCAGAATCAACGAATAATCACTCAGACCGACATGACAAAGTTAAGTGTGAACGTAAATAAAGTGGCCACCTTGCGCAATGCACGTGGCGGAAACAATCCCGATGTGCTTCAGGTGGCTTTGGACTGCGAGCGTTTTGGAGCCCAGGGCATCACGGTGCATCCGCGTCCCGATGAGCGGCATATCCGCAGGCAGGATGTATATGACTTGAGCTGCAAGTTGACTGAGGAGTTCAACATTGAAGGCTACCCGAGCGAGGACTTCTGCCGTCTGGTGTGCGATGTGAAGCCTGCCCAGGTGACTTTGGTGCCCGATGCGCCCGACCAGCTGACTTCAAACCACGGGTGGGACACGCGCAAGCATCTGGACTTCCTGACCGACGTGGTGGCCAGGTTCCGGGCCGAGGGCATTCGCGTCAGCGTGTTTGTGGATGCAGACTGCGATGCCGTGGACTATGCCCGGAAGGCCGGTGCCGACCGTGTGGAGCTGTATACAGAGCCCTATGCCGCGCACTATGCCACGGCACGTGAAGAGGCCGTAAGGTCCTTTGTGGAAGCTGCAGAGCATGCCTTCTCTGTGGGGCTGCAGGTGAATGCGGGTCACGACTTGAGTCTTCAGAATCTGGCTTATTTCCATCGCTGCATCCCGGCATTGGCCGAGGTGAGCATCGGGCATGCGCTGATTGCCGATGCACTCTATATGGGCCTGAAGAACACGATTGAACTCTACAGGCAGTGTTTGGTGGACTGACCTGAAGACGCACGGCGAGATGCTTGATCGAATGTATTAGTAATGAACTAACGAAGAAGAAAAAATGACATATGTATTCTTGGCTGATGGCTTCGAGGAAATCGAAGCATTGGGCACTGTTGATATCCTGCGCCGTTGCGGGCTGGCGGTTCAGACGCTGAGTGTGACGGGACGCCGTGTGGTGGAAGGGGCGCATGGCTTGGTGGTGAAGGCGGACAGCCTCTTCCGCAGAAACCATATGCGCGATGCTGAAGTTATTGTGATACCGGGTGGACTGAAGGGTGCACAGACGCTCTATTCCAACCAGATTCTCCGGCAAGTGCTGATTCAACAGTATGCACGCGGCACCGTGCTGGCTGCCATCTGTGCTGGCCCCATCGTGCTGGATGCGTGCGGATTGCTGGAGGGGCGGCACATGACGTGCTACCCATCGATGGAAACGCAGATGGAGTGTAAGTTGCACTATCACAGCGACTGCTATGTGGTGTGCCACGACAATGTGGTCACCGCTGCCGGTCCGGCTGCCACGCGTTGCTTTGCATTCACTTTGGCCGAACGTTTTGCCGGGGCTGAAACGACGGAGAAAGTGAAGGCAGATATGCTTTTCTCGAACATCGACATTCCGATGAACCGGGCCGTGTACTATTCGGGCACGAGCGATGTGCCTGTCAACCACTTTGCGCAACGTTCGGCTGCGCTGAAGAGCGAGGGTGCAGTGCCTGAAGCACCGCATATCTTCCAAGGGGCTGATGCGGATGATTTGATCTTCTGAATGGTCAGGGTGCATTGAGGCCTGCTCGGGTGCATTGATGCACGATTGCAGCGTGTGTGTTAAGCAGTGCTGAATGGTCTGCCGTTCAGTTTTGTATAACCTCTTAATCCATTGAATCATCGATCCTTTACTTACAGACATCACCTATCTGAAGGGTGTCGGGCCGGAAAGGGCCAAAGTGCTCGACAAGGAGTTGGGCATTCGCACGTTTCGCGACCTGCTCTACTGTTTTCCCTACAAGTATATCGACCGCAGCGTGGTGCATCGCATTCGCGATCTGGTCGACGGCATGCCTTTTGTCCTGCTGAGAGGGCAGATACTGGGGTGGGGACACGAGGGCATGGGGCGTGCGGAGCGGCTCGTGGCCACGTTTTCCGATGGCACGGGAGTAATCGATCTGGTGTGGTTTCAGGGAATCAAGGGTATCGAGCGCTCGCTGAAGTGCAATTTCCCTTATTTGCTTTTGGGCAAGCCCACTTGCTGGAACGGACGATTCCAAGTGGCACATCCTGAGCTGGAGGACGCGCGGCAGGCTGCCGAGCAGCCGCTCACGATGCAGCCACACTATCACTTGAGCGAGCGGATCAAGCGCCGTGGTTTCAGCTCGCACGTGATCGGTGAACTGGTGAAACGGGTGTGGACTGTGATGGGCAACCGCAAGGTGGAGGACAGTTTGCCGGCCTCGTTGCTGGCCGACATGCAACTGATGCCCCTCGACGAGGCTTTGCACATCGTGCATCACCCGCTGCACTCGGCCGACATCCCGAGGGCGCTCCACCGGCTGAAATTTGAGGAACTGTTCTTCCTGCAACTGGAGATCCTGCGTTACAGCAATGCGCAAAAGCAATGCAGCGAGGGCTTTGTGTTTCAGCGTGTGGGGCCGTTGTTCTTGGATTTCTACAAGGAACGGCTTCCCTTCGAGTTGACGAATGCGCAAAAACGTGTGATGCATGAAATCCGCCGTGACGTGGTCACCGGAAAGCAGATGAACCGCCTGGTGCAGGGCGACGTGGGAAGCGGCAAGACGATGGTGGCACTGCTCTCGTGCATTCTGGCCATTGACAACGGATTTCAGGCTTGCCTGATGGCTCCCACGGAGATTCTGGCGGAGCAGCACTATGCTTCGATCTGCGAGCAGTTGGGGCCGATTCCGATTCGGGTGGCGCTCCTGACGGGGGCTGTGAAGGGGAAACGGAGAAGGGAAATCCTGGAAGGTGTGGCCGACGGCAGCATCGATTTGCTGGTGGGCACGCATGCATTGATCGAACCGACGGTGGCCTTTTCCAATCTGGGCTTTGTGGTGATTGACGAGCAGCACCGATTTGGCGTGAAGCAGCGGGCAAAGCTTTGGGAAAAGAACAACCGCCCGCCGCACATTCTGGTGATGACGGCTACACCGATTCCGCGCACGTTGGCCATGACGGTGTATGGCGATTTGGACGTGAGTGTGATTGATGAGCTGCCACCTGGACGCAAACCTGTGCAGACGTTGCACTACCGTCAGGACGACCGTGGCAAACTCTACTGCGGCATGGATGTGGAACTGGAGCGTGGGTCGCAAATCTATGTGGTGTATCCGCTGATCAAGGAGAACGAGAAGCAGGACCTGAAGGACCTGCAGACGGGATTTACACAACTGTGCGAACGCTTTCCGAAGGTGAAGATCGGCATTGTTCATGGCAAGATGAAGCCTGCCGACAAGGATGCTGCCATGATGGCTTTCAAGAACCGCGAAACGCAGATCCTGGTGTCGACCACGGTGATTGAGGTGGGCGTGAATGTGCCCAATGCTTCGGTGATGGTGATCGAGAATGCCGAACGTTTTGGCTTGGCCCAGCTTCACCAGCTGCGTGGCAGAGTGGGCCGTGGGGCGAAACAGTCGTACTGCATTCTGATGACGCACACGAAGCTGAGCGAGAATTCGAGGCGCCGCATGCAGATCATGGTGGAGAGCAACGACGGATTTGTGATTGCCGAGGAGGACATGAAGTTGCGTGGCCCGGGTGACCTGGAGGGCACGGCTCAGAGTGGCATGCCTTTCGACTTGAAACTGGCGAATGTGGTGAAGGACCAGGACTTGATGGCCGAGGCACGCAAGCGGGCCTCCGAAATCATCCGCAATGATCCGCAGCAGAGCCTTCCACAGTATCGCGAAATGTGGAGGCACCTGGCTCAACTGAAGCGCCAGCAGACGAACTATTCGGCCATTAGCTGACGGCTGCGCCGGCTATCTGGCATTTACCTTTTACTTTCTCATTTACTTTCATACTCATGCCTGCATTTAAGATTCATTCTCCCTACCAGCCTACGGGCGACCAACCTGAAGCCATCAGGCAGCTGACGGAAGGGGCGAAGGCCGGACAGCCGGCTCAGGTGCTTCTGGGGGTGACGGGGTCAGGAAAGACTTTTACGGTGGCCAATGTGATCAAGAATCTGGGCAAACCGACTTTGGTGCTCAGCCACAACAAAACGTTGGCTGCACAGCTTTACACGGAATTCAAGGGATTCTTTCCGGAAAACGCGGTGGAATACTACGTTTCTTACTACGATTACTACCAGCCCGAGGCTTACATTGCCTCGACTGACACTTACATCGAAAAGGATCTGGCCATTAATGAGGACATTGACAAACTGAGACTGGCTGCTACTTCGGCCTTGCTGTCGGGAAGGAAGGATGTGATTGTGGTGAGTTCCGTTTCGTGCATTTATGGCATGGGCAACCCCGCAGCGTTCTATGAAAACCTCATTGAACTGAAGGTGGGACGCACGCTTTCGCTCACCCGTTTACTCCAACGCTTGGTGGACTGCCTGTACGTGCGCAACGATGTGGCTCCGGCTGCGGGCAATTTCAGGGTGAAGGGGGATTGTGTGGATGTCTTTCTGGCTTATTCCGACGACTTGGTGCGCATTACCTTCTGGGATGACGAGATTGACAGCATCGAGGAGGTAGATGCCCTGACGGGGCAGAAGATGGCAGCGTTTGATGAATACAAGATTTATCCCGCCAATTTGTTTCTCACCTCGAAAGAAACGCAGGAGCAGGCCATACGCCAGATTCAGGATGACTTGGTGGAACAGGTGGACCTCTTCAAGGCTCAGGGAAAAGAACTGGAGGCGAAGCGGCTGAAGGAACGCGTGGAATATGACATCGAGATGATTCGTGAACTGGGGCACTGCTCGGGCATTGAAAACTATTCGCGTTATTTCGATGGCCGGGCACCCGGCACAAGGCCTTACTGCCTGCTGGACTTCTTCCCCGATGATTTTCTGATAGTGATTGACGAGAGCCATGTGACGATTCCGCAGATCAGGGCCATGTATGGGGGGGACCGTTCACGCAAGGATGCCTTGGTGGATTACGGGTTCCGACTTCCTGCAGCACGAGACAATCGCCCGCTGACGTTCGATGAGTTTCATGAACTTGCCAAGCAAGTGATTTACATCAGTGCCACACCTGCCGACTATGAGCTGCATGAGGCTGAGGGCATTGTGGTGGACCAGGTGATCCGTCCGACTGGGCTTCTCGATCCGCCGATAGAGGTGCGCGACACGGACTATCCGGTGGATGACCTGATGGAGGAAATACGAAGGTCGGTTGAGCGCGACGAGCGTGTGCTGGTCACGACGCTGACCAAACGCATGGCAGAAGAACTGACGGATTATTTGCTGCAGGCGGGGGTGTCGACGGCTTACATTCACAGTGACGTCGACACGATTGACCGTGTGCAGATTATGGATGACTTGCGTTCGGGCATCTATCAGGTGCTGGTGGGCGTGAATCTGCTCCGTGAGGGCCTTGACTTGCCCGAAGTGGCTCTGGTGGCCATTCTGGATGCTGACAAGGAGGGGTTCTTGCGTTCGGCACGTTCGCTGACACAGACTGCCGGACGTGCGGCACGCAATGTGAACGGCAGGGTCATCATGTATGCCAAGACTATCACACAGTCGATGCAGCAGACTATTGATGAAACAAACCGGCGCAGGGAGAAGCAAATGAACTATAACATGCTTCACCATATTACACCGACTCAGGTGAAAAAGGCTGCCGGACTTGGGGCACTGACGGCACTGGCCAGCAAGAAGGAGGGGGCATCGCCACACTCGGCTCAAGGACAACGCGCTGCGGTGGCTGCTGCCCATTTGCCGCTGCCGGAGGACTCCTTGCGCATGGCTGCTGAAGAAGGGGATGAATACGCCGCAAGGACTAAGAAGACGCATTCTGAATCCACGGTGGGGGAATCGCTGGAACAGAAAAGGGAAAGGCTGCAAAAGGCCATGAAGAAGGCGGCATCTGAGTTTGACTTCGTGCTGGCTGCGCAACTGAGAGATGAATTGCTCCGCCTGGATGTTTCGGGGAAATGAGATGCCCAGGCACTTGCCCCGGATGAACTTTCAGACTGATGCAACATAGAACAAGCCCCACGGCGATGCCTTTTGGCACTGTCATGGGGCTTGGAATTTAGGATTATTGGGAAAGAATGGCTTCGTTGTTATTTCTCTTCGCTTTGTTCCTTCTCATGTTCGGCAATCAGCTTGTTCTGCAGGTCGCCCGGCATGAGCTCGTAGCTGGCAAACTTCATGATGAAGGAGGCACGTCCGCCTGTGAGCGAGCTGAGGGAAGTGGAGTAGGAGGACATTTCCTTCAAAGGAACCTTGGCCTGAATCTTCTCGTAGCCATTCTCGCTACTCATGCCGATGATCATGCCTCTGCGTCCTTGCAGGTCGCTCATCACATCACCCATCTTGTCGGAGGGAACGAACACTTCCACATCGTAGATGGGTTCGAGCACTTTGGGGCCAGCGTCCTTGAAGGCTTGGCTGAAGGCGTTGCGCCCGGCCAGCATGAAGGAGAGCTCATTGGAATCGACGGGGTGCATCTTTCCGTCATAAACGATGACACGCACATCGCGAGCATAGCTGCCTGTGAGCGGGCCTTGTTCCATGCGGCTCATCACGCCCTTGAGAATGGCGGGCATGAAACGGGCATCAATGGCACCTCCCACCACAGAGTTGATGAACACGAGTTTTCCGCCCCATTCCAGAGGAATCTCTTCCTTGCCTTTGATGGCTATGCGGATTTCCTGATTGCCGAACTTGTAGACAGTCGGGTCGGGCATGCCGTCGCTGTAGGGTTCGACAATGAGGTGCACTTCACCAAACTGTCCTGCACCGCCGCTCTGCTTCTTGTGGCGGTAGTCGGCACGGGCTGACTTGGTGATGGTTTCGCGATAGGGGATGCGCTGCTCGTAGAATTCGACTGCAATCTTGTCGAGATTCTCCAAACGCCATTTCAAGGTGCGGAGGTGGAATTCTCCCTGTCCGTGTACGAGAATCTGACGCAATTCCTTGCTTTGTTCAACTTCCCAAGTGGGGTCTTCCTGACGCATGCGGTTGAGTGCGGCCATCATCTTCTCTGTGTCGGCTTCATTGACGGCACGGATGGCTCTGGTGTATTTGGGGTTGGGATACTTGATGAAGTTGAAGCGGTTCTCGCATCCCTTGCCGTTGAGCGTGTTGCCAGTGCGCACGTCTTTCAACTTGACCGTGCAGCCGATGTCGCCTGCCTGGAGCTGTTCTACTTTCTCGCGATTGGCTCCCGAACAAACGAAAATCTGGGCCATGCGCTCCTTTGAGCCACGGTCGGAGTTGGTGAGGTCGTCGCCTTCATGCACGGTGCCACTCATGACCTTGAAATACTGCACTTCGCCGATGTGAGGCTCAACGCCTGTCTTGAAGAAATAGACGGATGTGGGGCCATTGGGATCGGGCTTCACTTCTTCGCCGCGAGTGTTGTGAACAGATGGCATCTCGTCGACGAAAGGCACGACGTTTCCAAGGAATTCCATGAGTCGGCCAACGCCCATATTGCGCGATGCACACACGCAGAACACGGGGAAAATGCTGCGGGTGACCATGCCCTTGCGGATGCCCTCGCGCATTTCGTCTTCTGTCAGATGCTCGGTTTCGAAGAACTTCTCCATCAAGCCTTCATCGTTCTCGGCGGCAGCCTCGACAAGGGCTTTGTGCATGAGCTCTGCTTTCTCCTTCTCGCTTTCGGGAATGTCTTCCAACGTGGGTTCTCCTCCCTCGGGGCCCCAAGTGAGCTTTTTCATCAGAATGACATCAATCAGCTCATGGAATCCTTCGCCTGTTTCGACCGGATACTGCACAGGTACGACTTTCGGGCCGTAGATGCCTTGCAGCTCTTCTACGATGGCATCGTAGTCGCACTTGGGGTCGTCAAGCTGGTTGACAAGGAAAATGACCGGCTTGCGGAGTTTTTCGGTGTAGCGGAAATGGTTTTGTGTACCCACTTCAGGGCCAAACTGACCGTTGATGAGCAGCACGGCCGTGTCGGTCACATTGAGAGAGGTGAGGGCGGCACCAACGAAATCGTCGGAACCCGGGCAGTCGATGATGTTGAGCTTCTTGTTGTTCCATTCCACATGGAACACGGTGGAGAACACGGAGTAGCCGTAGTCCTGCTCCACTGGGAAATAGTCGCTCACGGTGTTCTTGGCCGTGATGCGTCCGCGTCGCTTGAGCTGACCACACTCAAAGAGTAATGACTCGGTGAGCGTGGTCTTGCCTGAGCCATCATTGCCTAAAAGTGAGATGTTCTTGATTTCGTGCGAATTATAAACTTTCATGGATTCGACGGATGGGGAGTTAGAGTTGTAGGTGAATACCCAGAGCTACGGATGGGGTAGGGAGTGCGTGTGTAAGGCGCTGGAATGATGCTCTTTGTACACGTCAGCAGCGTTCGTCATATGGCAGCACCATGAGGCCCAAACGTTTGTTTCGATGGCATTTGCCAACTCCTTTCCGGGGCTGATGCCAAAGGCTCTGAGAGAGGATTTTCCTCTTTCGGTGCGCAAATTACGGATTATTGTTTGTATGACCAAATTTTGAGCATATGTTTAAGAACATATTTTTTGCCATCTGTGCTTGCCAAAGCAGAAGCGGTGGAGGATTCTGTTCAAGTCACATACTTGTATTTCAAATGTTTGGCGTAAGCTGAAAGCAGAAATGCAAAGTTATGTGCAAGGTATGATTTTTTTTGATGAGGATTGAGCTACACTTTACAGAAAGCTCAGAAAGCGGACATTTGGTGTGAGGAGCTAAGAGTGAGGAATGCCTGCATTTAGTTCCCAATCGTACGAAGGGCCTTGGGCAATGTGTGTCATTACCCAAGGCCCTTCGTACGATGGTATGCTCTGTGAAATTCTACAGCTGCTGCAATCATGTCATTCGACTTCGAGAACAAGTCCCTTCAGATATTCTCCCTCTGGATGATAGATGCTGATGGGATGATCGGCAGGCTGGTGGAGCTGATGCAGTATGCGCACATGTCGTCCACTTTGTGCTGCAGCAGTAAACACGGCTAATCTGAACTGGTCCTTATTGACCGCCTGCGAGCAACTGAAGGTGAAGATAATGCCTCCGGGCTTAATCTTTCGGAAGGCAATGGCATTGAGCCGGGTGTATCCCTTCAAGGCATTGCGAAGTGCATCCTTGTGCTTTGCAAAGGCCGGAGGGTCTAATATGATGAGGTCATAATCGCCGCCTGCTTGCTCAAGATATTTGAATGCATCCTGCGTGAATGCTTGATGACGAGGGTCGCCTGGAAAATTTAGCTCGGCATTGGCACAAGTCAGATCGATGGCTTTGGCTGATGAATCGACTGAATGTACCATATGGGCTCCTCCGCGCATGGCATAAACGCTGAACCCTCCTGTGTAGCAAAACATGTTGAGCACGTTCCTGTCTTTCGCATAATACTCCAAGAGTGCTCGGTTTTCGCGCTGGTCAACAAAGAACCCCGTCTTTTGGCCTTTAAGCCAGTCGATGTGGAATTTCAAGCCGTTTTCAGTGGCCACGTTTCCGTGGTCGGTCCCTATGATAAAGCCGTTTTCCTGGTGTAGGTCGGCCTTGAAGGGGAGTGTCGTTTCAGATTTGTAATATACATTTTCGACAATGGTGCCAGAGGCTTCCACCAAGGCTTTTGCCAAGATTTCCCTGCACATGTGCATGCCTACGGAGTGAGCCTGCATGACGGCCGTCTTGCCGTAGATGTCGACAATCAGACCGGGCAGGCGGTCGCCTTCACCGTGTACCAGACGGTAAATGTTGTTGTCGGGCCGATTCACCAGTTTCAGTGCTTTTCGGAGGCTGAAAGCTTCAGAGAATCTTTTCTTCCAAAATGCGAAGTCTATCTCCTGTTCCTCAAAGGTCAGCATTCTGACAGCGATCGAGCCAATCTGGTAATGACCATATCCCATGAGCTCATCGTCGTATGAAACCACGCGCACGATGTCGCCTTCTTGTAGCTTTCCGTCACTTCCCGCAATTGCTCCCGAAAAGACCCAGGGGTGAAAACGCTTTAAACTTTCGCTTTTCCCTTTCTTCAGAAAAAGCGTCGCAATGTTCTTCTGCTCGCAAGTATGCATATGTTGCTAGAATTGATTATCTTATAAACGTTGAATGTTTGTTATGATTCCGTGTCTACCAAAACGTAATCCTTCGTTTCCTCCAGCCGTTTGAATTCGCGGTAGAGCTGAATGCAGGTTACCGCATCGGTGGCGGCATATACCTTTTGGGAATCTGTCAGAATGTCAGCTTCCCAATTTGTCAATCGAGCATTTTTCGATATGCGTTTATGAAACAGGTTTGCGTAGAGTTTCTGCAAACTCATGTCCTTGATGCCTAATTTCTTTGCGAAGTCTTGAAGTTCTACGTAGCCATTGGGATGAAAGTTTTCATTCCGACGCTTGAGCATGAGGAAATCATCCTTCAGTGAAAGTCCGACTTTCAGTACTGCAGAATCAGAAAGCAGGTCGGAAATGCAGGGTGGAAAACCAATCTCGTTCAATCTGAACAAAAAGCATAAGTCATCATTGGCCACCTGAAGCAGGGCCACCTTGTGATTTTCACCTTTTCGGAAAGCCGGGCGCGTTTCTGTGTCAATGCCGAGCACAGGTGATTTTCTAAGCACCTCGACAGCCTTTTTGGCCTCAGCCTCACTCTGTACGACAAAGATTCTTCCTTCGTAAGCAAACCTTGGCAAATTGGGGATAAAACTTTTGTCGGTTTTGATAAATATTTGTTGCACTATAAATCTTTATTTCGATGGAAAAGTAAACCTTGAGAACTCACATCCTTAAGGGACAGCTATCGACTTCATGCAGCCGGAGAAGCCACCTCAGCGATTGCTGTAAAGCACATCATGTATGGCCCGAAGTGCATTGAGCAGCTTCTGTCCCCATTGCAGGCGAAACTCTTCGGCCACGTCGAACAAGGCGACTTCCATGGATTCTTCGTATCCCTGACGGAACGTTTCAACTAATTCGCGCAATTGCTGATATACATCGGCCAGACACTCGCTGATGGTACAAAGTACCGGATGCTCTGAGTATTTGAAGTCCTCAACGAACACGTCAAGGAAGTCGTCATTTCCAGCCATGACTCTTGCCACATTTGCTCTGACAAAATCATAGTCGCTTTCGGTCAATTTGCTTTCGTTCCACCCCGCGGCTTCGGGGACTTCACCTAAGAGTGACATCTTGAGGTATACCATAGGCAACAAGTTCTGCATGATCCGTGCAAATGTTTGCATGGAATCAGCCTCACATTGTTCCATATATTTGCAGTACTCCGTGCTTACCCGCACAAAGTCCAACACCGGTTGAGAATAAATGTATTTGCGTTCATTTGCCATAACAGCTTGCAAATTTACTAAAAAGGATGGTAATCTTAACCTCTTTCGATATAGAAGTAGCATTGGAAACTTCATTTTCTGTTGCAGCAGTGGAATCGGTCGGGACACTACTTTATCAATTGGTGAGTCTCTCGGCATCGAACGTGTGCAGATTGGTGCATACGGATACTGCCATCGCACATCCGACATGTCAGACATTGCGTTTGGCACACTTATTGCTAATACATTCAGCGTAACTTATCTATTCAGATTATGCAAAAAGGTAATATCGGAATCACTACCGAGAACATTTTCCCGGTTATCAAGAAATTTCTTTATAGCGACCATGAGATTTTTCTCCGCGAGATTGTGAGCAATGCCGTAGACGCAACCCAAAAGCTCAAGACTTTGGCCATGAAAGGCGACTTCAAGGGTGAAATGGGCGATTTGACGGTTCGCGTCAGCATTAATGAGGCTGAAGGGACTCTTACCATTTCTGACCGTGGCATTGGCATGACAGCAGAGGAGGTTGACAAATACATCAACCAGATAGCCTTTTCTGGTGCGAATGACTTCTTGGAAAAGTATAAGGACGATGCTTCTGCCATCATTGGCCATTTCGGCCTAGGCTTTTATTCCTCGTTCATGGTGTCGGACCGAGTTGACATCATTACGCGGAGTTACAAGGAGGATGCGCATGGAGTGAAATGGAGCTGTGACGGTTCTCCTGCTTTTGAAATCGATGACTGCGATAAAGCGGAGCGCGGTACGGACATCGTGCTTCATGTGAGCGAAGACTGCAAGGAGTTCCTGAACAAGAACAAGATTCAAGAGCTGCTCACCAAGTACTGTCGTTTCCTTCCTATTGCCATTGCTTTTGGCAAGAAGTCGGAATGGAAAGACGGCAAGGAAGTGGATACGGAGGAAGACAACATCGTAAACGATACAAATCCGCTCTGGACAAAGACCCCTTCCACGCTCAAGGATGAAGACTACAAGAAGTTTTATCGCGACCTCTATCCCATGGCAGATGAACCGCTGTTCTGGATTCATCTGAATGTGGACTATCCCTTCCACTTGACGGGTGTGCTTTATTTCCCGAGAATCAAAGAGAACATCGATATCCATCGCAACCGCATCCAGCTCTATTGCAATCAAGTGTTTGTGACGGATCAGGTGGAGAACATCGTGCCCGATTTCCTGACACTCCTTCACGGTGTGATCGATTCGCCCGACATTCCTCTGAACGTGAGCAGAAGCTACTTGCAAAGTGATGCAAATGTAAAGAAGATTTCCCAGTACATCACCAAGAAGGTGAGCGACCGTTTGCAATCGATTTTCAAGAGCGACCGCAAGGAGTTTGAAGGCAAATGGGACGACTTGAAACTCTTCATCCACTATGGCATGCTTTCCCAGCCTGATTTCTACGACAAGGCTAAGGATTACGCCTTGCTGAAGGATGTTGACAACAAATACTTCACTTACGAGGAGTATAAAGAACTGGTCAAAGATCAGCAGACCGACAAGGACGGCAACGTCATCTACCTTTACAGTACGAACAAGGAGGATCAGTATAGTTACATTGAAACGGCCAAAGCCAAGGGTTACAGTGTCCTGATGATGGACGGCCAGCTTGATACGCCCTTGGTCGGAATGCTTGAACAGAAGTTTGAAAAGACTCGTTTCAGCAGGGTTGACGGTGATGTGATCGATCGTCTGATTGTCAAAGATGACCACAAGGAGGAGAATCTGGATTCTTCACTCGTGAGCAATCTTTCGGGCATTTTCACAGCTGAGATGCCTAAGATTGACAAGAAGGAATTCCATGTGGAAGTCACTTCATTGGGCGAAAATGCGCAGCCTGTAGTCATCACGCAGAGTGAATACATGCGCAGAATGAAGGACGTGAGCCGTTTGCAAGCAGGCATGTCATTCTATGGCGAAATGCCTGACATGTACTCGGTCGTGCTTAATGCGGATCACCGCTTGGTGAAGGAAGTGGTCGACAATATGAATGGACACATTGGCGAAAGCCTTGCCGGCATTGAGAACGAACTGAAAGGACTGCATGCACGCCACACGGCTATTGAGCAAAGCCAGAAGGACATCAAGCCTGAAGATCTTACTGAGGATCAGAAGAAGGAACTGCAGGAATGCAACGATGCCATTGAGCAGCAAGAGAATTCACGCAAGCAGGTGTGGGCAAGCTATGCTTCAGAGAATCCTGTTGTGCAGCAGCTCATTGACTTGGCACTGCTTCAGAATGGTTTGCTGAAAGGTGAAGCGCTCAGTAAGTTTATCAAGCGTAGCACTGATCTGATTAAGTAGAAATAAGGTTCTTATATCAGACCTTAGTGAAAAATCGGTGTTTGCCAGCACAATTGTTGGCAGACACCGATTTTTTTATTAAATTTGCTCTAACTGAACCCAAACACACAAAGCTGATGCTACATACATGTCTTTTTAGCGTGCCATTTGCCTTGGCTATGGCCATATTGCCGCAATCATGCAACGGAAGCACCCCGCAAGGCAAGGGAGCGAAAGATGAGCTTCTGCTGCCCCTTTCTGCTAGCGATACGATTTGTGATGCTCAACATATGGATGATGCAAACTCCATTTGTGAACGAATCGTTTTCACAAAATACGATTCCACGAAGGTGGAGCAACTGCTGTCTGTAACCCCGGCGGGCAATGATGTGCTGTTCTATGCTCGTCAGTTCAAGGGAATACCTTATGTGGCGAGCACGCTGGAGATGTGTGATCCGGAAAAACTGGTAGTGAATCTTAGAGAGCTAGATTGCACCACTTTAGTGGAAACATGCATGGCTTTGGCGATGACGCATCGTCAGGGGAACACCCGTTTTGTTGATTTCTGCAAGAATCTGGAAAGCATCAGATATCGCTGTGGGAAAATGAACGGTTACCTGTCGCGTCTGCACTATTTCACCTGGTGGATGCATGACAATATATCCAAAGGAATCATTCAAGAAGTCAAGGACACTAAGCATTTCATTGCTCCTATCTGTGTGAACAATCATTACATGAGCAGTCATCCTGAAAAGTACAAGATGCTGCGCATTCATCCTGAATGGGTTGATTCCATCCGCACTCTAGAGAAAGCATCGAACGGGCAAGACGGATGTTATCTCGCAGAGCGTTTCACTGGTCTGACAAAGCGTGATTTGTCCTGTATTGAGAATGGAGATGTCATAGCCATTGTCACCCGTAAGGAAGGCATAGACTATTCCCATTTAGGCATAGCCGTATGGCAAAATGACGGGCATCTTCACCTGCTGAATGCGTCCAGCATTCACCACAAAGTGGTGGAGGAGCCTAAAACACTCAAAACCTACCTCAGTGAACATCCTTCAAGCATTGGCATCCGCGTTTTCAGATTGATACGCACTGAGTGAAACATCAAATAAGGGGCATGGGATTTACCTTCATCGATTTCTTTGAGCGAAAATAATCAAAGAGAGCCACTCGCTTTATGCCCCAAGGGCTTCAGCGAGTGGCTCAACATTTATTGCAGACAAATTGAGGCGTATAGGTCAAATTGAATTCGTTCGTTCAGTTTGCCGCACGATACTCTACGGGAGTCATCCCCGTCACTTTCTTGAACATTCTACTTAGGTGATGCGGATACTTAAACCCAAGGTCGTAAGCAATCTCGCTGACTGTAAGGCTGCTATCAAATAGCTGCTCTTTTGCTCTATCAATGATGACTCTCTGAATGTATTCCTGGGCATTGTGCCCCGTTTCTTTCTTCACCAGATCACCAAAATAGTTGGCTGAAAGATTTACCTTTGATGCGCACATGGCCACGGAGGGCAACCCATTCCGTCGCGCTTCTTTCGAAGTGAAATAGTGGTCAAGGAGAGATTCAAAACGATTGATGATCGTCTTGTTCTCCAGCTCACGTGTTTTAAACTGTCGATCATAGAATCGCTTGCAAGTCAGCAGAAACACTTCGATGTTGGAAGCCAAAATAGCTTTCGTCTGATTGTCAGTAGGGTGATCCAGCTCGGCTTTGATATTCATCAGAGATCGCTCCACTGCCATTTTCTCATCCTCCGACATGTGCAACGCCTCATTCGAAGTGTACGAAAAGTAGTGGAACTCATGCATATTTCCTGTAAATGGAGTTCCCAAGAACAGGTCGGGATGAAACATCAGAATCCACCCCTTGCTGGCAGGCACGATTTCTTCCTTTTCGCATCCAGAAATCTGGTTGGGTCCAATGCATATCAGCGTTCCCTCTTCATAGTCATAGACGCTTTTGCCATATTGCATCGGTCCGCACAGTATGTCCTTCAGGTAAATACAATAAAATGCGAAGCGGTGCAAGCCGCGGGTCATGTAGTCCAAGTCTGACATGTTGACAACACTGACCAACGGGTGTTTGGTTTCAACTCCTAAGAAGTCATTGTAATCCTTGATTGTTGGAAAATCATGAAGTATTGGCATCTGTCTTAGCTTTTAGATAGTAGAGTGTAGCTACCACACATCAGTTCATTTCGAGAAAGTGATCGAAGCATCTCATTGCCGAAAGTCACTGCACCTCACCTTCGATTTTTGCAATACCGCCCGTTTCCGGGAAGAAGACGATGCGAGTGGAGCTTTTCTTGTTAAACAGTTCACCGCCCAAGTGTTCGACACGTCCGAACTGCGCCATCGGAAAAGACTGCTTGGCATATGTGTCACAATCATCGTACACACAAACTTCCACTCGGCTTGGTACTACGTATCGCACATCTTCCACTTCCTTCTTCTGTTTACCCTTGGGATTGGGGGTTTGCTCGGGCACTGTTTTGAGATCTTTTACCGTCACATACACAGGCATGCCAATGGGGTCGTCAGCAGCCACCATGCCCAAATACTTCGAGAATCTGAACAGCTCACACGTTGCGGAATCAGCATTAGGAGTTACATCCATCACAAAGGTGTGGGTTTCCACTGATTCTGTGCCCTTGAAGAGAGATAGCAGTCCTTCTTCCTGAGCATCAAGGCTTGCCAACATCAGCCGGAGCTGTTCGCCATCTTTAGGCATGAAATCTGCCTGCCCTTTTGCCAACAATCCGCGATTCTCGCGAATGTCATAAATCTCATTGGCAGTCAATTCCGCCATTTTGGCTGTGCTGCCCGCACTGAGTATTTCTTGAGTTTTGAAACTAGCTCCATCTGTGCTTTTCTTGTTTCCGGCTACTACTGATGCCTGTGGCAGCTGGGGGGCTTCAGGGGCTTCTGCATTGATAGCCAGCAAACGGCCATCGGGTGATAACCCTACGAAGGGCGCTGAAGTCTTTTGCTTAAACTTGATGGAGTAAGCATTCGTCTTGTCAGCCACTCCGTATGTGCTTAGTGTGACAGACTTGATAGTCCATTCATCGTAAGCAGCCTGGGTCACATCTTTCAATCTCAGAAAGCGCTGTGCAAATTCACAGTACTCTCCAGGCTCGTGATGCACCTTCTCTGCAGTCACAGCCACTCTGACGACTGTTTTAGGAAGGAAATAGGTCACACCGTCTTCTGTCACTCCAGGGTGATAGTCTGTCACTTGTGTTTGTGCCGATAATGTGAGCGACAACATCAAAGCTTGAGAAAATATAAAGAAACGTTTCATCTGGTAGTCATCGAAAATGTTTGGTTGTTCATTGTTTCAGGTCGTGCGCCTGCTTCAGCTGCATCCATGCCTTCGGCAAAGCTTGGATGATGTCGGAAGCCATCATTGCGTGCTCGCCCATTTCACCAGCCGCCAAATCTCCCGCCAGTCCATGCAGATATACACCAACGCGGCAAGCCGCCTCTTGGCTATAGCCTTGTGCCAAAAGTCCGGTAATAACGCCTGTCAGGACATCTCCGCTGCCCGCTGTGGCCATGCCAGAGTTTCCGGTAGGGTTGAGCACCACGTGTCCGTCAGGGCGGCAGATGGCGGTCAAATGGCCCTTCAGCACGATGAAGAACTTGTGACGTTGTGCCATGCTTACGGCCTCCATCAGGATGCTGTATGAATCTTTGTTGCAAATGCCCAAGCGTTGCATCTCACCGGGATGGGGGGTAAAGATGGTGAAGGGTGGAACCTGTGAAATCCATCCCTTGTGGTCAGCCAGGATGTTGATGGCATCAGCATCCAGCAGCAGAGGCGTTGATGCATGGCTCACCTGCTCGATCAGGGCTAGAGCAGTCCGCTTGTTCGTACCGATGCCTGGTCCGATAGCCAGCGCGTCACAGCCATCGGTTGCCACGCGCACAGAGTAGATATGCTCATCCGTGTCATGACTCATGATAGCCTCCGGCACAGCTATCTGAAGTATGTCATTGTTGGCCTGTGGAGTGTGCACAGTCACCTTCCCTGCCCCCGAACGGAAGCAAGCCTTGGCCGCAAGCTGTGCGGCACCTGCCATGCCGTATCTTCCAGCTATGAGGAAAGCATGTCCGAATGTGCCCTTATGCCCGAACGCGGGTCTGTCTTGAAGCAGGTTTGCCACGTCCTTTTCTGACTGAAAGAAGCAAGTGGCCTCAGTTGAAGCTATCTTCTGTTGGGAAAGTCCGATGTCTAACAAATGAAGTTGACCGACGAACTGTTGGTTGTCAGCCAACAATTGTGCCAATTTGGGCAACTGGAACGTAAGCGTATGCACCGCCCTCACAATGGACAAGGGGGAATTGCAAGTGTTGTCCTCGCACATCAGGCCCGAAGGCATGTCGATGCTCACCACCTCAGCTCCCATCGAATTGATGAACTGCACCAGTGCAGCAAATCCTCCTGAAAGCGGTCTTGTCAGGCCAGTTCCGAAAATGGCATCAACAATCAGTGTCTGACTGTTGAGCTTGGGTGCTTCAAATTGCTGCTTCACTTCAGTGAAAGCCACATCGGGGCAATCTGTTTCCAGCCTTTCTGCATTGGCCTTGCAGTCGGCACTCAATGAATTGCTTGTATTGAAGAGGAAAGCCTCCACCTGTGTATATCCGCATGCATTGAGCCTTCTGGCCATCGCCAATCCATCACCACCATTATTTCCCGGACCTGAAAAAATGACAATTTGCCGGTTCTTTTCAGGATACTCGCTGCAAATGAACTCAGTGGCTTTCTTGGCAGCTCGTTCCATGAGATCCAGACTGGTGATGCCTTCTTCCTGTATGGTCAGTTCATCCAGTTCTTTCAGCTGGTGAGAGTTAAGAATCTTCATAGTTCGTTGTTTTCAGAATTTCCACCAAGGTTTCTTTTCCTTTGCTTCGCTGTTTCCAGCCTTTGTGCGCATGTATTGTTCCCAGGTCATTCGCTGTCTGACCATTTCATAGATGTCGCCCCAATTGGGGAGTCCACCCAGATTACGATCGTCAATAAAGAGGTGAGCCTTAATCTTTCGGCTGAAATGCTTGCTCTCGCTATTTTCTCCGGCATCCTCGTCCAGATCCGAGTTTACTGCATAAAAACGCACACCATGCTGCTCGCACCAATCCACAGCCTCCTGAAGGAGGTCTCCCTCCCGAACGCTCCATAGAATCAGTTTGTGCCCGTCTTTAATTAACTGTCGAAGAGTGGCAGTAGCAAAGGGAATCTCCTTGCCGATTTCCGGATATTTATGTTCGACGATGGTTCCGTCGAAATCAACTGCTATAATCATTCTCTTTCTTGTTGTTACGGTATCTTACGGATTAAGTTTCAATTTTAGCGCTTTAGAACGGTTCTTCCCGTCCGTCTGCAGATAGGCTCGGAATGGCGCAAGCCTGCAGCCATTTGTTGCGGGATAGAAAGCCGACTTTCCGGCTTTGAGTAGGTAAAGGCCGGTTTCAGTTGCCCCCACGTCAATCATGCTGAAACTACCCTTCAGCGCTTGGTCGGCAAGGGGCTTTCCCAGCAATACGTTCCCTGTGTTTTCAAAACGTACGTCAGCCTGTTCGCCTTCGTTTTTGCGAAGTTTCACCAGATAGGCTTCTCCCGCTTTCACCGACTGGCATTCCTCAAACTGTGCCTCTTCTTCGGTCAGTTCTTTCAAGCGCAGCAGTTGCACACAGGGAGACACATCGCTCACATCAAACGGCAAGCACAGTGTTTGCCAATATCCCGAATGCAGTCCCTTCCGCACGTATGTCAAATCTTTGGCAGCCACTTCGATGTTTCGATCAGAGAAGTAAGGATTCATGTCTGCCATCACCACCCGGCGAAGTAAACGGTTCGACGTGGCAGAGCAGACCACCACAAAGCGCCATTCCGTGGGAATCGTTTGTGCCGATTCTTGTGCTACAAAGATAGGCATATTTTGCGTTTCCACCGAATGTTTGAACGGGAGAAGCCTTCTTGGCAACGAAATTTCTGTCAAGTCCACAGTCGAAACTCCTTCCAAGGACAAGTTGGCCAATTTTTGTGTGCTCCATCCCCCTTTGAGGTAGAGCCTGCCATTTGCTTCCCTCCTGCAAGTTGGGGCAGCGGTTATTTTGCAGAAATGTGCTGGTTCAAACGAGCCTGAGCTTTCAGCCAGGGCCATGTCCTGACACGTCCATTGTCCGGCATTTCGATTCACGCCCAAGAGTAGCCAAGAACCATCTGAAAGGCACGTGGCAATGCAGCCATTCCTCACGCACCACAATGTTCTGGCTTCAGAAGCAGTCAAATCTGCCGAAAGATATCCCTGGGTAGTACGCAAGCAGAATGCCGGATTCCCAGAGGACTGCAAATTAGTTTGCCATTCACAAATGAAGGAAATGCAAGGAGCATCGGGAGCTAATGAACCGTCAAGCAGCAAGTATTCTGAAACGTCTGCATGCTTTTCTGAATTTTCCGAGAAAGCCCAATCATTGCACACAACGGCCACGTCCTCTCCATTGTTCGGGCATACGGCTTCACCAGTCATACCGCTCTGTGATTCTGATTCCGCCACATAGATGTAGACGCCTTCAGATGAAGCGTAATGGTCAAACACCCCATAAGAATTGTTGCCGTATGATCCCGCACACAATCTTCGATTACTGTCTGCTGTGGCTTTCACATCAAACATCCCGTCATTCCTTTCCGACAGGTACCAGCTGCTTGTCGAGCCTTTCCGTGAAAGTTTCAGCCCCAACTTGTTTGCAGATTGATACGACAGGTAATCATTCGAATCGAAACTGACGAACGAACAGCTTCCATCATCATTGCGCACATATTTCCACACGACAGACTTACTGCTGCACACGAACGAAGGTTCCAGTCCCTCTGCATGTGTGAACCCCTTCAGTTTGCCCTTGCTTGCATCTTTCATAGGATAGGTGTTTGACATCAGGCTGAGCTTCTGTTGACCGTTCACGTTCACCTCTCCGGCCACAATGCACAAGGCTCCGTCGGCCATTTCTTCCACATGACTCACCAAGTGAAACCGGGCAGGCAGTTCGCCTTCTGCCCATGCCCCTTGGCACAAGCACTCAAACAGCAGGAGGAAGCACACCACAGTGTTCCACAATGATTTAGGACTCATTCTCATGGTTCTTTGTTTTATTAAGATGACGTCTGCTACACCATTACAACGCGATCGCCCAAAATCTGAGCGAACTGCCGCTCGATGGCACACAGTTCCATGTATCTTGACATGATTTCCTTGGCTTTCGTGGGATCATCCATCAGTCCAGGGTCTTGCATTTTCCTTAGCAATTCAGCCACTTGCTGTTTCACGATGGAATGCTTGAAGTCGTTGAGCAACCGCGGCATCATCTCCTCCAAGCGGTATTTGTCGTCCGTGTACAGCTTACGCTGGCCAGAACTGAGCACAAAGCTATCCTCAGCCAGTTCCGAAGCCAAAGCATTCGTCTGTGCATCCGGATGACGGGTGAAGTAGGGGAGAGCCTTCCACTCAGGTTGGGCGGCAGCCTGTTCACAGGCCTCGTTCAGCATTTTCTGGAACAAAGGCGTGCTGAGCTGCAGTCCGTCATCCTCCAGGCTTTGCTTCACAAACGCCACCAGAGGCATCGTGTGCTGGGCAGCGTCATCGGCTCCGGTTTCTGCCTGGTCAAGGCTTTGCATCGCACACTCACCATAGCGTATGACCATAGCCATGATCATGCGCTCTTCCGCACTTCCGCAAAGCGAGGATGTCGCTCTTTCTGCCACAGGAGGTTCTTCGCTTGTGGGTGCTTCCTCACCATCCTTATGTTCTTCCTTCGTACGCTGGTTCTTCACAGCTTGACGATGCTGTTTGGCAATTTCAGCCATAATCAGCTCTTCGCTCACCTGGAGCATACCCGCACATTCGCGCACATACATTTGCCGCACGATCTGGTCGGGAATAACCGAAATGCTCTTCACCACATCCGTGATGAGTGCAGCGCGCTGGATAGGGTCACCTTGGCTTTCGTCAAGCAGCAGGTTCGTCTTGAACTTGATGAAGTCCACTTGGTGCGAATCGATGTAACGCTGAAACTCCTCCGCCTTGTGCGAACGCGCAAAGCTGTCGGGGTCATGCCCGTCAGGCAAAAGCAGCACCTTGATGTTCAAGCCTTCAGCAAGTAGCATGTCAATGCCTCTCAAACTGGCCTTGATTCCGGCAGCATCGCCGTCGTAAAGTATCGTAATGTCTTGCGTGAAGCGGTGCAGCAGTCTGATTTGTCCCTCGGTCAATGAAGTACCCGAAGAGGCCACCACATTCTCAATGCCGCTCTGATGCATCGAAATCACGTCGGTGTAGCCCTCCACCAGAAAGCAGCGTTTCTGCCTCACAATAGCACTTTTGGCTTGATAGAGTCCATAGAGTTCATGGCTCTTGCTGTAGATGATGCTTTCGGGGGAATTGACATACTTGGCCAGTTTCTTGTCCGACGACAGGATGCGACCGCCGAAAGCCACAACCTTTCCCGACAACGTGTGAACAGGAAATATCACACGTCCGTGATACCGGTCAAGCAGTTTGCCGTCGTCTGTTTTATACGAGATTCCCGTTTTCGTCAGAAATTCAGCCTTGAATCCATGCGCCAGTGCAGCTTTCGTCATGGCATCACGTTCCTCCAATGAATAGCCCAGCTGGAATTTGCGAATCGTGTCGTCCCTGAAGCCACGCGAGCGGAAGTAAGCCATGCCTTTCGCCACGCCGTCCACATGGTCGTGCAGGATGTCCTGAAAATACTTGGCTGCCCATTCATTCACCACAAACATGCTTTCGCGTTCACTTTGCAGTTCGCGGTCGCGGTCGGTCAATTCTTTTTCTTTGACCTCTATGCCATATTTTCGCCCCAACCATTTGATAGCCTCGGGATAGGTCATCTGTTCGAGTTCCATCAGAAAATGTACTGCGTTGCCGCCTTTGCCACAGGAAAAGCACTTGCACAACTGCTTCGAAGGCGACACAGTGAAACTCGGAGTTTTCTCATTGTGGAAAGGGCAAAGGCCTTTATAGTTGACTCCAGCCTTGCGCAAGTCCACAAACTCGCGTACCACTTCCACGATGTCGGTGGCGTCCATGACTCTTTGTATCGTTGCTTTGTCAATCATAGTGCCACAAAGTTAAGAAATTCCCATTTATCAGAGGTAGAGTAGCCGTCTTTTCTTCTCTTCAGAATCGTTTATTAAACATAATAGGGATTCCAAAAGAAAAGGGGCTGGTGAAAGCGAAAGGCCGAAAACTGTGCAGAAGAGTCTTCTATGGAGAAACATCCGCATTGTTTAAAGCACGATGTTCCGTGAAGCAGTGGTCCCGCAAGGCACATCGTTTGTAGCGTCCTCCTTAAATGAAACCTCCGCTGGCTCCTTCTTTTGCAAGTTGGAACCAGCGGAGGTTTGCCCATGTGTCATGAACCATGCTCGGTCATTCTGTTTTGGCAGTAGCCTTTCCGCCACCTTTTTTGCCGCCACGTCCGCGGTGCTGGCGTGCCTTCCCGTTTGTCGGTTTCTCGCTTCTTGGACGGTCGCCATGCACCCGTTCGCTTGTCGGTTTCTGCTTGGTGGCCACACGTTGGCCCTGTCCCTTGGCCACAGTGCGCTGATGGTCGTGGCGTTCCTTGCCGTTGCGCGAACCACGGCTGCGCTCATGTCCGCCACGTCCGTCCCTTCCGCGTCGGGCGTCCGATTCTGGCTTCTTCAGCCCTTCGGGTAACTTTTCCCGGGGAATCTTGATCTTCAGGATGCGCTCTATGGAAGCCAGTGCCACCATGTCCTTTTCTCCGATCAGCGTGATGGCAGCCCCTTCGCGCCCTGCGCGTGCCGTACGGCCGATGCGGTGCACATAATCTTCGGCATCGTGTGGAGCATCGTAGTTGATCACCATCGTGATGTCGTCTATGTCAATGCCGCGTGCCACAATATCTGTAGCCACCAGCAGGTCCACCTTATGAGCCCTGAAGAGTTGCATCACCTCATCACGTTCGGGCTGTGAAAGGTCAGAATGCATGGCACGCGCATTCAGTCCTTTGCGTTGGAGCACGATGGCCAGTTCCTTTACCTTTTGCTTCGACGAAGCGAACAGAATCACGCGCTTGGGCGGATTCTCCTCAAATATCTTGCGCAGGATCACCACCTTGTCGCTCTCCCGACACACATAAACGCTCTGCCGGATGTTTTCAGCCGGTTTCGAAACGGCAATCTCCACCTCCACCGGATCATGCATCACGCTGCGTGCCAACTGGGCGATTTTGGGTGGCATGGTAGCCGAAAAGAGGATCGTCTGTCGATGTTCCGGCATCTGCTTCACGATGCTCATGATGTCCTCTGCAAAGCCCATGTCAAGCATTCTGTCAGCCTCGTCAAGCACCAAATGAGTCGTTCGGCTCAAGTCGAGCGTGCCCAGCTGCAAGTGAGTGATCAGTCGTCCGGGAGTGGCCAGCACGATGTCGGCACCGGCTTGGAGCGAACGCCGTTCCTGCTCATAGCGTGCACCGTCATTTCCCCCGTACACAGCCACCGCATTAATGTTTGTGTAGAATGCAAAACCTTGCAGTGCCTGGTCAATCTGCCGCGCCAGTTCACGCGTCGGAGCAATCACCAGACAGTTGACGGCATCCTCCGGGTGAGGCTCGGTGCCCAGGAGTGAAAGCAAAGGCAACAGGTATGCCGCCGTTTTGCCCGTTCCCGTCTGAGCCACGCCCAGCACATCGTGATGCTCCAGAATGGGTGGTATGCAGGCTGCCTGCACGGGTGTGCATTTTTCGAAATGCATATCGTAGAGCGCATCGAGCACATCGTCCGAAAGGGCCAGATCCTCGAAGTAGGTGGGCTGAGCCTCTCCCCCATTCTCCCCGTTCTCAGGTGTCTGGTCGGCAGTCTGCGCAGCGCCGATGTTTTCTTCTTGGGCTTCCTTGTCCACCCCCACTTCGCTCCCGTGTTCGGAAGCAGCAGAGGATGGCAGCAAAACCTCCTTGTTATCATTGTCCATAATCGTTATCTTCAGAATGTGAATGTTCAGTCAAATGTCAAGGCGGGCACACCGTTCAGGCCCGTCCCCCACCCCGCTTCGTTCGTTTCCGCCCTGCCCCCGTTGGCTCATTGCGGTGTTCGCCACATCAGCACCAGGGCAATGGCCGCAAACAGCAGATTGGGAATCCACACCGCTATCATGGGCGACAAGCCCGCATGCACGGCAAAAGCGGCCGACACCGTCTGGAACAGGATGAAAGCAAACGACAAGGCCAATCCCAGTCCCATGTTGGTGCCCATTCCCCCCTTTCGCTTCTGGCTCGACACGCACACCCCGATCAGCGTAAGGATGAAAGCCGCAAATGGCGAGGCAATTCGCTTGTAGTATTCCACCTCGAAGGCACTCGTACCCGCCGATCCGCGCAAAGCCTGACGGTCGATGAACTCGCGCAGTTCCGGCAGGGTCATCGTTTCCTGCTGGTTGTTTACAAAGAAGAAATCCTTCGGCTCCATCATGATCATGGTGTCGACCTTCTCCCCCGAAGTCAGCACTTCGCGCATGCCCTTGAGCGTGCGGATGTTGTAGTCGTGGAGGGTCCACGAGAAACGCCTTTCCGAGAGCGTGTCATACTGTATGCTTTGCGCCGTGAGATGCGACACCAGTTTCTTGTCGGCAAACTTGTCGAGCGAGAATCCGTAGCCGCTCTTCGTTTCGTTGTCGAAATGGGTGATATAGGCCACTACGCCCGTGTCCACCTGCATCTGCACGTTGTCGATCGAAGTGAGTGCCGTCTGTTTTTTGATGTAGCGGTTCTCAAAGTTCACCTTCTTCACGTTGCTTTTCGGAATGACATATGCCCCCAGCAGAAACGACGTGACCGCAATGATGCCGGCCGAGATCATGTAGGGACGAAGCAGCCTTCGGAAACTCATGCCCGTGCTCTTCATTGCAATGATTTCAGAATGTCCTGCCAAGTTGGAAGTGAAGAAAATCACCGCCACAAAGAGAAACAACGGACTGAAGAGATTGGCAAAATAAGGCACGAAGTTCGAGTAGTAAGCCGCAATCTTCACAAAGGGCAAGTGGCTCTGCGAGAATTTGTCGATTTTCTCGTTGAAGTCAAAGATCACCGCAATCACCACGATGATGCCGATGAGGAAGATGTAAGTGCTCAGAAACTTGTAGATGATGTAGCGGTCGAGCCTTCCCACCAGCGGCTTGTGCCCTGAGGTCCACGGCATCCGCCATTTGGGTTTGCCCACCTTGAGGCCCCTCCCATGCGATGGCATCTGCCCCTTGCCGGATGACGGCTGGAGCTGTGGCTGCGACTCAGCCTCTGGCTGTTGCTTGGCCGTGAAGGACGGCTTGTGAAAGAACTTACGCATAGCACATGAAATACAATCAGAGTTTACGTCCAAGCTTCTCCGCCATCACAGCTTTCCAGGCGGCAAAGTCATCGGCAAGGATGTGCTTGCGTGCTTCCCGCACGAGCCACAGGTAGAAGGCCAGGTTGTGAATCGACGCAATCTGCATGGCCAGCA
>DAIRWG010000017.1:0-27331 GCA_036802405.1 Alloprevotella sp.
CCGATTGCGCCCGACGGAGGGCCTGCGCAACGCAGTCGGAAGCCCCGGCTTCACCACGGAGGGCAGCCTCGACGGTGGCACGGTACATCTGGAGGAAAGCCCGATAGGCTTCGGGCAAACTGTCATCGGCATAAGTGCCACGGTCGGAATAGCCCACGATGGCAGGCAGGCGGTCGTCGCCCGACACGATGGTGAACCCTCGGTCGGCACCGTGGGGAATGACGTAGTAGGGCACGGGCTTTCCGTCACCTGCCGCGCGGACATGGAGGGCCTTGGCCCGAGGAAGCGCGAGGGAGTCCATGGTGATGCCCAGCCGTTGTGCCTGCTGTGCGGCAATGGCATAGGCTTCGCTGAAGGGGCGCTGACGGCCCCACAGGCCGGCTGCCTGCAGCACGGCCAGAAGGAGGAACAGGATGCGTGGAGTGTGGATGTTCATCTGTAGGATTCTGTGATTGAAATGTGGTGAAACAAAAATAAGGACGCCCACAGGGGAAGCCCCGCCGCGCTTCACGCACGCGAGCCTCCTGCGAATGTCCTTCATCTGCTCAGACGGCCCCTATGGGCACGGTCTGGAATCTGCTGGTCGATGGGTTTACTTCAAGGATACGAGGATGTCCTTGGCCTCTTCCTTGACAACGAGCTTGTCCTCGCGGAGCAACCAGCCCAAGGCCAGATAGAGGTCCTTGTCGGCACGCACTTTCACGGCCTTCTTCAGATCCTTGGCTGAGAGTTCGCCATTTTCATGGAGCGCTTCCCAAATCTTTCCAGCGAGTTCGCCGGCTTTTTCTTCGAACATTTTGCGATAAATGGTTTAGTTAGACATGTAAACTCCCGATGGACTCACCTTGCCGGCACAAGCCTGGCCAATGCGGCCCCGCTCAGGAACTTTGCGCCACAAAGTTACAAAAAAAATGTTAGGCTGCTCGCCAAAAGGCTTAAAACCAGACATTTTCTTGAAAGAAACGGGTGAAAATCCTCCGTTTTATATTGTCCATCTTACAAATTATTCGTAACTTTACACTCAGAGAGCGAAAGGCCTGCAACCACGACTGCCGGCCGCTTTGCCTCCGAGAACGAACTTTTTTCCACCCTCAACGCACACACTCTACCCTATGGGCGACCTATTAGTTTACAAGGCTTCGGCCGGGTCGGGCAAGACCTACAACCTGGCCATGGAATACATCAAGCTGGCCATGCTGGCGGATTCACCCACGGCCTACCGCAACATCCTGGCCGTGACGTTCACCAACAAGGCCACGGGCGAAATGAAGAACCGCATACTCGTGCAGCTCTTCAACTTGGCCTACGGTGCCCTCGATGGCCAGTTTCTCCAACTCCTGCTCGAGAAACTCAATGCGCAAAGCCCGGCCCACCGCTTCAGCGAAGCGGAAGTGTGCCAAAAGGCCAGACGCATGCTCCACCACCTCATCCACGACTACGACCACTTCAGGGTGGAGACCATCGACTCGTTCTTCCAGTCGCTGCTCACCAACCTGGCACACGAGCTGGAGCTGCCCCGTTCCTACCGCGTGGACCTGAACGATGCCGACGTGGTGGCACGGGCCGTGGAAAGGCTGATGGAGCAGCTGCAGGACCCGCATCCGGGCAAGGACAAGGAGGAGGCACTGAAGCTGGTGACGGACTATATGGACGAGCAGATCGAGAACGAACGGGGCTGGAACATGGTGCGCGAGCTCACCTCCTTTGCCCGCAGCAACCTGTTCGACACCACTTATCTGAAGCATGAGGAGCAGCTCACCGAGGCCATGGCCGACAACGGCCACATCAAGCTTCTGCGGGACTTTGCCAGGGAGCACGCCCCCATAGCCGAGCAGCGGGTGAAGGATGCTGCACGCGAGGTGATCCGACTGCTGGAGGAAGTGCCGGGCGGTGCCGGACGGCTGTACAAGGGCAGCAACGTGGTGAACGATGCACAGAAGGTGGAAGCAGACGGAGTGGATGCTTCGTGGGGCAGCGTGACGCAAAGGGCCCTCACCGACCCCGAAGGCATGATGAAGAAGGCCGAAGCGAAGAACAGGGGGGAACTGATGCCCTACATTCTGGAACTGCAGCGAAGGCTCCAGAGCATGGTGCAGGCCATCGCCGACTACGGGCTGACCATCGGCACGGCCAAGGAAATGCTGAGGCATGCGGCGCCCATGCGCCTGCTCTCGAAGGTGGAACAGCTGATGAACAAGATCAACGAGGAAACGAACCACGTGATGCTGGCCAAGACGCCGGAACTGTTCAGCCGGGTGGTGCAGGCCGACGACGCGCCCTTCGTGTTTGAGCGTGTGGGCACGACCTTCCGCCACATCATGATCGATGAGTTTCAGGACACGTCGCTCATGCAGTGGACCAACTTCAAGAAGCTGCTGGTGGAGAACATGGCACAGGGCAACCAGTGCATGCTGGTGGGCGACGTGAAGCAGAGCATCTACCGCTGGCGCGGTGGCGACTGGGAAATCCTGCACGGCATCGGCCAGGACAAGGACTTCTTCAGCAAGAAGGAGGAGCACCTCAACGTGAACTGGCGAAGCAAACGGGCCATCGTGGAGTACAACAACGCCTTGTTCGAACGGTGTGCTCCCCTGCTCGACCAGGCCATCAGCCCCGATGACGGCCTTCCCGTGGAATGGCGCCACCGCATCGAGCACATCTACAGCGACGTGAAGCAGCAGTGCAAGCCCCATGCCGACGGCGGATGGGTGAGGCTGGCCCTGGCCGATGGAAAAATGAATGAGGAAAAGGTGATGGAAGACGTGGTGGCCCAAATCAGGAATCTCCGCAGGGCCGGCGTGAACGACGGCGACATCGGGGTGCTGGTGCGCGTCAACAACGAAGCTGCGAAGCTGGTGAACTACATCGCCACCCACCACAGCGACATCAAGATCAGCTCCGACGAGGCCTTCCTGCTGACTTCCTCGCGCAGCGTGCTGACACTGGTGAATGCCCTGCGCTACCTCAACGACGACCACGACACCACGGCACTGGCCCTGCTGCTGACCGGACTGAGGGAAATCAGCCGAGACGATAACGGGCCGCATGGGGACGGACTGCCCGACAAGGAACTGCCCGAACTGATGAAGGAGGCGGAAGATGTGCTGCCCAGCTGCCTGACGGACGAGGCGGAAAGGAAGTTCCTGCAATGCATGCCGCTCTACGAGCTTTGCCAGCTGCTCATTGCCCGGCTGAAGCTGGCGTGCCGTGCCGACGGCTCGGACAACGGACAGTCAGCCTACCTCTTCTGCCTGCTTGATGCGGTGCTCGACTTCCTGGCCGACAACCCGTCGGACATCGGCCTGTTCATCGAACATTGGAACAACACGCTGTGCAAGGCCTCGGCCCACGGCGACCATCTCGACAGCGTGTATGTGATGACGGTGCACAAGTCGAAGGGGCTGTCGCGCCACACGATTCTGGTGCCCTTCTGCGAGTGGGAACTGACGAAACTGCGCAACGACGACATCCTGTGGTGCGAAACACCGAAAGAGGCTCCCTACAATGCCCTGCCCATGGTGCCCATCTCGCCCAGCAGGAAGTCGGTGGACCGCACCTTCTTCAACACCGACAAGCAGCAGGAGCTGATGCAGCAGCGCATCGACAACCTCAACCTCCTGTACGTGGCATTCACCCGTGCCGAAGAAAACCTGCTGGTGTGGAGCAGATGCCTCGGCACTGACAAGAACAAGAAAAGCAAGGACGGTTCAACGCCGGCGCCCAAGACCGTAGGACAGCTGGTGGCCCAGGCTTCCGCCGGACTGCTGGAGCCACAGGAGAGCGACTACGACGAGGACGAGCACGAGGGATTCAAGGTGTATGCCTCAGGACAGCCGGAAGCTTCGGCAAGCAAGGACGAGGGCAGGAAGGACGAGCCACGGATCAACCCGCTTGACAAACCGCTCATCACGCCCATTCCCATCGCACTGCAGGCCACCGACGAGGAGCAACGCACCCAGGTGGAGTTTCGCCAGTCGAATCCGGCCAAGGACTTCCTGGCCGACAACGAGCTCACGCCCGAGGAGGATGCTGACGACACCGATGTAGACACGGACGGCCTGTCGCAACGCCACTACATCGACCGGGGCAAGCTGCTTCACCGCCTGTTCGAGTACATTCGCACCGCCGACGACTTGCCACGGGCGTTCCAACGCCTGGAAATGGAGGGCGTGACGGGCAGCCGCAAGGAAATGAAGAAGCTGCGGGAACGCATGGAACAGAGCATGAAGGATGCGGAGGTGCGAACGTGGTTTGACGGTAGCTGGACGTTGTTCAACGAATGCGAAATCCTCTACCGCGACCGCTACGGCGAACTGCACAGTGCCCGCCCCGACCGCGTGATGATGAAGGGGGGGCTGACGGTGGTGGTCGACTTCAAATTTGCCAAGCCCACGGAGGAGCACCGCACGCAGGTGGCTCGCTACATGCGCTTCATGCAACGCATGGGGCACCAGAACGTGAAGGGCTACCTGTGGTATGTGGACCGCCACAGAGTGGAACCCGTGGAGGCAAAGGCCGAAACGCCGGGCCGATAGCCTAAAGTGCGTCACCTGCATCTATTCACACACCACAACCGTAGGTGGAGCCACAGGGCTTGCTTGCCGACCCGCTCGCTTCGCATACGATTGTTCACACACACATTGCTGCTATGAAATCCTTTCTCCAAATGGTGGCAGAGGACTTGCGCCGACGCATCGGCTCGGACTTCAGCCGCACCATCGTCATATTTCCCAACAAGCGTGCCTGCCGCTTCCTGAGCGAGCATCTGCTCCCCGCAGGCGACCAGCCCATCTGGGCACCCCGCTACATGGCCATCGACGAATTCATCCGTAGCCTCTCGCCGCTGCAGCAGGCTGACAAGATCGAAACGGTGTGCCGCATGTACCGCATCTATGCACGCCACACGGCGAGCCGCGAGGACCTCGACTCTTTCTACGGCTGGGGCGAACGCATCCTGGCTGACTTCGACGACCTGGACAAGAGCATGGCTCCCGCCAAAGAGCTATTTCAGAGTCTGAAGGACTACCAGGCCATCGGAGGCGACAACGAACTGCTGACTGAAGAGCAGATCGAACAGTTCAAACGCTTCATCAACGGATTCGACGACAGCCGGCAGACGGAAGTGAAGGGCCGGTTCCTGAAGTTATGGAACCATCTGTACGACATCTATTCGGATCTGCGCGGGGAACTCTCGTCGGTCGGACTGGCCTACGACGGGCAGCTCTACCGCGACGTGGCAGAACGCATCACCCGGGGCGAAAGGCTGATGGATGAGGCCATCGACCACGTGGCCTTCGTGGGGCTGAACGTGGTGAGCGAGGTGGAACGCACGATTTTCCGGGCTTTGCAGAAGCAGGGCAAGGCGCTCTTCTATTGGGACTACGACACCTTCTATGCCTCGGCACAGACGGAAGATGTGGCCGCTGCGCCTGACAGTGTGGCCAAGGAGGCGGGGGTGTTTCTGGAGCAGAACCTGAAGGATTTTCCCAACGCGCTGACCGATGAGGCGGCTTGCTTCAGCAACTTTCTGAAGCGACGCTCCGAACGCACGATTCACTTCATCGAGGCTCCTACGGAGTCGGCCCAGGCACAGAGCGTGACGCGATGGCTCAGCCAACCGCAGTACTTCCGCCCAGAAGAGGCCCGCGAAACGGCCATCGTGCTGTGCAACGAGGCTTTGCTGCAACCTGTGCTGAGGGCTTTGCCCGAAGGGGTGAAGGACGTGAACGTGACGATGGGTTTCCCCTTGAGCCACACGCCGGCCTATGCCCTGCTGGTGAAGGAGGGCGAAAGGCTGCTGGGCGAGATGGACCAGATGGCCGTGGTGGAGGCGCTGAAGGACTTGGGACAGGAGGTGAAGCTGCGCCTGGTGGAGGACACGCTGAAGGGATTTCTCACGCAGCTACAGGAGACCGTGGCCAAGGAGGCCGGACGCCAACACGAACAGGCCAAGGAACGCGATGCCAACCTCGACACGCTCTACACGGAGTCGTATTTTCAAACCTACACGCTGCTCACACGCTTCATCCGCCTGGTGGAGGAAGGACTGCTGACGGTGCGTCCGTTCACGCTCTTCAAGCTGGTGAGGCAGGTGCTCATGGCCATGACGGTGCCCTTCCACGGCGAACCGGTGAAGGGGCTTCAGGTGATGGGGGTGCTCGAAACGCGATGCCTGGACTTCAAGCGGGTGCTGATGCTTTCGGTGGGCGAAGGTTTTCTGCCGCAAAAGGCTACGGACACTTCGTTTGTGCCCTACCTCATCCGCCGGCACTATGGCATGACGACTTCGGAACACAAGACTTCGGTGTATGCCTACTATTTCCACCGACTGCTGCAACGGGCCGAGCGGGCCACTCTGGAGTACAACTCCTCCACCGAAGGACTGCGCAAGGGGGAGATGTCGCGCTTCATGAACGCGCTGCTGGTGGAGGATGCCGACTTGCCCGACGAGGCGAAACTGCACATCAAACGCTTCAACCTGTCGTCGAAGCCTGTGCAGCAACCGTTGGCCATACACTCGGCACCCAAACCGGCCGACATGGCTGAACGGGTGATGAAGAAGGTGTCGCCCTCGAAGGTGAACACTTACATGCGCTGCCCCCTGCAGTTCTACTTCAAATATGTGCTCAACCTGCCGGAGAAGCAGGAGGAGGTGCCGATCATCTCGGCGCAGGACTTCGGCACGGTGCTTCACAAGGCTGCGGAGCTGCTCTACTCGGAGGAGCTGACCGTGGACACGGCTCACCCGGTGACTCCGCAACGCCTGCGCCACTACTTGGAGGACGGGAAGCAGGCCGCGCTGCTGTCGCTCATCAGGCGGGCTTGCGAGGCGGTGAACGAGGAACGGGACAAGGACACGGTCCATCACGAACCGAAGGTGGAGATGAACGACATTTCGGCCAAGGCCCTGGTGAGCTACTTGAAGCAGCTCATCTGCTTCGAGGCGGGAAAGAACGAGGGGCAGCAGGTGCCCGCCGAATGGTTTGTGGTGAACGGCACGGAGGAGAAGAAGCACATCGACCTGACGGTGCCTTACGGCAAGGATCTGGCCCAGTCGACCACGGTGAGGCTGGAGGGCGAGATTGACCGCATCGACACGGCACTGCTGCCCGACGGGAAGCGGCACCTGCGCATCGTCGACTACAAGACGGGGGGAAAGATGGAGGCCGTGAGCGAGCTGGACGCCTTGTTCAGACCGGGGCCGAAGCATCCGCACTATGCGATGCAGACGTTTCTCTACGCACTGACCATGACGGGCGATCCTCGCTGCAAGGACCTGAACGGGGAGATGCTGCCCATCGCTCCTGCATTGTTCTATCTGAAGCAAGCCATGAACAAGGACTTCACGCCCTACATCACGCTGGCCAAGCAGCCGATGCTGGACTTTAACCAGATAGCCGACAAATTCAAGCAGGGATTCATCGAACTGCTCTCGGACATGCTTGATCCCGAGAAGCCCTTTGAGGGGGTGAATGACAACAACACTTGCCGCACTTGTGCCTTTGCGGAACTGTGCGGCAGGTAAGCAGGTGTCCGAAACAACGGACTTGCTGCCATACAGCGAAACATGATACCAACATCTGACTCACACGCGAATCATGAAATACCAAATCAACCGTGCAGAGGCATTCTGCAGAATATGCCCGGCATTCGTCGGAGCTGCCATCACGGCCGACATACGCAACTCTGCCACCAACCCCGAATTGTGGAAGGAAATCGAGAACGAGGCTGCCGAACTGCAAAAGCATCTCACGCCCGACACCATCAAACTGCTGCCGGGCATCGAAGCCACACGGATGGCCTACAAGGCTGCGGGCAAGGACCCAAGCCGATACCGGCCGGCTTGCGAACAACTCACACGGCGCGTGGTGCAGGGCAAGGGGCTTTATGCCGTCAACACGGTGGTGGACTTGGTGAACCTCGTTTCACTCTCCTCACACTACAGCACGGCGGCCTTGGATGCCGACCGCATTGCGGGAACCGCCATCGAACTGGGAGTGGGACGAGAGGCGGAACCCTACGAAGGCATTGGCCGTGGCTCGCTCAACATCGAGCACTTGCCGGTCTATCGCGACGGCGAGGGGGCCTTTGCCACTCCCACGAGCGACAGCACACGCACCATGATGGGGCTTGACACGACCCACTTGCTGATGCTCATCAACGGATACGACGGCGACAGGGAATGGGTGGAGAAGGCGGTGGACCTGTCGGTCAGGCTGCTCACCACCTATGCCGACGCCCAGAACGTGAGCACGCTATTCTATTGAACACTGGCTGACTGGGAATCTTGGGTGGGGACACATTTGTCCCAAAGTCCCAAAGTCCCAGCGTCCCAGCGTCCAATCTGTCCACTCTCCAAATCACAGACTCCATGAAGCACCATTCTCTGCAACCTACCACGCAGCGCATCTTCCTGCGCGACACTCCCTTTGCAGCACTCATGAACAAACGAATCTACAATGTGCTGCTCATCGCCACCAAATACGATGCCTTCATCCTGGAAGACGACGGAAGGGTGGACGAACAGATTTTCAACGAATACACGGCACTCAATCTGCGCTATCCGCCCCGTTTCACACAGGTGACCACAGAAAAGGAGGCGATGGAGATGCTGGAGAGCCGAAACTTCGAACTGGTGATCGTGATGCCGAACATGGCAAACACTGACATCTTTGCGGTGGCGGGAAGCATCAAGGAGAGGCATCCGCACATCCCGATCGTGGTGCTGACTCCTTTCTCGAAGGAGGTGAGCCGAAGGGTGAATGCTGAGGATCTCTCGCACATCGACTATGTGTTTTCATGGCTCGGAAATTCGGAACTGCTGCTGGCCATCATCAAACTGATCGAGGACAAGCTGAATGCTCCCGAAGATATGGCTTCGGTGGGGGTGCAGACGATCCTGCTGGTGGAGGACTCCATCAGGTTTTATTCCTCTGCCCTCCCCCACCTCTACCATATCGTGCTGGAGCAGAGCAAGGTGTTTGCAGAAGAGGCCCTCAACGACCACCTGAAGATGCTGCGAATGCGCGGACGGCCGAAGGTGATGCTGGCACGCACCTACGAAGAGGCCATCGACATCCTGCAGACTTATCCCGACAACATCCTGGGCGTGGTGAGCGACATGAGTTTCACCCGATGCGGCAAAAAGGACCCCACCTGTGGCTACGACCTGGGGAAATACATCAAGCAGCTGGACCCGCACATTCCCTTTCTGCTCGAATCGAGCGAACTGGAGAATGAACGCTATGCCCGATTGCTCGGTGTGCCGTTTCTGGGCAAACGCTCGAAGAGTTACCCTCAGGACCTGCAGAAGGCCATCATGCAGCATTTCGGCTTTGGCGACTTCGTGATTGACGACCCGAAGACGCATCGGGAGATCGCACGCATACGCGACCTGAAGGACTTGCAAAACCACATCTTCGACATCCCCGACGAGGCCTTGCGCTATCATCTCTCACACAACCATTTCTCCAGGTTCTTCTATTCCAGAGCTATGTTTCCCCCAGCTGAAATACTGAAGGCGCACGACGTGTCGCAATATGCCGACATGGACGAGGCACGCCATTACATCTTCGACCTCATCGTGAGCTACCGGAGAATGAAGAATGAGGGGGTGGTGGCCATCTACCAAAAGGATCGGTTCGACGAATACAGCAACTTTGCACGCATCGGCAACGGTTCGCTGGGCGGAAAGGGGCGCGGACTGGCTTTCATGGGCAACCTGGTGAAGCAGGACCCCACACTGCTCAACGACCGGCTGCCCATCGACATTCCACGCACGGTGGTGATCTGCACCGATGTGTTCGACCGCTTCATGGAGATGAACCAGCTCTATCCGCTGGCCCTGAGCGATGCTTCGGACGAGGACATCCTGCAAGCCTTTGAGAAGGCGGTGCTGCCGAACGATGTGATCGACGACCTCATGAGCCTGCTCAAGGTGGTGGACGGCCCGATTGCCATCCGTTCGTCGAGCTTGCTGGAGGACTCGCACTACCAGCCTTTTGCCGGCGTTTACTCCACTTACATGATTCCGCACGTGAAGGACGAAAAGGAAATGGTGGGCATGCTGCGTTCGGCCATCAAGGCGGTGTATGCCTCGGTGTTCTACGCCGACAGCAAGGCTTACCTCACGGCCACACAGAACCTCATCGACCAGGAGAAGATGGCTGTGGTGCTGCAAGAGGTGGTGGGAAACGAACAGGAAGGACTCTTCTACCCCACCCTGTCGGGCGTGGCACGTTCGCTCAACTTCTACCCCATCGGCGAGGAAAAGGCGGAGGAAGGCATCGCCCAAATCGCCGTAGGACTGGGCAAACACATTGTGGACGGGGGATTGGCCTTGCGCTTCTCGCCTGCCCACCCGAGGCACATTCTGCAACTGGCCTCACCGCAGTCGGCCCTGCGCGACACGCAGCGCGACTTTCTGGCACTCGACTTGAAGAATCTGCCGCAGGTGTTCAAAACGAACGATGCCTTCAACCTGTCGAAACGCGGCATCGCACAACTGCCGGTTTCGGACCGGGCGATGCGCTTCGTGCTCTCGACTTACGACCTGCTGAACGACCGGCTCATGCCTGGCATTCTCAACGGCGTGACGGGACGGAAGGTGGTCACCTTCCACGGATGGCTGCAGAACGAGGCTTTTCCGTTGGCTTCTACCATCCGCCACTTGCTGCATGTGGGGGCCCAGGAGATGGGCCGACCGGTGGAGATCGAATTTGCCGTTCAGCTGACCGACGAGCTGACGGCTGAGTTCTATCTGCTGCAGATACGCCCCATCGTGGACGTGAACGAGGACACTTCGAAGGACTATGCACCCGGCAGGAACGAGAAGGTGGTGATGGAGAGTGATTCGGTGCTGGGCAACGGACGGGTGAAGGATGTGTGCGACATCGTTTATGTGCGTCCGGAAACGTTTTCCAACGCACACAGCGAGCAGATGGCTGAGGAAATCCGCCAGTTGAACAATGCCATGATGCAGGAGGAACGGCCCTATGCCTTGATTGGCCCCGGACGATGGGGCAGTTCGGACCCCTTCCTGGGCATTCCTGTGAAATGGCCACACATCAGCATGGCACGCATCATTGCGGAATGCGTGATGAAAACGTTCAGAGTGGACCCGAGCCAAGGCTCGCACTTCTTTCAAAACCTCACTTCGCTCGGAGTGGGATACTTCACCATCGACTGCGGAAAGGGAGGTTCGTTTATCGACCAAGCATGGCTGGATGCTCAACCTGCTGACTACGAAAGCGAACACATCCGGCGCATCCATCTGTCATCGCCGTTGCGCATCCGACTCGACGGACGCCACCACAGGGGCATCGTCTGCGTGGATGACAGCACCGGGACATGACGAAAGGTGGCACCGGAATGCGCAATGCAGGAGAATTTTCCTCGTAAATTTGCCCATTCGACCGACATGACGTAACTTTGTTTCGACTTTGGCCCCAGAGCATTCCAACACACATGCCACGGCCTTCTCTCCCAAGCATTCAATCACAAGGAACGGATGGAATTTTTGCCATTCACTGGCCGTTCCGACAGCTATCAAGCAAATCACTATGACTACCGACATAAACCTCCAGGCGCTGGGTGTGGAAACGCTGACCCCCATGCAGGAAGACATGAGGCGGAGTGCGGCCCAATCGGCGCACATCGTGCTGCTTTCTCCCACCGGCACTGGCAAGACTTTGGCTTTCACACTGCCCATACTGCAGTTCGTTGACGACACGCGCACGCAGCTGCAGGCTGTGGTGATCGTGCCGACACGCGAACTGGCACAACAGAACGAGGAGGTGCTGCGCCGCATGAAGACGGGGCTGAAGAGCACTTGCCTCTACGGCGGACGACCGGCTATGGACGAGCATCGCACCATCCGCGAATTGCACCCGCAAGTGGTGTATGCCACACCGGGCCGAATGATGGACCATCTGGACAAGGGAAATGTGGACGGAAGTACGGTCAGGCTGCTCATCATCGATGAATTCGACAAATGTGTGGAGCTGGGATTCCAAGAAGAGATGGAACGCTTGGTGCAGCGCTTCAGCGCCATCACGAACTGCTGGCTCACATCGGCCACAGATGCTGCCGAAATACCTGCCTTCATCGAACGCATCGGACAGGGCACGCAGAGCGGGAGAAGGCCATCGTGGACCCGTATAGACTATCTGGCTGCACACACGGCCGTGGAGGAACGCATGCAGGTGAAAGTGGTGGATGCACCCGAAAAGGACAAGCTGGAAACACTCGGCCATCTGCTCACTTCGATACAGGGGGCACCGGCCATCGTCTTTGTGTCGCACCGCGAAAGTGTGGAGCGCATCTGTTCGTGGCTACGCTCCCAACGATTCCATGCCGAGGCTTACCACGGCGGTCTGGAACAGGACACGCGCGAAAGGGCGCTCTACAAGTTCAGAAGCGGATCGGCCAACGTGCTGGTCAGCACCGACTTGGCTGCACGCGGATTGGACATTCCTGAAGTGGAAGCTGTCATCCACTATCACCTGCCCCTCAAGCAGGAAGACTTTACTCACCGCAACGGACGCACGGCACGCTGGCAATCGCACGGACAGGTGTTTCTGCTGAAAGGACCGCAGGAAACGCTTCCCGACTTCGTGGCTGACGCGGGAATCGAGCATTTGCAATTTGCTTCCGACGAAAGGATTAAAGCCTGCAAGCCCCGATACGTGAGCATCTACATCGGAAGGGGCAAACGCGACAAGTTGAGCAAGGCTGACGTGCTGGGCTTTCTCTGCAAGAAAGGTGGGGCGAAAGCCACCGACATCGGACGCATCGACGTGGGGCCACACCATGCCTACGTGGCTCTGCTGCGCGCCAAAGCCAAGGATGTGCTGGCGCAGGTGGCCCATGAGAAAATCAAGGGCATGAAGACCCTGATTGAAGAAATGAGGAAATAAACAGATTATTGCAACGACTCTCAACCACATGATTACCATTACCGACAAAGCCCTGCAGCAGGCAGCAGCAGAAGGCATGGATGCCTTTCTGCAAGTCATTCTGCAGGCCATACAATCCGAAGTCGGCCCTGAGCTGAATGCTGACAGCATGCAACAGCTCAACGCTGAACAGATCACGCTGTGGGGATATGCCATCCTGCATGAGGAGCTGATGGACGGAGGATTCATTCAGCTGATCCACAACGGCTACGGCCCGTTCTTCTTCGACAATCCCTTTGCAAAGGCCATGCGCCTATGGGGGCTTCACGATTTCTCCAAACTTATCTACAAGGCAAAAAAATTGTATGACGAGCGTAAGGACACCCTTACACGCGACTGCAGCGACGAGGAATTCATGGCCCTGTTCGAAGCGAACCCCGAGTTTGACGACCTGGACGATGCCTTCATCGAAGAGGAGGAAAGCATCACATCGGCCATCGCCCACTACGTGGACGAGCACTTGGATGCATTTGTAACTATCACTGACTAAACATGGGCAAGAACAACAAGACACTCCCCACATCACGCATCAACATCAAGAACAAGCGCGCAGAACACGACTTCCTGGTGATCGACCGATTCACGGCAGGCATCGTGCTCACAGGCACCGAAATAAAGAGTATCAGGGCAGGCAAAGCCAGCCTGGTGGATACCTTCTGCTACATTCACAATGGGGAAATGTGGCTCAAAAACGGCTATATTGCCGAATATGACTTCGGCTCTTACAACAATCATGCCACCCGGCGCGACCGCAAGCTCCTGCTCAACCGCAAGGAAATCCATGCGCTGCAGGAAGACACCCGATCGCCAGGTTTTTCGATTGTTCCCCTGCGCATGTACATCAACGATAAGGGACTGGCCAAGGTGGTCATCGGGTTGTGCCGAGGCAAGAAGGAATACGACAAACGCGCCACACTGAAAGAAAAACAAGACAGAAGGGAAATGGACCGCGCCATCAAGAGCCGCCTCTGAGGCGGACGCATGGGGCCATTTCGGCAGTCTGTCCTGCCGTGCACCCAAGTTACGGCATGGGTGAGACTATTTACGGATAAAAACGGAACAACAATGAAATTCAGAGGAATCATCATGGCTCTGGCATGGGCCCTGGGAGCAGGATGCACCCAAGCAAGCACTCCACCGGCCGAAGGCGACTTCGTGCGTACGGAGGGCATTCATTTCTACAAGGGTAAAAGCCAAAAGCCCTACTACTTCATGGGCACGAACCTGTGGTATGGCCCTATTCTGGGCAGCAAGGGGAAAGGTGGCAACCGCAAGCGACTCTGTGCAGAACTCGACTCGCTGCAGAAACTGGGAGTCAACAACCTGCGCATTCTGGCGGGTGCAGATGCGGGCAGCAAGAATGCCAACACTGTGACCCCCTACCTGCAACCCAAGCCTGGAAAACTTGACCGGTCGCTGCTCGAAGGACTGGACTTCATGCTTCATGAAATGCAAAAGAGGGGGATGGTGGCTGTCATCTATCTCACGAACTCGTGGGACTGGAGCGGCGGTTTCGGATTTTACCTCAAGAATGTGGGACTGGGCGACTCTCCCGATGCTCATGGTGAGGGCTACAACCAGTATGTGGACTATGCGCGCATGTTCTACCACAGCCAACAGGCGCAACAGCTCTACTACCAGTTTGTGAAGCAAATCGTGACCCGCAAGAACTCCATCACGGGCAAGGCTTACCGCGACGACCCCACCATCATGGCCTGGCAATTGTGCAACGAGCCGCGTCCGTTCGGCAAGGAGGAAGTGCCTGCCTTTGTGGAATGGGTGAAGCACACCGCCAGCCTCATCAAGGAAAACGATCCCAACCATCTGGTGACCACCGGGTCGGAAGGTGTGATTGGCTGCAATGTGGACGAATCACTCTGTGAACGCGTGCACAACCTGCCGGACATCGATTACATGACGGTGCACATCTGGCCGGCCAACTGGGGCTGGGCCAAACGGGGCAGCCTCTACGATGACCTTGCCAACGTGTATTTGAAATCAAAGGCCTATCTGGAGCAGCACGACCGCATTTCGCGCACCATACAGAAACCCTACGTGGTGGAGGAATTCGGCTATCCGCGCGACAACACCTCCTACGTGCCCGGTTCGCGCTGTGGAGCACGCGATTCGTTCTACAAGTTCATCTTTACCAATCTCATCGACAGCCAGAAGAATGGCGGCCCTATGGCCGGTTGCAACTTCTGGGGATGGGGTGGCTGCGGTCGCCCGGAAAGTGAGGTATGGCACAGCGGAAACGACTACCTGTGCGATCCTCCGCATGAGCCGCAGGGATGGTACTCCGTGTTCGACAACGACCACTCCACCCTGAAAGCCATCAGCGAGGCAAGCAGCCAGCTTCAATAAGCCGGGAACGGCTACCGCCTGCCTTTACTCCAGAACAAAGGCTGAGGCTTACACTACATCTATGCAAAAAGCTTCCACTTCACGAATCTCTCTGTGAAGTGGAAGCTTTCTTTATGCATTGGAAACGTGGCTTCAGCATGAAGCGAATTCCTCATCAAGAGCAAACTTCTCGGGATGACGTGCCGTGAAACCCTTGTAATAATCCATGATCTCACGCATGTCGGCATCCAGATTGCCAGACGGCTGCAGCACGCGCGTGCAGACAATCATTTTCTTCCGGTAATCGATGGCGTAGAGCATGATGGGCAAGCCGGCTTTCAGGGCAATAAAATAGAATCCACGCTTCCAATGCGTTACCCTCGAGCGGGTGCCCTCGGGTGTTACAGCCAAAGAAAAACGAGGCGCTTTTTGCGCTGTTTCGGCCAGTTGGTCGGTCATGCTGGTGTGTTTGCTCCTGTAGACGGGAATGCCGCCCATAGAACGGAAAAGGCATCCCATGGGCCAGAAGAACCACTCTTTCTTCATCAGAAAGTTGGAAGTCAATCCAATGGCAGCATAATAGAGTTTTCCCACCACAAAGTCCCAATTACTGGTGTGCGGTGCCACGCAGATGATGCACTTTTCCGGCCTTTGCACAGTGACCTGCTCCTTCCATCCCCACCATGAAAAGAGGATTTTATGGCATATACGATTCAAAAGCATCAGTCAGTTATTCTTTCTATATTTCATAAAAATGCCAAGGCAAGGCTTGAACTGCTCAAATGCCGGGAAAGTGGTCAGATTTCTACAGAACCTCAAATATCTGCCCGCACATGAAAGCAGTCCATCGCTCTTCCCTTGGCTAAAGGAAAACGAAAGGCAGGCTCAAGCCTTGACGATGCGCTCGCTCAAGTCGTTCACCTTCGATGTGAACTCTGACTTGAATGCCTTGTAGTAAGCCTTGGCTGTGCCCGGCTCAGTGTGGCTAATGCGAGTGACAAAGTCACGATGCAGATCGATCACCTCCTGCATCAGCGCACGGAGCACCTCTGCATCACCTTGCTGGCACATGCTGAGTGCCACACAGTCGGCGAACAGGTCGCCGGTTATCATTTTCACACTCTTCTTGAGTTGTTTACGACTTGCCATAACCAAATTGTTGTTAGGATAATAAGTGTTAGAAACTAAATATGCGGAAGGTCACCGGCCTCCTGTCCCGATCGAGCAAGAAGGTGCGGCAACGGCCTTCCGGCTGTCAGTCATGCTGAATGATGTCCATGCCCTTGAGAATGGCCTTCTCATTCATGGGCAAGAGGTTGTGATGACGTTCGGGCAATGTCTTGCGGAGAGCTTTCATCACACTCTCGGTCGACACGATCGGATGAAGCTTGAGGTAACCTCCGAGCACAAACATGTTGAAGCACTTCATCATCTGCATTTCAGCAGCGGTCTCCATGGCATGGAGATGCCATGATTCGATGTCCTCACGAGTGGGTTTGTCGAGAATGCCGAAGCTGTCGTAGATGAGCGTACCGCCGGTCTTCACCTTAGGTTGGAACTTGTCAAGCGAAGGCTGGTTAAGCAAGATGGCCGAGTCGTACTTGCTCAGAATGGGCGAGGAAATCGGGTCATCGCTAATGATGACCGTCACATTGGCCGTGCCACCTCTCTGCTCAGGACCATAAGCAGGCATCCATGTCACCTCCTTGCCTTCCATCAAGGCCGCATAAGCCAGAATCTTGCCCATCGAAAGCACACCCTGACCGCCAAATCCCGATATGATGATTTCTTGTTTCATTGCGTTGATTATTTGATTAGGAGAAACCTTCCGTGCCTCACTGACGGTCCTTCAAGTCGCCAACGTGGTAGAAGTCGAACATGTGTTCCTCCATCCACTGGTTAGCCTTCACAGGAGGAAGTTTCCAGCCGGAGGAGCAAGTTGACACAATCTCCACCAGATTGGAACCCTTGCCCGCCATTGAGTTTTCGAAAGCATGGCGAATGGCTTTCTTGGCCTTTCTGATGGCTGCTACACTATGCACACTCTGTCGGGTGACATAAGCCGTACCTTCCAGGTTGGCTGCCAGATCCGTAATATTCAAGGGATAGCCATGAATTTTCGGATCACGTCCGTAGGGACATGTGGCTGTCTTCATTCCCACCAATGTGGTGGGCGCCATCTGTCCGCCGGTCATGCCGTAGATGGCATTGTTGATGAAGATCAAGGTGATGTTCTCGCCACGGTTGAGCGCGTGGATGGTTTCAGCCGTGCCGATGCAGGCCAAGTCGCCATCGCCCTGATAGGTAAACACGAGGCGGTCAGGCCACAGGCGCTTGCAGGCAGATGCCAAAGCAGGAGCACGTCCGTGTGCTGCCTCTTGCCAATCGATGTCGATGTAGCGGTAAGCAAACACTGCACACCCTACTGGACTGATGCCGATGGTCTTCTCTTCCATGCCCATTTCGGCAATCACTTCAGCCACCAGCTTGTGCACGACTCCATGCGAACAACCGGGGCAATAGTGCATGCCCATATCGTTCATGAGTTTGGGCTTTTCGTAGACCAAATTCTCGGGTTGTATAATTTCTTCTCTTGTCATAAGATATGATTCTGTAAAGATGAAACGGTAATCTGATGGGGCGCTCCTCCCGCATTGCCACGCGGCATGGTGCACGCGAGGTCATGCCGGAAGCATGCCACCACTGGATGGGCCGTGGCTCATCGGTTTCTTTTCACGCCTGGCATGCGCAACACCACTTCCACCATCTTCACCACTACGGCAAAGAGTCCCAAGCCATACCATGCCATGAGATTGCCTCCCTTGTCGGTCAGCACGATGCCCACCATCGCGATGATGGCCATAAGGATGAACAGCGTGTTGAGAATGTTGCGCACATAGAGATTGCGGTCCATCTTCCGACGGGACTCTTCCTGTTCTGGATGTTTCAGACGTTCCAGTATGTCGTTGCTGTCGCGGTCAGCATAAGGATTGTTGAGCATAAGGATCAGTGAAAGGTGTTATGGAGCGTAAAGAGAGCTTTTAGTTCAATTTCTTCAATTCGTCAAGAGCGTGTACTATTTCATCGGGATCGGGCACGATGCCGCCCAAACGTCCGTAGTGCGTGACGGGAATCTTCCCTTCCACGGCACACTTCACGTCGAAAACCATCTGTCCGGCATTGATTTCGACCACCAGAATGCCTTTCACGCGCTTAGCCATCTCGCTGATTTGCTTCTCGGGGAAAGGCCAAAGGGTGATGGGACGGAGCAAACCCACTTTTGTGCCAGCTGCACGTGCCATTTCGATGGCCTTCTGCGAGATGCGTGCAGCCGAGCCGAATGCCACGATCAGATATTCGGCATCATCGGTCAGTCGTGTCTCGTAACGCACCTCGTTCTGTTCGATTTCGCGATACTTTTCCTGCAGATGTTTGTTCTTCACTTCCATCTTCGCCGGATCAAGTTCGAGCGAGGTGATCACATTGGGGCAGCGCTTGTGCAGTCCATGTCCGTTGGCAGCCCATGGGCACTCCTTAGCGATTTCCTCCTCCGTACGGCGTGGCTTGAAGGGCGGCAGCACCACCTTCTCCATCATCTGACCGATCACACCGTCGGAGAGAATCATGGCGGGATTGCGGTATTTGAAAGCCAAGTTGAAGGCCAGATCTACAAAGTCGGCCATTTCCTGCACTGAAGCCGGAGCCAGCACAATCACGTTGTAATCGCCATTTCCGCCTCCGCGTGTGGCCTGATTGTAGTCGCTCTGCGAGGGCTGGATGGTGCCCAGTCCGGGACCGCCTCGCTGCACGTTGACAATCAATCCGGGTATCTCAGCCCCTGCCATGTAGCTAATGCCTTCCTGCATCAGTGCCACACCAGGCGAAGAGGATGAAGTCATCACCTTTTTTCCTGAGCCTCCGCCACCGTAGAGCATATTGATGCTGGCCACTTCGCTTTCAGCCTGCAGCACCACCATGCCGGTGGTTTCCCAGGGTTTCAGTTCGGCCAACGTTTCCAACACCTCGCTTTGTGGCGTGATGGGATAGCCAAAGTAGCCGTCGCAACCGCAGCGGATGGCTGCCCGTGCGATGGCTTCGTTACCTTTCAGGAGGAGTATTTCATTGTCTTCTTTCATGATGGAATAAATGAGAATAGAAGAGTTTCTTTCGACGTTAGTTGAAAAGTGTGTGTAAGTGTGTTCAGTAAGGGCTTGGCAGTGCCAAGATCAGTCTTCCTTCTTGCGGTACACGCTGATGCAGGCATCAGGGCACACGATGGCACAGGAAGCACAGCCGATGCAGGTGTCAGCCACTTCCTCGCAGAAGGCATATCCCTTGTGGTTCACCTCGTTCTTGGAAAGAGCGAGCGTGTGTGTCGGACAGGCCACTACGCAAAGCGAACACCCTTTGCAGCGGTCTCTGTCGATGACGACAGCTCCTTTCATCTTGCTCATAAGGAAATGATATGATGGGTTGTTGATTGTTATGTTATTGGTTGAACATATCCTTGTTGTAGAAGGACATGATGTCGGCTAGCATGTCGAGATACTGGCTGGCAGGGCCATCGGGGCGGAGTTCCCTTGCATGGAGAAAGGCATTCTGTGCCTGTCGCCAATCCGACCGTTTGAGGTGCAGCTTGCCTTCAGCCAGAAAGGTTTCCGCACTCTCGCCATAGGCACTGCGGTGCTCGCTGATGAGCTGTTCGGCTTTGTCAGCATCACGCTCCAGCACATCAAGAATATGCTGCATACTGTCTTGTCTTGTCATGCCGTTTGGAATCTTAGCTTTACAAAGATACGGAAATAAAAAATAGTGTGGCAGCTAATCCCCAGTTTTTTGCATTCTTTAATAGGAATATCGTTTAAGGGAGGAAATATGCCACGCGTATGGCAAACCTTTTTCATCGGATTGCTGGCAGCACGGAGCTGATGCCCTGCTCACGATGCTGGATGCGCACCTCGATGCCGAACTTGCTGTGGAGGTGTTCGGCCAAATGCTGGGCCGAATAGACACTGCGGTGCTGCCCGCCGGTACATCCGAAGGAAAACATCAGATGGGTGAATCCACGTTCGATGTAACGTGCCACATGGGCATCTGCCAAGCGATAGACGGACTCGAGGAAAGTGAGTATTTCCCCGTCATCCTCCAGAAACTGGATGACAGGACGGTCAAGACCTGTCAGCTGCTTGTAAGGCTCGTAGCGCCCCGGATTATGGGTGCTGCGGCAGTCGAACACATAGCCGCCGCCATTGCCCGAATCATCGGCCGGAATGCCCTTTTTGTAGCTGAAGCTGAACACCCTGACAACCAAAGGATGCCCGTTAGTGCCGGTTTTCGGTGCCCGTTCCAGTTTCTGTGGATTGGATGTGAACTGCGGCAATGCACAGAGTTGTTGCAGCACCTGCTGCAAATAGGGATAGCTGCTGCAGCATCCTTCGTCAAGGAGCTCTCGAAGGCTGGAAACGGCCAAGGGGATGCTGTCGAGGAAATAGCGTTTTCGCTCCACATATCCGCGCAACCCATAAGCACCGAGCACCTGCATCATGCGGAAGAAAGCAAACATCCGCAAGCGTCGGCAAAACGCCTCACGGGAGCAAGGCTGCGGCAGGATTGTGTTCAGTTCGTCGAGATAGTCCTCCGTGAGCCGATCACGCAATGCTTTCGGGTAGCGGGCCGAGGCTTGCCACAAGAAGGAAGCCACATCGTAGTGCAACGGTCCCAGCATGCCGCCCTGGAAGTCGATGAACCATGGCTTCATGCCTTCGGGCGTAGGGGCCAGCATCACATTGCGCGCCTGAAAGTCACGGTAGAGGAAATGGTGGGTATCGTCGCCTTCGGCCAGATCGGCAGCAAGCCTTTCGAGGTCGTCCTGCAGCTTTTCCTCGTCGAAAGGCAAGTCGGTAGTCTTGAGGAAACTGTATTTGAAATAGTTCAAGTCGAAGAGGGCAGCTCTGCGGTCAAACTTTCTTGGGGGAATGCACTGGGCGAAATCGAGTCCTCTGCAGCCTTCCACCTGCAAATGGGGAAGTTGGCGGATGGTGCGGCTCAGGAGCTGCACCTCTTCGTCCTGATAGTCGTAACCACGTTTGCGTGCTGTGGACAATGCATCGTAGAGGGACATACGGCCTAAATCCTGCTGCAGATAGGCCTGCACGCCGTCGTCCACAGCCAGAATGGCAGGAACGGGCACCCCTTTGGAGGCAAAATGCCGTGCCAGATAGACGAAGCAACGGTTCTCGGGCACAGACGTGCCGACCACCCCCACCACCGTCTGCCCGTCATCACCGGTCAGCCGATAATACCGGCGGTTGCTGCCCGCCTTGGCCAAGGGTTCCACTTTGGCGGGAGCAGTCCCGCACCATTTCTGATAGAGGTTGACAATCTGTTGCATGAAGAGGATGAGTTAAAGAAAATAGTGGTATATGGCAGCCAAACAGTTGCGGCAAATCGTTTCACCGCCTGTGCCAGATGCGGATGACCTTCCGGCGGATGGCCACGGTGTTGGCCACCGACACGATCGCAAAGATGGCACACCCGGTGGCCAATGCGGGCAGGGCCGATCCGGCCTTCACCGTGGGGAAAATCAGGCTGATGGTGTCCATATAGTAATGGCGCGTGAAGAGCATCAGCACGAAGGCCAGCAGCAAGGTGACGGCATTCATGCCCAGCGTGATGAGCTGATAGGGCAGGCTCACCCTCGAGGGCAGATAGCCGATGAGCAGGAGGTTTTCGAGCTTACGCGAGTTTTTCTGCACGAGCAGATAGATGCTGAGCATGAGAATGTAGAACGACAGCACGCTCACCAGCAAGCCCACAAGCATCACGAGGCTGACCACCACGCGCAGGAAGTAAGTGGTCTTGCCGGCATCCAGCTTGTTGTCCTCCACATCGTAGCCGTGCTGCTGCATGTAGGTGGCAATGCGGTCGTCGGTAGGCGACTTTACCTCCAGAATGATGCGTGAGGGCGATTCCGTCTTTCCGGGCTCGTAAGTGGCGTTGCTCCACTCCATGAAGCTCTGCGGCACGAGAATCGTGTTGAGCCTGCTGGAGAATCCGAGCACGCGTCCTTTGAAGGAGGCATGGTTTCCGTTGGCGTTGATGAATATGTTCATGTCGATCACCCCCACCAGTCCGTCGCTCACCTTGGGCAGCTTACGGCTTTGGGCAAATCCGAAGTTGTAGAGGGCAATGTAGGTGCGGGGCAAGATGACGGGCACTTCATGCTCGCCCGGCGTGTAGTGCCATTCACCCTTGGGGGCATCGACGAAACTGTCGGGCACCGATTCGAAGAACATTTCCGTGCTGAGAGGTTCAGAGCCCTTCAGTCCCATCGTGGCCGACACCTTGTACTGTGAAGAGGTGAAAGCGCCCGCCCGTCGGCAAAACGGCTGGCTGGCCACGTCCGAGAGGTCGGACTCGGAGAAGGAGTTGTCGCGTCCGGTGAGCGTCGAAACGGTGGAGATGTGCTTCGACACGACCAGAAAATTGTTGTTGATGAAAGTGTCCTCCTCGGTGAAGAGTGGCACCACATCCTTGTAGAACTGTATGCCGAGCATCACGACCCACATGCCGAACAGATTGGCAAAGAAGAAGCCCAGGAGTTGGGCCATGCTGAGATGCTGGCGAAGAAGAATCCAAATGAGTTTCATGCTTTCGCGTGTGTGCAGTCGCACCGCCGGGGGAGAGACGCGGTGGCGATAATGATGCCGAAGTCAAGTCCGGCCCTTCCGGGGGCACACTTCCGAGGAAGAGTTGTTAGCTGAATGATTCGTGTTGGCACATGGCCATGGTCTTGTGAGCCTTCTCCATGCACCGTGCTCTTTCGTTATGCCTCAGCGGATCAGAGGTGGAAGGTGTGGTCGTAGCCGATCTTCATGTGTTTGCCGATGCTGGTCACAATCACACCGGCACCCTGACGCTTGGCCTCGGCCATCATGATGTCGGCCATGATGGCCGCATTCACGTCGTCGAGGTGACTGATGGGCTCATCCACCAAGAGGAAGTCGAACGGCTGCACCAAAGCCCGGATCATGGCCACACGCTGCTGCTGCCCGAAGCTCATCTGCCCCACCTTGCAGGGCATTTTGTCGGCAATGCCGAGGCGGTCGAACCAAACCTTGATCTCATCGTCACACTTGAAGTGCGTCAGGTTGTTCTTGATCATCACGTTCTGCCAAGCCGTAAGTTCTGGGAAGAGGCGTAGCTCCTGAAACAGGTGGCTGACATGGCGCTGCCTCACCTCGGCCCAGTCGGCAATGGTGAGCGTGCTCACGTCTGTCTGTCCGAAATGGATATGTCCCGTGTAGTCATGGCGGTAGCCCAGCAGATAGCTGCACAACGTCGATTTGCCCGTACCCGACATGGCTTCCACCAGGTAGGTACGTTCCTTTTCAAATCTGATGTGCTGTTTCCACACGTCGCTCACCAGGTCGGTGCGCTGTTCGAACACGTGGGGCAACACGTCATCCAAAGTAATCTGGTTCATTTTTGTGTTGATGTGTATTTTAGTTTGCAAAGCCTCGCAAGGCACTGTCCGTCACTCCACTTTCAGCGTGCCTTTGCGTCCGGCTCTGGCTTCATAGACGAGTCTTTGGGAAGCGGGCATCAGCACCTGCAGCAAGCTGCCCACTGTTGAGTCCCCTTTCAGGCAGGGCTGGCTGCGGAGTTGGTTCATGTCCACTTCGAAATAAGCCAGCAGCCCATCCTTGCCCCCGTCCGTTTCGGCCATACGTCGAGCTGAAGCCGGAGCGTCCACCATCGAGGGCGATGCGAAGTATACGCGACGCACGCCTGCTTCCTGGTGTGTGCCAAACTGCACGGTCTGCTTCTCGTTGGTCAGGACAAAAGTCTGTGCATCCTTCCGAAGAAGTGTCACACCTTTCTGCTTCGCAGCGCACTCCAGCCAGTAGTCGGCATCGTTGAGTATGGACGCATCTGCATTGTCGGCAGCCAGTTCGAAGGAGGGGTTCCAATCCTTGTCGATGCTCCCCACCTTGAGTGTCAGCAGTCCGTTGCTCGTGCCGAGCATGCGGTCGGCATCGGCCACGCTATTGATGCCTGCCAGCAGGTCGCGCAGCGTGCCGTCACTCTGGAGCAAGTCAAGCAAGTCGCGTCCATGCGTACGGGTTGCCATCAGCAGGAGCGGCCGTGTGCGGCTCTCGTCCGGGTGCAGACGGATGCACCCCTTGCTGCGTTCAAACTGGTCGATGGCGTTCCTCACATCGGCATTTTCGCTTTCCACCGTGTAGTCTGCCTGCCACCCGTTCTGGCCACACGAGCGAACCGAGGCAAACACTTGCACGGCCTCGCGCGGGCAGTCGGCAGGCACATTCAGGCGAAACAGCACGTTGTAAGGAGCCGGCATGGCATCGAGCTGGGCATAAAGTTGCATGCCGCCGGGCAAGGAAGTCAAACGGCTGTAGGCCCCGGTGTCGGTGAAGCGGTCCTTGCTGCCGCACATCCTCACGATGGTCTGGCGCAGTTCATCGCGTTCCTGAGCCACGCCGGGACCGAGGGCTACAAGCCTCGAACCGTCCCATCCCACAAGCCACCCGGCATTCATCCAGGCCCAATGCATGCCGTCGGCATCGTCCATGAGCGATGCCTTGCGGTGTGACTGCAATGCCTTCACCGAAGACAGGAAAGCGCTCTCGTCATCCAAGGCCATCACAAGGCCCACATACTCGTTGGGAGTGATGAAGGCATAAGCCGGACGCGACGCATCCACCCCCGCGGGAGTAAAGCCGAGCCATCGCTGCACCGACTGCGCCAGCGGACTACGTCCGCCGTCACGACTCAGATCGACACGCAGCACGGCCTTGGCTTGGGCAGGCACCGCTGAATCATAGGGAGCCGGCCACATACACCACACGACAGCCACAACTGCCACCAGCAAGGCTGCAACGACCAGACCCCATTTCATTTTACGTTTCATGATTGTGTTGTTGTATGTAAAAGTCTACGCCCCGTCGGACAACCGGCAGGCGCAGACCCCGATTCACTCTGTCATCCGCCCTTCAGGCGTTGCTCCGATGGCGTTTGGCCAGCCACATGAGATGCACGGCCACTAAGGCTGCCGTTTCCGTACGCAGACGGCTCTCGCCCAAACTGACGGGGCGGAACCCCGCCTTGACGGCTGCGTTCACCTCATCCACGCTGAAGTCGCCCTCGGGCCCGATCATCACCAATGCATTGCCCTGCGGATCGAGCAAATCGGCCAGAAAATTCTCCGCCGTGAGATGCAGGCTTTGCACATCGCCGCCCAGTTCTTCAGGTGTATGGCAGTGTGCGATGAAGCGTTGGCCCTCGAATGGCAGGGCAATGAACTTACGAAAATCCGTCATCTCTTGCACTTCGGGCTTGAAGGCCTTGTGGCTTTGCTTCATGGCTGCCACCACAATCTTCTCCAGCCTTTCGGTTTTCACCACCCGACGCTCGGAGTTGGCACAATCCAGCAGCGCTAAGCGATCGATGCCTATTTCAGTGGCCTTTTCGGCCAGCCACTCCATGCGGTCCATGTTTTTTGTGGGGGCTACAGCCAGATGAATACCGCCGTTCCACAACTTATGGTCGGCCCATGAATGGGCCACTTCGAAGCAACAATGTTTGGAGGAAGCCATCGTGACGGTAGCTTGGGCAAACATGCCGCGACCATCGGTCAACGTGAGTTCATCGCCTTCGCGCATACGCAGCACGCGCACGGCATGCGCAGCTTCTTCCTTCGGCAGCTCGCCAAACGGCTGCCCCAAAGGCCCGGACTGCAGCTCCGGCATATAGAAAATGTGCGTTTCCTTCATTTTGATTAATGGAATATGATAACCGTTTTCATTCTCCCGACCGCCCGTTCGCCATGAGGTTACCACGCCGCCGCAATTCATCACGCAGCACGGTGGCCAATTCGAAATCATCGGCCTTCACGGCTCCCTCGATGGCCTCGCGCAGCAACCTCTCGCTCATGGCGGCTATCGGCAAGGCCATGCTGCCGCCCGAAAGCGACTGTCCGCGGTATTCATTCTCGCGCAGATAGATGTCGCAACGCGACTGCATGGCCACCACCAAGGCATCGTCCACAGGCACCGAGAGCGAAACAACCTCTCCGTCATCGAGAAAGTCGACCAGACCTTCCTTCAGCCCCTGGTTGGGACGTAGCATCCGTACGCCTACCACACGAAGCCCCAGACGCTTGGCCAATGCCATCATCAAGTGCGACGCCTCATCGCCCTGATGCTGAAGCGCACGCACCACCCTGTCATACCCGTTCCTCTCCACCAGCAACGGGAAACAAGCCTCTGCATCACGTTCCTTCAGTACTACGATAAAGGCATCCGGCAGGCTCACGCCACGTGTCACCCCATGCACACGCATGGGTATGTAGTTTTCATACAGCTCTTGCATGTTCTATCGTCTTTGTTTTAAATACAAGCAAATTTACCCATTTTTTGCCACATGACCAAGTTTTTCCCGGAATATCCCCGCCTGCCGAATACAAAAGCACGAAGGCCGCCCTATCTCCGGACAGGCAGCAGCCGCCTGTCTCTCGGGCAGCCGAGCAACGCCCGTTTTTCATGCAAGGCACGGATGCACGACACCGACCGTCCTGCTACTGCCAGAACCGAGACCGAAGGCAAAAATTGGCACTTTTGTCGGATTTCTTTAAGATTACGAATTTTTGCTATCACATGTTTATCTTGCATTTATCCCGAAAGTCCCAAAAACCCCAAAGTCCCAGGGGATGGGACTCATTTACACTATCATTGATTATCAGCGAGTTACCTCTTTTTCCTCTTTTTATATAAGACTGGGACTTTTGGGACTTTGGGACTTTCAGAACCCTTAAGCCTCAACACCTCAAAATTACCCTGTTTGAAGAATTGGAACTTTTGTCGGATTCGCACCATGCAATTTCTTCCCGATGCACCACCGGTCAGCACCTTCCTTCAGAGCCACCCACCGAAAGAACGACGGCAAACCGCGGCTGCTCCGAAAATATCTCGAATCGTGCGAAAAAATCAGACCGAAACATTTGGCCGCTT
>DAIRWG010000018.1:0-26925 GCA_036802405.1 Alloprevotella sp.
GTGGGACATTTCACCGAATTCAAATTCGAGAACCGCATCATGCGTCTTTATCGAATGCCCAGCAGTAGCCGTGCCTACCCTCTCAAAGTCGAAAAGAAGGCGGTGTTATATGGACAGATGCTGCGCGACATGGGCTTACTGTCATAAACGACTTCCTGCCCACCAAATGGGCAGAAACCGGTTTGGCATGAATGCATAAAAAAAAAGAAAGTCAGAGGGATGGTTCATCATTCTTCTGACTTTCTTTTCATATAAACGGTCTACTTCGCCATTGTAAGGAAGAAATACAATTATGATCAAATCATAAGTCCCCCTCGTATAGCCCTATTCTCATTTCGAGAGATAAGCATTCACATTCTTTTCAATACGTGCCAGTACGTCATCCGATGATTCGGGCACGAACTTTTCGCCAATGATGTGCTCGTAGAGTTCAATGTAGCGGTCGGAAATGCTATTCACGATCTCTGCTGTCATTTCAGGAACCTGCTGGCCAGCCTTTCCCTGGAATCCATTGTCCATCAGCCATTCACGTACAAACTCTTTCGAAAGCTGCTTCTGAGGTTCACCTTTCTCGAAGCGATCCTCGTAGCCTTCGGCATAGAAATAGCGTGAAGAATCCGGTGTATGAATCTCATCCATCAGGTAAATTTTACCATCGTGCTTGCCAAATTCATATTTCGTATCCACCAGAATCAAGCCACGCTTGGCAGCAATCTCCGTTCCGCGCTCAAAGAGAGCTAGTGTATACTTCTCCAGCACCTCATACTCCTCGGGAGTAGCCAAGCCACGAGCCAAAATCTCCTCCTTCGAAATGTCGGCATCGTGTTCGCCGATTTCAGCCTTCGTGGTCGGTGTGATGATAGGTTGAGGGAACTTCTGGTTTTCCTTCATCCCTTCGGGAAGCTTTACACCACAGATTTCGCGAACACCGCTCTTGTAGGCTCTCCAGGCACTGCCACAGAGGTAGCCACGCACAATCATCTCCACGGGAAAACCTTCGCACATCACGCCAACAGTCACCATGGGGTCGGGAGTGGCCAGTTTCCAGTTGGGGCAAATGTCGGTGGTGGCATCCAGAAATTTTGCAGCAATCTGGTTGAGCACCTGCCCCTTGAAGGGAATGCCCTTGGGCAGGATCACATCGAAAGCGGAAATACGATCGGTGGCCACCATGGCCAAACGATCACCCAGATTGTAAACGTCACGCACCTTTCCGTGGTATACGCTTTTCTGACCAGGAAAGTGAAAATCGGTTTTAGTTAAAGCTGACATATTGATTTTATTCTTTATGCGGCATTTCCTTTTCCTTCCGTGTCAGAAGCATCGACCTCCGCAGCACGTGTCAGAAACAGAAACACCTCAAACCATAATTGTTTCTTGTCTGTATCACCCGATGTCAGACTGTCGCTTCATCAGGTGCTTTTGCTTCGGAAGTCATTTGTTCGGGGTGAAGCGTTGCTTCATTCCCCTCGGTGTGCTTGTGCGCCTCAGCCTGCTTGGCACGTCGCTGCTCATCGCGTTCATAGGCCGCAACAATCTGTGTCACAAGCTTATGTCGCACAATGTCTTTTTGAGTCATTTCGATGAAGGCAATCCCACTGATTCCCTTCAGTATTCGCTGTGCTTCCAGCAATCCGCTTCGTTGGGAATGCGGCAAGTCAATCTGCGTGACATCACCGGTGATAATCATCTTCGTGTTCCAGCCCATACGGGTCATGAACATCTTGATTTGAGCCGTGGTGGTGTTTTGCGCCTCGTCCAGAATGACCACCGCTTCATTCAATGTGCGTCCGCGCATGAAAGCCAACGGTGCAATCTGAATGACATTTCCAGCCATATATTCCTGAAGTTTTGCTGCGGGAATCATCTCCTGCAAAGCATCGTAGAGAGGCTGCAGATAGGGGTCAATCTTTTCTTTCATATCACCGGGCAAGAAGCCGAGCTTCTCGCCCGCCTCCACTGCCGGACGGCTCAGGATGATTTTCTTCACCTCTTTGTTCTTCAGCGCCCGTACAGCCAAGGCAATGGCCGTATACGTCTTACCCGATCCGGCAGGCCCCACGGCAAACATCATGTCGCAGGTTCGGTATGCTTCCACCAGCCTACGTTGGTTCTCACTTCGCGGAGTGATAGGTTTACCTCCAGTGCTGTAGACAATCACGCTATCCGACGATTCCACATGAGGATGTCTTCCTTTCACGAAGTTGACAATGTCCTCCTCCGACAGCCGGTTGTATTTCGAGCAATGACTTTCAAGAGCCAGAAAGAGTTCTTCAAACACGGCCATATCCTCCTCACCACCCATCACACGCATCACGTTGTCGCGTGCCATGATGCGCAGTTTGGGACACAAGGCCCGAAGCATCTTCAGGTTGGCATTATTGGCGCCGTAGAAAACCACGGGATCGGATTCTTCGAGTATGAAATGTTTCTCAATCATTGTTTTACGTCGGGTTCATTTTTTGCTGAACGATGGAAGAACGTCAGTACCGTTGGAGACGTCCTATATTTATTTCTCTGCAAAATTAATCAATCCCGCCGAATTCTCTCACTTTTTTCGTACTTTTGTGTGAGCTTTTTCATGCTCGCTGCATGATGTGCCTACGAATCCAGACACAAACAAGGGTCATTCAGCAATCACCCCATCAAAGCTTTCCATTTCAAACAGACTTGACATGAAACGTTCCTTTCGCCCCCATAAGTTGCATTTCCTTTCAGCATTTGCAGTCATCACGCTTTCCTTGGCCATTGCCAAATGCGTTCATCCGCAATGGGGCGACGCCCTCACAAGCCATATCGCTCCCCCCCAGTCCGTCCCCCTCCCTACGGCTTCCACCGACAGCGTCACACTCCACAGCCAATCTGTCGACTCGCTGCTTCTCTGCAAGCGCGCCCCGCTACGTTTGCTGCAGGGCAACGGACAGCCGGTCAAGAACCGTGTGACCAGTGTCGTAAGGTTTGAAACATCATTTCCAGACCTCAATGATGTACAGTTGGCCACGGCGCAGCGTTTGGGTGTTCCACTCATAGCAGACCGCACCGAAGCGCAGCATCGGAAATCCGACCTCGTCTACATTGCCGACAGCCCGTTCTACGAAGTGCAACGCCTGCACAACTCCATCCCCTATCTGGTGCCTCGCGCCGCCACACTGCTCAACACCATTGCCCGCGCCTTCTGCGACTCACTGGCCACCAAAGGCTATCCCCTGCACAAGTTGCTCGTGACATCCGTACTCCGCACCAAGGCCGATGTGGAGCAGCTTCGCAAGCACAACAGCAATGCCTCCCCCAATTCCTGCCACCAGTATGGCACCACATTCGACATCTCCTACAACCGTTTCCTCGAGATCAAGGACCCCGAGCAAGGCCCCAGCGAGATCCGTTGGGTGACTGTCTACAAATCGATCCTGGCCGAAGTGCTGGAAGACCAGAGGTTGGCCGGAACATGTTATGTGAAATATGAGGTCCACCAGTCCTGCTTTCACATCACGGCCCGCTGAATCGAGTCGGCCTTTCTTGCCGACTGTCCTCTGCGCACCGCCGTCCAATCGTGTTCTTCCGCTGTATTCGAACAGATTTGCCGCGCTTATTTCCCATCCGAACGAGTCAGGTGGCACTGAATTTGTATATTATCCAAGCAGAAACAAAAAAACACTGACAATATGGCATTCATAGATTACTACAAAATCATGGGTATTCCCAAGGATACGCCACAAAGCGAAATCCGAAAAGCTTACACGAAACGTGCCCGTCAGTTTCACCCCGACCTGCACCCCGACGACCCCAAGGCCAAGGCCAAGTTCCAAGCTTTGAATGAAGCCAATGCCGTGCTGTCGGATCCAGAGAAGCGCAAGAAATACGACAAATACGGAGAACAATGGGAACAGGCTGACGCCTTTGAACAAGCTGGAGGCTATGCTGGAAGCCAGATGCACGGCACGGGCTTTGGCACTGATGACGGTGGATTTGATTTCAGCCAATTCACCGGCGGAGGCAGTTTTTCTTCTTTCTTTGAGGATCTCTTCGGAGGAGCGGCACGTGGAGGACACCGAAGCACCATGCATATGCGGAGCAACGATGCCGACTACGACCTGCAGGCCAGTGTGAGCATCGACCTCTACACGGCCATGCTGGGCGGCGACATCATTCTTCAGACACAAGGAGGGAAACTCAAACTAAAAGTGAAACCTGAAACGCAGAACGGGGCCAAGATCCGCCTTCGCGGCAAAGGTTACCAAAAGCCCGATGGCACCTATGGCAACCTCATCATCACTTACAATGTGAAGCTGCCCACCCATCTGAGCGAGCGCCAGAAGGAGCTTCTTCGCCAGATGCGCGATGAAGGATGAATACACACATCCCACTCCAGAACACCCCAAAGCCCGACGCACGACATCCTCATGCGCCGGGCTTTTTTGATGGATTGCAAGCATTCCGACCGCGAATTCATTTGCCGCCGCACCATGCAAATCCGACAAAAGTACCATTTTTCCATGCCCCACAGAGCGGACGCCATTTTTTGCCAATTTTTTTGAAAGTCCCAAAGTCCCAAAAGTCCCACGACTATATAAAAAGAGAGAAAAGAGGTAACTCACTGATAATCAATAATACCATATAAGAGTCCCACCCCCTGGGACTTTGGGACTTTGGGACTTTCTCGGTACAAACGTGCCCAATCTGATAAAAATAGTCAAAATGCCATCATCGGGCAAAGCGTCAAAAATCCGCGAAATAGAACAATACGAGCACTGTTTCTCTTCGTCCGACGGACTCAAGCCAACGCGATGCGTATGGCTACAGGGGCATGGAGTGCATGCTGCCTTGGTGGGGCAACACCAAACGGCTTCAGGCCCAAACATCCCATCATTGCTCGAATCGGAGAGATTTTGCTGATCGATGCAACGGGAATCCATGTACAGAGAACGTAGCGAAGTGCAAAACGCAAAACTGAGTGTGTAGTTTTTACACGTTAATGAAGCACAACATCGAAAAAATGAAGCGCAAATTTTGTAAATCGGCTGACTTGCAGTAACTTTGCATGACTAAATGTCGCGTGTCACATCGTCAGCCGCCCTCGCTGGCCCTCCGGCACCACATTACCAACCACCCAAGCAACAATACTCCTACAAAACATATGGAATTAGCGAAGACTTACAACCCCGAAGAAGTGGAGGGGAAATGGTACCAGTACTGGAACGATAACAATCTCTTTTCCTCTAAGCCCGACGGTCGGGAGCCCTATACGGTGGTCATACCACCACCCAATGTGACCGGTGTACTCCACATGGGCCATATGCTCAACGAAACGATTCAGGACATCCTCGTACGCCGTGCCCGGATGGAAGGAAAGAATGCCTGTTGGGTGCCCGGCACAGACCATGCATCCATTGCCACCGAAGCCAAAGTGGTGAACCGCTTGGCAGAGCAAGGAATCAAGAAGACCGACCTCACCCGCGAGGAATTTCTGAAGCACGCCTGGGCTTGGACCGAAGAACATGGCGGCATCATCCTCAAGCAGTTGCGCCGAGTAGGTGCATCCTGCGACTGGAGCCGTACGGCCTTCACTATGGACGAAGAGCGTTCCAAGAGCGTAATCCACGTGTTTGTCGACCTCTATCGCAAAGGCCTCATCTACCGCGGCGTGCGAATGGTCAATTGGGATCCCAAAGCACAAACAGCGCTATCCGATGAAGAAGTAGTGTACAAGGAAGAGCACACGAAGCTCTACTACATGAAATACTACGTAAGCAACGACGATGGCACAGGAGCCACAGGCGAAGAAGGCGAAGTCATCCACTCCGACGAGAAGGGACGCTATGCCGTAGTGGCCACCACCCGTCCTGAAACGATCATGGGCGATGTGGCCATGTGCATCAACCCCAACGACCCCAAGAACCATTGGCTGAAGGGTAAGAAAGTGATTGTACCACTTGTCGGCCGCGAAATTCCCGTAATCGAGGATGAGTATGTCGACATTGAATTCGGTACCGGCTGCCTCAAGGTGACTCCTGCCCACGATGTGAACGACTACATGCTCGGCGAGAAGTACGGACTGGAAGCCATCGACATTTTCAACGACGATGCTACACTCTCCGAAGCCGCTGGCATGTATGTGGGACAGGACCGCTTCGCAGTGCGCAAACAGATTGCCATTGACCTGACCAATGCCGGCCTGATGGAAAAGATTGAGGACTACGACAACAAGATCGGCTGTTCCGAACGCACGGGCGTGCCTATCGAACCCAAGCTCTCCATGCAATGGTTCCTCAAGATGAAGCATTTCGCCGACCTTGCCTTGCCCCCCGTGATGAACGACGAGATCAAATTCTATCCTGCCAAGTACAAGAACACCTACCGCTACTGGCTGGAGAACATCAAGGACTGGTGCATCTCACGCCAGCTATGGTGGGGTCATCGCATTCCGGCCTACTATCTGCCCACAGGCGGATTTGTCGTAGCCGAAACGCCTGAGGAAGCAGTACAGCTGGCTCGCGAGAAGAGTGGCAACAACGCTCTCCAAATCACCGATCTCCGTCAAGACGAAGATGCACTCGACACATGGTTCTCTTCCTGGTTATGGCCGATTTCACTGTTCAACGGCATTCTCGATCCCAACAACAAGGAATTCAGCTACTACTATCCCACAGCCGACTTGGTGACGGGTCCAGACATCATCTTCTTCTGGGTGGCCCGCATGATTATGGCAGGCTACGAGTTCACCGGCAAGATGCCCTTCAAGAACGTCTACTTCACCGGCATCGTACGCGACAAGTTAGGCCGCAAGATGTCGAAGTCTCTGGGCAATTCGCCCGACCCGCTCGACCTCATCGACCGATTTGGTGCCGATGGTGTGCGCATGGGCATGATGTTGGCAGCACCCGCCGGCAACGACATCCTCTTCGATGAAGCCCTGTGCGAGCAAGGCCGCAATTTCTGCAACAAGATTTGGAACGCATTCCGTTTGGTGCAAGGATGGCAGGTAAGCGACGAATTGGCACAACCCGCCACAGCTCAATTGGCCATCGAATGGTTTGAAGCCAAATTGCGCCAGAGCGCAGCCGAAGTGGCTGACCTCTTCAAGAAGTATCGCCTGAGCGAAGCCCTTATGGAGGTGTACAAGCTCTTCTGGGAAGAATTCTCCAGCTGGCTTCTCGAAATGGTGAAGCCTGCCTATGGACAGCCCATCGACCGCGCTACCTACGAAGCCGTTCTCAAGGCTTTCGACAACCTGCTCCACCTGCTCCATCCGTTCATGCCCTTCATCACAGAAGAACTCTGGCAGCATCTGGTCGACCGCAAGGCAGGCGAAAGCATCATGGTGAGCGAACAGCACATCGAACAGCCAAAGGCTGGCGACGAACAGATTCTCGCACAAGTGGAGAAGGTGAAGAGTGCAGTGGCCGGCATCCGCGCCATCCGCAACCAGAAGAACATTGCCCCGCGCGAGGCTCTGGAATTGGAGGTAACCGGCAGCAATCCCATCGAACGCTACAACGAAACCATCATGAAGATGGCTGGAATCAGCCAAGTCAAAACGGTGGAAGCCAAGTCCGACGGTGCATCGGCATTTATGGTCGACACCACCGAATTCGCTGTACCCCTCGGTGGACTGATTGACGTGGAAGCCGAACTCAAGAAAGCTGAAGCCGAGCTGAAACACCTCGAAGGATTCCTCATCGGTGTGAAGAAGAAACTCTCCAACGAACGCTTCGTCAGCAATGCCCCTGCCCAGGTGGTGGAACTGGAACGCAAGAAGCAGGCAGATGCCGAGAGCAAAATCAACACACTCAAGGAAACCATCGCCCAACTGAAGAAATAACAAGCAACTGACCCAAGAAGGCAAGGCCGGCATTGGTTCACTTTGCGGAGACTCGCTCCGCCCTTTCAGATGGACTGATGTCAGCCTTGCCTCCTTCACTTTCTATTACGACCTAAACCTATGAACAAAAGTCTAATCTATGCCGCATTGTGCGGACTCGCACTCACGATGCCCGCCCTTGCCCAGTCATCAGCTTACACCATCTTCCCCATTCCGCAGCAGATGGTGATGGGCAACGGCACAACCAGCCTCACGCCCAAGGTGACCATCGTCTGTGAAAAAGGCATTGACAACTACACCCGCCAGCGTGCCAACCAGGTACTTACCGAACACGGACTGGAAGCCGAATTCAGCGACACCCCGTCAGCCACTAATTCCAACCTCTACCTCGGCATCAACGGATCCGGCTTGACAGCCGATGCCTATGCCACTGCCCAGCAACTCAGCCGCGATGTGTTCGCCAAGAGTGAAAAGTACGACCGCCACCTTTTGGCACTGAAAGCCAACACCGGTCATGCCGACATCGTGGCCCTTGGCGAAAACACCGATGCCACCTTCTTTGCCTTGGCCAGTCTGGAACAAATTCTCGACAATGGCCCCCAGCAGCTCACGCCTGCCGTTATCTATGACTATGCCGACCAGAAGAGCCGAGGACTGGTGGAAGGGTACTACGGTTACCCCTACTCCATCGATGTGAAGAAGGACCTGATGCGCTTCATGATGCGCTACAAGATGAACACCTACCTTTATGGCGCAAAGAGCGACCCCTATCACTCCGACTACTGGCAGAAGCCCTACCCGACCTCTATCACCAATGAACAGAGGAAGAACGGATGGCTCTCACAGGACATGTTCAAGGAGGTCACCGACATGTCGCACCAAACGAAGGTCAACTTCATCTGGGCTATTCATCCGGGCAACGACTTCATCTACAGCAGCACGGTGGTCAACGACATCATGCAGAAATACACCAGCATGTACAATCTCGGTGTTCGCCAATTCGCCGTGTTCGTCGATGATGTAGGCGTACCCGAAAGCGATGCCGACCTCAAGGCAAATGCCGACCACCTCACCCAGTTGCAGCAAGCACTTGAGAAGAAGTACAACACCCCCACAGCCGAGCCCAACGACACCGTGCGTCCGCTGCACTTCGTGCCACAGGTCTACTGCTCGAACTTTGCCTCAGCCGATGTGCGCAAGCGTTTCTTCGGGGCTTTGGCCTCCACGCCCAGCTATGTGACCATCTACACCACCGGTGAAGGCGTGTGGAGCGTGCCCAACAGCAAAGACCTCAACACGGTGAAAACCGATCTCGGACGCAACGTACAATGGTGGTGGAACTATCCCTGCAACGACAATGCCGACGGACAGATTTACCCAATGGACATGTACTCCAACTTCTACGATCTGCCAGCCGTCAACGGCGATGCCAAGCTCCCGGCCCAACTCAACAACGGACTCGGCATCGTAAGCAATCCGATGCAGGAAGGCGAAGTGTCGAAAACCGCCCTCTTCTCAGTGGCCGACTATGCCTGGAACAATGCCAAATTCTCCAACCAGTCATCGTGGGAGGCCTCCTTCAAGGCCGTTCTACCAGGCAATGAGGAAGCCCAGAAGGCCTACAAGTTCCTGGCCAGCTACCTGCGCTACAATGACCCCGAGCAACTCAACCAACTCATCAGCGCCTACAAATCACAAGGCGATGCCACCAGCCTCTGCGCCACAATGGCCGAAATCCGTGAGAACTGCGATGTGCTCATCCGCATGAAGGATTCGCAGAGCGAGAGCGAGCGCCTGCTCTACAACGACTTGGCCCCATGGCTGCTCAAGCTCCGCTGCATGGCCGATGTGACAGACGGACTGCTCCGCACAGCTGCCGACAACAAACAGCTCGACGAAGCCTTGTGGAACAAATACATAGCCGAAGTGAAGCAAGTGGAATCACTATCCACAGCCGAAGAATTCAAGGCCTACGCGCTTGAAGGCATGGGCAACAACATCAGCGTTTCGGTCCGTCCATCGCAGCCCTCGCAGCTCCACCTCTTAGGGTTCATCGACTACCTCAAGAAGCAGGCCATGAACGGAGCCTTTGAAGCACAGCCTGCGCAGAAATCGCATGAGAGTTTCAGCAATGTGGAAGGCCTGAAGGCCCGCATGTCGGGCACGACCAAGCTTTCCATCATCCAGGCCACACCCTTCACCCTGCACAAGGGCGAATACATCGGCACCAAGCTGACTGAGCCCACGTTGGTAAGCAACATCACCGTGTCGGACACGCTGTTGGCCAACCACACCATCGTGATGAGTGAGAACGGCAAGGAATGGACCCGCATCACTTCCACGTCCACCACGCCCGAAGGCTATGTGCGCTACGTGGCCGTGGTCAACGACAACGATGCCCCCACCACGCTGAAGCTTGTACTCAAGTCCATTGTCATTACCCTGCCCGAGCAGACCAAGGTGAAAGAAACGACCATCCCCGATGGCAACATCTGGAACGGCATGACCAAGGACAAGATGACCGACAAGAACTACTCCACCTTCGTCTGCCTCAACCGCAACCAGAAGAACGGCGATGCCTACACACTTACGCTGAGCAAAAAGCAGCCCATCCGCCTCGTGCGCATCGGCATGGGACTCACCAATCAGGACTACATGAATGTCGGTAAAGTGCAAATTTCTGCTGATGGCAAGACCTGGACCAATCTCAAGGTGAAGGGCACGCAAAGCACCGACTTCAAGATGAGCCTTCCACAGGTGAAGCAGATTTCGGATGAAGTGGCCGCCTGCGACTTCGATGGCGAAGGCAAGGAAGCCCTCTACGTTCGCCTCTACCTCACGCAGGCAAACACCAGCAAGTGGCTCCGCCTCTACGAAATCGAAGTGAACGGCGAAGGCGCCTTCACCCAGGGGCGTTGCTCCGATGCTTCGGGAACCCTGCTTCCGGAAGTATGCGATGCCAATGCCTCCACATCTACGGCCAATGCCCAGAAGAATGCACTGACCTACTACTTTCAGGAACTGAAATCGCTGCGCAGCGTCACGCTCTACAACGATCCTTCCACCACCGCCCATGCCACCATCCAACTGAGCGCAGATGGCCAGGATTGGACCGAAGCCCAAGGCTTTACATCCTCCATCGAAAACGTTGACATGACCGACCAGCCCAATGCCATCATGATGCGCATCAAGTGGACGGGCAACACGGCCCCCGCCATCTACGAGATTGTGGAGAACGAGAGCGAAACCACACATCCTGTGGTCAGCCGCATCGAGGAAGCTACCGATGCCAACACCACAAGCGGCAAGCAAGTGAGAGTGTCGTTAAGCAGCAATCATGCCCTCAAAGTGGAAGCCACACAAGGCATCAGCCTGGTGGAGATGTTCTCGACCGACGGACGCACGCTGCTCCATGCCAAAATGGACGGGCAAGCTACCGTACAACTGCCCCTCTTCCACCGTCAGGCCAACTGCATCGTACGCATCACTCTGAAAGACGGCAGCACCAGCTCCTTCAAGCTGAGATAACTGCCACCTCCATCCACCTTTGCTGCAGGACGGAACACTTGGTCGCAATCGGCTAAGGACTTCCACCCTCAGACTCCTAATTGATCGGGAACTGGTGTCCTTCACCTTGGATGCCAGTTCCCCCTTTTTTGTACAGCAAGCATTGCTTTCCTCTGTTTGCCACACAGCATTCGCGCCCGTCGCAAGGCTTTTTAGGAGTAAAATTTGGCCCATCAAAGAGAATCTGTTAACTTTGCTACGTTAAATATGCATCAAAATAATCATGCAAAATATTTTCGCTGAATTTGCCAGCCCCTTCCTTCTCATGCTGAAAGGACTGCTGGTGGGCATCATAGCCTCTGCCCCCATGGGGCCCGTGGGCATACTGTGCATACAACGAACTATGCAGAAAGGACGCATCTACGGCATTGTCACGGGTGCCGGTGCCGCCCTGAGCGACATCATCTACGCTTTGATGACCGGACTCGGCATGTCATTCGTGATGGACTTCATTGACAACAAGGACAATGTGTTCTGGCTAAAGCTTGTGGGCAGCATCATGCTCTTCATCTTCGGCATCTACATGTACCGAACCGATCCCCGAAAGAGCTTCCGCCCCACCTCAACAAGCAAGGGCACCTTGGTGCACAACTTCACAACGGCCTTCCTCGTGACGTTGTCCAACCCGCTCATCATATTCCTGTTCATCGCGTTGTTCAACATGCTCACGTTCGTCATTCCCGGCAATTGGTTCGGGCAATGCATCGGCTATCTGTCCATCGTCACAGGAGCCATGCTCTGGTGGCTTGGACTGACCTACGTAATCAACAAGATGCGAAGCAACTTCGGAGTGAGAGGCATCATGCGGCTCAACCGCACCATCGGTGTCATCGTGCTCTCCGCCTCCATCATCTACGCAGCCACCACCCTCTTCAATCTTTCCCTCTTCTAAACTCCACAGCCCATGATCATCGCCAACAAACTCAAAGACACGAACCGGGCAGAATTTCTGCTCTACATGTGGCAAGTGGAGGACATCTGCCGCGCTTACGACTGCGATGCCGAACGCATTGTACGGGAATACGTCAGCAAGTTTCAGCTCACGCCCGAAGCAATGAAGCAAACGGCCATCTGGTATGCCGACCTCTGCCGCATGATGCTTGCTGAAGGCATCCGCCTGCACGGCCATCTGCAAATCTGCAAAAACATTCTGCAGGAATTGGAAGAACTCAATCACCAACTCATTGATTCTTCCCATTTCCCCTACTATCGCCAGATGTACTACAAAGTGCTGCCCTACATCGTGGAGCTTCGCAGCAAGCAGGGCCACAATAAGTCCGAAACGCCCTCGGCCAGCGAGCCAACGGAAATGGAAATCTGCTTCGATGCCCTCTACGGCGTGATGGTGCTTAGGCTGCAGAAACGCGAAGTGTCGACCGAAACGCAAAAAGCCGTCGGCGAGATTTCCACCTTCCTCGGACAACTCTCCGACTACTATTTCAAGAACAAGAAAGAACCTTTGGAGTTCTAATTCTCCACTGCTACAGCTTGCTGCGCCACCATTTCAGCTTCTGAAACCCAGCAAGCCGCACGCCCACACATTCCCATAGACCAAGCAAAACTATGAATACAGAAATCGAACGCAGACGCACATTTGCCATCATCTCCCACCCCGATGCCGGTAAGACCACATTGACAGAAAAGCTACTTCTCTTCGGTGGTCAGATACAGGTGGCAGGTGCGGTCAAGAACAACAAGATCAAGAAAACCGCCACTTCCGACTGGATGGAAATCGAAAAACAACGTGGAATCTCCGTTACGACTTCCGTCATGGAGTTTGACTACGAAGGCTACAAGGTCAACATCCTCGACACACCGGGTCACCAAGACTTCGCAGAGGACACCTTCCGCACGCTCACAGCCGTCGATTCAGCCATCATTGTGGTGGACTCAGCTAAAGGCGTTGAGGCGCAAACGCGCAAACTCATGACCGTGTGCCGCATGCGCAAGACCCCCGTCATCATCTTCATCAACAAGATGGACCGCGAAGGAAAGGATCCCTTCGACCTGCTCGACGAGTTGGAGCAAGAATTACAGATAAAGGTGCGTCCACTCTCCTGGCCCATCAACCAGGGTGCACGGTTCAAGGGCGTTTACAACATCTTCGAGAAGCAGCTCAACCTCTTTGCAGCCGACAAGCAGAAAGTGACAGAAAAAGTGGAAGTCGACATCCATTCCACAGAACTTGAAGCACACGTGGGCGAACAAGATGCCAAGCGACTTCGCGATGATCTTGAGCTGGTGGATGGCGTATATCCCGAATTCGCCCACGAGGACTACCTCAATGCAGATGTGGCCCCCGTGTTCTTCGGATCTGCACTCAACAACTTCGGCGTGAAGGAACTGCTCGACTGCTTCGTGAAGATTGCGCCCAATCCACGTCCTGTGCAGGCTGAAGAACGTATGGTTCATCCCGAGGAACCCAAGTTCACGGGCTTCATCTTCAAGATTACAGCCAACATCGACCCCAACCACCGTTCCTGCATCGCTTTCTGCAAGGTGTGTTCAGGTCGGTTCCAGCGCAACCAGCCCTACCTGCACGTGCGCAACGGCAAGACGGTGCGCTTCAGTTCGCCCACCCAGTTCATGGCCCAACGCAAAAGCACCATCGACGAAGCTTGGCCAGGCGACATCGTCGGACTGCCCGACAACGGCATATTCAAGATTGGCGACACGCTGACTGAAGGCGAACAGCTGCACTTCCGTGGACTTCCTTCCTTCTCGCCTGAAATGTTCAAATACATCGAGAATGCCGACCCCATGAAGACGAAGCAGCTCAACAAAGGCATCGAGCAACTCATGGACGAAGGCGTGGCACAGCTCTTTGTCAACCAGTTCAACGGACGGAAAATCATCGGCACCGTTGGCCAACTTCAGTTTGAGGTGATCCAGTATCGCCTGGAAAACGAGTACAACGCCAAATGCCGTTGGGAACCCGTTCACCTCTACAAAGCCTGCTGGATCGAAAGCGATAACGAAGCAGAGCTCGAAAACTTCAAGAAGCGCAAGTACCAGTATATGGCCAAGGATCGCGACGGGCGCGATGTTTTCCTTGCCGATTCAGGCTATGTGCTGCAAATGGCGCAGCAGGACTTCGAGCACATCAAGTTCCACTTCACCAGCGAATTCTAAGGCAGCTGCCCAACACGGGTGTTGCCACGAATACGTTTAACGAAACACTAACACGAAGCCGTGAGGATGCTTTCTGCATTCTCACGGCTTCGTCATTACAGAAGGAAGCGTGTTCGCGAGGTACCCGAGCACGCCTTTCCTTCATGATACGAACGCCCAGACATGGCGTTCATCATTCTGCGGGTCAATAATCCGTATGCTGCGGGTCGAAGTTTGCCCAGCCCAAAGTCCAATTTTCCGTGCCGAAGGCTCCGATGAAGCCAACCTGATCGAACCAAGTGGAGTTGACACCGTTGAACGAACCTGCATGGAGCAACGGAGAGCCTACAGCAGGAACTATGTTCACGCCCGTGAGTCCGGCCAGAGGTTGGAGCATCCAATTCTCTATACTGGCATCGACCCGGTTACCCGGTTGCTGGAGGAACCAAGTGGTAGAGAAGGAATTCTTGGTGTCATCCACAATGGGTTTCTTGTTGCTATCGTAGCCTGTGACAAGATGGTCTTGATAGAGTTTGTTGGCATCAGCCCCCGTGATGGTCATGCCGCCAAACCATATTTTGTCTTGCCAAGCTTTGCCAAACCGATGAAATGCAGACCTACACGCCTCATTTCGCAGAATCGTGTGGGCACGTCCAATTCCAAGTGATTCGATTTCGTGGACATCGATGAAGCCAAGTTCGTGGACTTCGAGCGTCTGAAGGATGAAACATTTCCTGCCAACCGTGGTCAGCAACGAGAATTCGGTGATCTCCCCTTCCATCACGGGATGCTCATCACATCCGATATGCCGGTCACCAAGACCGGCTCGTGGTTCATGCGCTATGAGCAGGACTGCGACACGGAGCTCATCCAGACCATCGAGGCGCTGGTGGCAGAAGAATGGCAGACCCGGGATCGCATGCAGCGCGGGGACCAGACTGCTTACCTGCCACGCCACCTGAAGGAAGTGCAGCGCATGCTCTCTTCACTGCGCAGCCGGGCCACGCTCTACCGTCGTTATTCCTCGCTCACCAACATCGAGGTGCTTGGCGAAGCTTGGATCCGCCAGATGAAGCGTGACCTCACGCCAATGGTGTTCCGCACTTCCATCCTGTGCCAGCCCATCAGCATCCTGAAGGACGGATTCTATTCCTCCATGCTGCCGAGCCACAAGTATACGGCTACGGACAATTCACGGCTCGACCAGATGGGCTATGACTTCAAGGCCATCGGTGAGGCACGGAACACCTGCATACTGGACAGCGATGTGCAGCGTGAGCGTCCGCTCTGCATCTCCTTCGACTACAACAGCAACATCAACTGGCTCGTGGTCGGTCAGGTGGATGAATCGCGCCGCCGTCTCAATGTGCTGAAGAGCTTCTTCGTGAAGTTCGACCGGAAACTGCCGGAACTGGTGGACGACTTCTGCAACTATTACCGTCCACTCCCCCTGCATGAAGTGATCGTGTACTATGATGCCACAGCCATTGGTTCTAACTATGCGGTGAACGACCAGGACTTCATCTGGGTAATCAAGCACCAGCTCTCACTCCATGGATGGCGCGTGCGCCCGGTGTATATCGGGGCACCCATGCAGCATATGGAGAAGATGTTTCTCATCAACCGGGGATTCAAGGGACAGGCCCGCCTCATGCCGTTCTTCAACGAGGCGAACAATTCTGACCTGCTCGTCAGCATCCAGACTGCAGGAGTCTTCAACGGGAAGAAGGACAAACGCGGTGAGAAGCTGGCCGAGACCGAGGAGGACAAGCTGGAAGGACGTACGGACGGGAGCGATGCCTTCGACACCTTATATATAGGGTGCGAGCGGTTTCCTCAGCATCAGACGCTGCTCGTCACCACGAGTGGAAGCGAATAATAAAAGATTTCTTATTAAACTCTTGTTCAATACATTATTTCTTATTATCTTTGCAGTACCAAAAACAAGAAAGGAGGTGTTTATGAAATGACCAAGAAAGAAAAGATTATCGCTGCTCAGACCATTGTGATGCTCGAGGAACTGAAAAGAACCGCAAGGCAACAGATTGTAAAAGATGAAGCCGAAAGGCTCATCGCAATATGGGAAAGTCTGATTGACGATTAAACAAGTTTCCTCCCCTCGTGGGAGGAAACATTAACCAAGGGAACATGGATAACAAAACTGCAATAGACAAGGCTCGGGCCATCCTTTCCGAAGACAAGGCTGGTTCCGCTTGGCTCACACTGATAGATGTGGGCGAATACCTCAACTTCTCGGGCATTGCCCGGAAATATTTCGGACGATCAGGCAATTGGCTTCTGCAACGCCTGCACGGCTATATGGTGAACGGAAAGCCTGCCGAATTCAAAGCAAGCGAATATCGCCAGCTGACGGATGCACTCCGCGATATGGCGGCACAGCTAAACCAGGCTGCAGACCGTATCGAACAAGCACCAGCCACCTCTACAGAAAATTAATTCACAGTCATTTCATCATCTTGTTTTTGGTAGCGCCCTGCTCTTCGGAGTGGGGCGTTTTTTATTTTCCCGAACTCATTTCCCCGCATCCCATGGGTACGGCCCGTTACGGTTCCGGCCCTGCATATACCGCATTTTCGGTCTGAGGTAATGAGGCGCGCGGCGTAGGGCACTGGGGGCTGGGAAAGGTGGCAAACCGAATAAAAATCGTGCAGGTCGGGCCTTAAATCATTGGGAATCAAGTACAGATGGAAAATGGTGACCGCAAAGGACGCAATAAATGGCCAATTTCGTGCCGTTTCTGTGACTCACGAGGCTGGCTTTCAGCAGTTCAAGGGATGGCCCCGCTATGGGCCGGAAGGGCCGATGGCGGAGCGTTTGCGGTCTTTTGCGCCCCTTATATAGAGGATGTATCTTTGCTTTGAACATCAAACCAACACCAACAAACCAATGCACAAACTCTATCACATCGACATTGACTCGACCATCGGTTATCCGATATCGAAAGGCTACGTGAAGCAGAAAATGGCGGGTATGGACGGGAAACCAGTGGACGTGCGCATCAATTCCTATGGAGGAGATGTGCAGACGGCACTCGACATCCGTCAGCAGTTCCTCGATCATGGCAACGTGACGGCGTACATCTACGGCATGACGGCTTCGGCTGCCACCATTCTCGCCATGGGCGCGAAGAAGATCGTGATGAGCCGCTACGCCATGATGCTCGTGCACAAGTGTTCGGGATGGATGGAAACGTGGGGTTCCTACAATGAGGAACAGCTGGAGGCCGCCATCCTCGAGATACTGAAGACGAAGGCAGAGCTCGTCACCATCGACGAACTCATCGCCTCCATCTACGCCCTGCGCACACACCGCACCGCCAAGGAGATGGCCACCGTGATGGCCGAGGCACGCTGGCTGACCGCCGATGAATGCCTGAAGCTCGGTCTCGTGGACGAGATTCTCGAAGAGGCCGGCGATGCACCCCAGCCACTCTCTGCCAGCATGAAGGAGCACTTCACCGCGTGTGGCCTCCCCATTCCCGAAGAGGCAAGCCCTGAAGGACACGGATGTCCGACAGGCGGACGCACGTGTCCGACGGCGGAAAGTGAAGCCACCACGTTGCTGGAGAAGCTCAAGGCCATTTTCTCCCCGAAGCAGAAGCCAAACCCATCAAACGAAGAGAAAGAAATGGACAAGAAAACCAAACCAATCGCCTGCGCCCTCGTCTGCGCAGCCGCACAAATCGAAGGCGAGCACCTCGAAGCCGACAATGAAGGCCGCGTGAGCCTTACCGCCGAGCAGCTGGAGGCCATCGAGGCCCGTCTGTCTGCCCTGGAGGCAGAAAACAAGAAACTGCAGAAAGAAGACGGGGCTGACACCCAGGATGTGGATCCGGCCAATGCTTCCGACTCCCTTCCCGGAGCAGAAGCAGCCGAGTTCTACCGCAAGTTTGAAGACATCATCTAAAAAAAACAGGAAAAATGGCAAAACAGATTACCACCCTGGGCGACCTCCAGAAGAGTGCCGTCCGCTACCAGAAGGACCTGCTCATCATGCCCGTGACCGGTGCACAGGCCACCCTGCAGCATATGCGCGGCATGCCCGGCCTGATGGGTCGCGTGGTGCTCGGCCAGCTTGACGGCGATGCCGAGCTCGGTCCCTACAAGAACACCCGCAAGGCCAACGGTGATTGGAAGATCACTCCGCGCACCCTTGAGGTGTATCTCGGCAACTGTGCCTACGACTTCGACCCCAACGACGTATGGGGTACCATCTATGGTTCGCTCGTCACCAAGGGCGAGGGCCTGAAGAATGTGGACATCAACAAGAGCATCCTCATGCTCGTGGCCGGCAAGCTGGGCCGCAAGCTCAACATGGCCATCTGGGGTGCAGTGCGCAATGAAAGCGGCGACACCACCAAGGATCTCTTCAACGGTTTCGACACCATCACGAAGACCGAGATCACCGCGGGCAACATTGCATCCGACAAGGGCAACTACCTTGAGCTCAGTGCCGCCATCGACGAGACGAACGCCATCGACACGTTCAACTCCATCTACGATGCAGCCGACGACGAGCTTCAGGGCCAGCGTGTGAAGATCTACTGCACGAAGGACCAATACATGGCCTATAACCGCAACTACCAGTTGCTCCACGGTGCGCTCCCCTACAACCAGGAGTTCAAGAAGACCTACCTCGAAGGCACCGACAACCTCTGGGAATTCTGCCCGATGGCCTCCAAGAAGGGCTCTCCCTACATCCACATCGCTCCGCAGAACAACCTCGTCTACGGCTACGGTGCCGGCCAGAATCCCGGCGAGACCCTCGCCATCGAGAAGTATAGTTCGTGGATGCTCACCCTCGAGGCTGCCATGGCCTTCGGCGTGCAGTTCCAGACCGTGAGCAAGGAAATGCTCTTCACCGCCAAGCTTGCTTCCGAGTAGGCCCATGCGGGTGTGAACGACAGGTGAAGGCCTCGCGTCATGGCGCAGACCTTCACCTTTTAATCCGCCAACCGAAAAACAGTCAATCCCTATGGCACAAAACAACAACCCGTGCGCCCAGAGCGCACCCTACGAGAGCCTGCGTTTCTGCCAGGGCACCCGTGTGATACCCGGCATCCGCGACCGCGTGTACTACATAGCCAAGCGCGACATCGTGAAGTGGCCCAAGCTCCCCGCTGTGAGCGGCGAATCGGTGCAGACCGCCAAGCTCGCCACCTACGAAGGCGACTTCACGCTGGCCTCCGACAAGAAGTGGCAGCGCATCGACCTCACCTTGAACAAAGGCAACGTGGAATGGGAGACCCAGGGCGAGCAGCCCTCGTGCACCTTCCTCAACAAGCTCACGGCCTCCTATCCCGGCACCTCAGCCGAGGCAGCCGCATTCTGTGGACTGGCCGTGAACGACGACATCGTCTACCTCGTGCAGCAGCGCGACGGCCAGTTCCGCGTGCTCGGCAACGAAATGTTCAACACCGTGAGCAAGCCCAAGGGCTCCACCGGCGAAGGCACCAGCACGAACGGCGGCACCGACATCGAGATCGAGGCCACCGACATCTACCCTGCTCCCTTCTATCCCGGCAAGATCGAGACCGCCGACGACGGCGACCTCAGCGGAGCCACCGGCGAACCCTCTACAGAATGACCCCGACCATGATGGACGACCAACTCACCAAGGATATGCAGGACTGGGTGCAATCTGCCCCCTCGGAACGTGACACGGCCCATGGCGCGGAACTCCTGCTGAAATTCAACCGCAACCAGTGGCTCTACCGCAACGCCTGCCGATTTCCCGACCGTTATGACGGCATCGTGGAGCACGAGCTGCGCAAGTACCTGCGCATCCGTCTGGACGGCCTCACGCAGCGTGAGGTGGCACAGATGGAACGCACCGTGGTGCCTCAGGCTGAAGCGGACATCCAGAACGGAAGCCCAGTGGCTGACACCGATGCCGACCCTGCTGCGGAAGCCCAATACAAGGGCCGTCGTGCCGACCACGACAAGCTGCCCGACGACATCCGTGCCCTCTATGACGAGAATGCCGACGTGTTCTTCCGCATGAAGCAGGTGTTCTCCACCCTGCAAGGCATGGCCGACAAGCAGCCGTGCGACCGCTACGAACTGCTCGTGCAGCTCAAGGAGCTCGATGATCGCTACCGCCAGAACTGGGATCGCTATGACCATTGGAGCTCAGATGCCCCATCCTCGGAGGCCGAATCCGCACCTACCGATGCCGCACCCGACCCCATGTCAGCGGCCAAGGCCATCAGTGCCGCCCGCAAGTATGTGAGCGAGAACGTGCGCAAGCTCGCCGAACTCACCAGCGGAGCCGAGATTGAGGCCAAGCTCGCTGCCATCCAGGAACGTGTAGACCTCATCGTGCAGAACGGCGGCACATTCAAGCCCGACTTCCAGTCCCTGCTCGAGGAGAAAGGCATCCGCGTTGCCAGATCCTGAACCATTCCGGGGCCTGCACCGCATCCCCACGCGGGAAGCGGTCAGCAGGCCCTGTTTTTTGAGAACCAATACAGAATCCCAATGACCGACAAACTTGTGGAGCGCACACAGCGCTACCTGCTGGCCTCCGTGGAGGAGATGCAGGCTGCCCGTCTTCCGGAGAGCGTGCAGCAGCGGATGCTGCGTCTGCGCGAGCTGTATGCCTATTGGCTCCAGAATCCGCGTTTGGCCGACTCGGACATCGTGCATGAGCTGCGCCAGCGGCACGGTGTGGGCGTGACGCAGGCCTACGAGGACGTGCGCCTGATCAAAATCTGTCTCGGAAACCTCAACCGTCTGACCAAGGACTACGACCGCTGGCTCTTCCGCCAGCGGTGCGAGGAAGGCTGGCAGATGGCCCGCGAAGCCGACGACCCCAAGGCATTTGCCTCTGTGACTGCCACCTATCTGAAGGGCACGCTGCTCGACAAGGAAGACAACGTGGGCCCCGACTATTCGCTCATCGTACCCCAGACGTTCACCATCAGTGCAGACCCGTCGGTGGCCGGTTTCAAGGTGGTGCCCGGCATCCTCGAGAAGGCCCGCAAGCTGGAGGCACGCTACATCCAGGAGGCCGAGGTGGTGAACGAAGAATCGCCCGAAGAACCCGAAAACCCCAAGAAGCCATGATCCGATATATCCGAAGCATCGACCGCACCGCGGCCTGCCATCTGGCGCTGGCCCATGAGCTGCGCCGTACGCGGCAGGTGGCCATCGACTACTTCGTGCCGTGGGAGCGCATCTCCACCGTGGGCCTCTCCTCGCTGGAGGTGAGCGATGCGGTGGGCGACGACGGCATCCGCCTGTACACCGCGAAGCTCACGGCCATGCTGCCGTGCGCCATCGTCCCTCCGTCCGAGCCCACGGCCTACCGCCTGACGCTGACTGACGGCACGCAGCTGCTGCTGGGCACGTCGCACCGTCCGCATCCCGTGCTGACCCAGACGGACACCCATCCCGACCGCGCGGCGGAGCGGTGCGCGTGTACGCTGACCGTGACGTGGACGGCAGACGTGGGTGTGCCGGAGATCATTTCGCCGAAATCGTAGAAATATTGCCATTCATTTTGCTATCATTGGAAAATTCGCTATCCTTGCAGCATAGAAACAAATATGACAAACAATGGGACGCATAGTAATGACCGTGGAACGTACGAAAGACCTGTATGATGCCTACAGCGAAAACTGTGAAGGCATCTACGGAGCAGGCAGCACCTTGGAGGAGCTGAAAAGCGATGTGCTTGCCTCCATCAGCCAAATCAAGGACAACCTTGCCAAGGATCGTTGGCCGGATCCGCTGAAGGACGGCGAAGTGGAGGTGGTGTACTGCTTGAAAATCCCATCTTCCGAATAAATCTCGTCAGAGCCCCGCCATCACCCCGATGACGGGGCTTTTCGTACCCAGCCGAAAAAAATCTTTTCGCTATTAAGTTTTCTTAATGTTTTTTTTTTGATGTTCACTCGGAAGGCCGTACTTTTGCAGTGTCAAAACAAAACAATGCAAGGGCCGCGAGCCCGCCCAGCCTCAAGCGCCGAGGCGGATTTTTCATTTCTGAAGGAATCGAATAGGAGCTTCGCGTGACCACATAAGATTATCATTTACACGAACTAGGTTCAGTCCCGTGCCCTGTCTGTAATGGACTTGGCAAACCCTTGCATTTAGGTTTTGACATCGGGTAGCTGAACCTTTTTTCGTATTTATACACATACAAGCTATGTCAAGAACAAATGCAACCTTGGGCCGTCCGGTTTCGGTGAACCTTCCGGCCCTGCTGCTGGAGCAGGTACGTGACTTCCTGTCGCGTCCATGCAGTCAGCTCTCGTTTTGGATGGAGTGCCCGATGAGTGTGGGACATGCAGCCTGCCTCGTTGCCTCGGGCCTTCTGCTCTCCTTCGCCGTGCTGACGGCGGCACTTCCGTCCCATCCCTACGGCTGGGCCTCCGTGGAACTGATGCTGGGCATCCAGCTGCTGGTGCCGGTGCTCCGGCAGATGAAGGAAGGAGGTGCGGAATGAACGGTGAACACGAAGCACAGACCCCGCAGACGCTCCGAAACGTGCTGGACGACATGTTCGTGGCAGAACTACCCAGCATCCATGCCCACAATTTCGATGAGCTCTACGAACTCTATTCCGGCATGCGCCGCAGGATAGACGACCAGCGCAACACCGCGCAGCGCCTCTACCACACGGAAGTGGAAAAGCTGTCGCGCGACTGCGAACAGTATGTGTTCAATGCCCGTCGGCGCATAGCCCAGACGGAGGCCGACGTGGCCCAGTTCGAGCGCACCACCAAGCACTTGACCGGTGCAGCGCGCGAACAGTTTGCCGAATGCGTGCGTCGGCATGCCGATGCCATGCGTGCACTGAAACTGTGGTACTCCCGTGAATTGCGGGAGATTGAAACCTCGCAATCCTCCGATGCCACTCCCATTGAACCCGAAATGTCCAACCTCACCCAAAATCCCGAATAAGACCATGTATCAATTTTTGAAGACATCCGTGAATGTCATCCACCGCCCTGCGCAGAATGACCACCTCATTGCCGACGTGAACATCAGCGTGTCGCTCGACACGTGCAACGACATCCAGGACTCCGAAGCCGATTTCTCGCTGACCATCGGCGAGGCCGAGGAGCTTGTGGCCCGTCTGAACCACACGATTGTGGTGGCAAAGCGCGCGGTGAAGCCCTTCCGCGAGCAGGTGCTCGAAGACGAGCACGGGCCGGAACCCGAACCGCAGGAGGATTGAGCCACCCTCCCGAACTTGAAACCATTTTTTTTGTCGATAATTACGCCGTGGCTGAAGCCTTCCGTGAGGCCGCAGCAGCCAAGTCATAGTTAGATATATATATTTCCATGGTGTCCGCACTGGAAGGGCGGACCAGAATCCGCCGCCGTCCGTGATGGAACCGCGGCGGGTTTTTTTGTGCGTATTACGGACAGGGTGCAGCGTCTTTTATGGTCGTGCAGATGGCCCTTACCTTTGCATTATTGACCATCAGACATTAAAGGAACAGCTATGGACAAAACCCTCATAACCCAAGCCGCGGCCATCCGCGACGAACAGCAGGAGGCTGCCAACACGAATGTCCGTGTCGGCGGCCTCCTTGTATCTATCCTGCAGGTACTGGGGCAGACGCTCACGGCCGACAACCTGAGTTGGCGTGCCTCGGCCACGGGCGTTGACCTGCGCTTCACGGTGCCCTCCGCCGACGGGCAGACGGCCGACCAGGTGGTGGACCTCAGCGTGCCATGCCTGAGCGATGCGGCAGCAGGCGTGATGACCCCGGCACAGGCCGCCGCCATCCGCCAGGCCGCTGCCGACCTCGTGAAGGCCGAGAAGGACGAACGGCGCACGGCGGTGGAGAACCTCCAGAGCACGCTGTCGTCCGTCATACAGACGGCCAATGCGGCCCAGACCGCAGCACAGAGCGCGGCAGCCACGGCCAGTGCGGCCAGCACCACTGCATCGGAAGCCACAGCGAAGGCAGCGGAAGCCCTCGCGGCCAGCACGTCCGCCGCCACGCAGAGCGCCGAAGCCCTCACACTGGCGCAGACGTCCTCCGAGGATGCCGCTGCAGCCAAGGAGCAGGCTGAAAGCGCGGCGGAGGTTTCCGCCGCGGCCCAGGGCACTGCCGCATCGGCCCTGAGTGCCGCCACGGCGGCAGCCGAAGCAGTGGTGCCGTTCGGCATGATTCGCCAGGGCATCGAGGACTACGCCGAGGGCATCTACACGGGCATGGTAAACACGGCCTACGTGCTTTTCGATGCCGCACGCCGTGCCTTCGCCTACTGGCAGCAGGGCACGCAGCAGGGTGGCGTGTACTACAAGTACTTCAGCGGCAGCGAACGCTGGCAGAAGGACGGTGTGCCCCACACGGGCAAACTCTTCGTGAGCGGCGGCACCTCCTACCGATTCGTGGAGGGGCAAGGCCTCGTGGAGGTGGGCAGCACGTTGCGCCTCGGCACGGAGTCCACGGAAGCTTTCCCCGGCGACCGCGGACAGGCGTTGGAATACCGCATGGACAACCTCACGCTGCCCACGGTGTACAACGTGACCAACGAGCAGCCACTCTCCGAAGGCCTCTTCTACACCCTTGCCTCCGCCACCGCCGCCACCTGGGCCAAAGGCAAGGCAGCCGACGGACTGATCATCTCCTTCGCCATCAACGAGAAGCAGTGGAAGACCTACCAGTTCACGGCCAGCCTCACGGGCACGGACAGCGAGCGCAAGGCCATCTTCTGCGCAGCATCCAGCTGGCAGGACTTCGGTTCGCTCTCCGCCGGCACGGAGCCGGTGATCAACATCAACAACCTCTGCGGCGAGCCCGATGCGGGGGCCTACTACACGCTCTCCACGGCCATCGCCAAGCTGCTCGCCTACCAGCGCAGCTCGCAGGTCGTCTACGCCAAGCCCGGGCTGATCATTGCCTACCGCACGGCGGCCACGGAGATGGAGTGCAAGCAGTTCTGCGGCACGCAGCAGATGGTGGACGGCACCGACTCCGAGGGCCGCACCTTCGGCACGCTCGACCTGTGGAAGGACTTCGGCGGGGGAGGCAAGCTCGCTGCCCTGCTGCTGGGCGACACCCCGCTGGAGGCCGACGAGAAGGGCAGTGTGACCATCCCCGTGGACAATTCGCTCTCCGCCGAGAGCCGAAACCTCGTGCCCAACTCGGTGGTGAGCGAAGCCATCAGCCGGCTGCAGACGAACACCCTTTTCTCCGCCGAGACCGAGGAGAACGGTGCGGAGACCACCGTCACGCTGAAGAACCAGGACGGCGGCGACATCTGTTCCTTCAGCGTGCCCCGCGGCGGAGGCAGCAGCGAGGACACGGGCAAGGGCAGCATCAGCATCACGGCCACGCTCGACAAGCAGGTGCTCAAGCTGGGCGACACGCTGAAGCTGACCTACGCCTACGACCACCTGACCGACGGGCAGACGGACGGCCAGACGGCCGACATCGTGGTGCAGATGAAGATCGGCACGGCCACGGTGTTCAGCACCACGGTGAAGGGCGTGACACCCGGCACGAAGGCCAATCAGCTTCGGGCAGCGCACAAATGTTCCTCCAGCAGCCGCGCCAAGGCACGCTGCCCCGAGGCCCCCGCTGGAGGCACGGGCGCGCCCCTTTGAGCGTAGCCATCTGCGGAAGCTCCTGCTGCAAGACAGTGATGGGGCGAGTATGTAAATTTGCGGCAGCTACAAAGTTATTCATTATTTTCACTTACACTGAACTGACCAGAATCATGACCAGAAAGAAGAAATGCAGCATCGGCCGCGTGCTCAAGCGCGACTATGCGACGAAGGTTTTCTCCTTCGTGTGCCCGGCGCGGGCGAAACGCAAGCTCCACGACTTGATCAAGGACGATGAGGAACTGCTGCAGTGCATGATGGCTGCAGGATGGAGCGACAGTTCGCTGTGGCTCACGCTGCGCGAACAGGACATCCTGCGCCAACACGGGCTGGGGTGCCCTGCTGAGATGACTCGGCTGAGATGATTTCCCCAGCCGTCGGCAACGTCGGGGATGAAACAAACAATGCCGAAGAAAAGGAAACAAAGGTGACGCCCATGAACTCGAATCCGACAAAGAAACTGAAGAATGCGGCCTACCGCCTCTATGCCTTGCTGCAAGAGCTTCCACATATGGCCCTCGCACAAAGGGGCGCATACTCGCCCCGACACTACCAAGTCGTTACTTTCTTATTTTTGATTCATGCCAAAGCACCGCGGTGAAAATAATTCCCAGACTCTTTCAAATTCTACCACGGTACCGTAAAAATTCTACCGCGGTACCGTAAAAATTCTACCGCGGTACCGTAAAAATTCTACCGCGGTACCGTAAAATGCCTGCGTCATCCTCAAAAGATGGCCCATTCTCGATGGAATTTCCGCTCCCAGAGGGCGCATGAAGGGCAAAATGTCCCATCGTGTGACGCGACAGTGCCCATCGTGTGACGCGAGGCTT
>DAIRWG010000019.1:0-26551 GCA_036802405.1 Alloprevotella sp.
GAAGAGCTGAAGGAAGAGCTGAAGGAAGAGCTGAAGGAAGAGCTGAAGGAAGAGCTGAAGGAATGGCTGAAGGAATGGCAAAAAAGGAAGAAGAAATGGTTCTGTCATTTTTGCAAAACGGTGTCAGTCCTGAAATTATCGCCAAATCATGTTCCATGTCTGTGAAGCAGATCAAGGAATTAAGTAAACGACTGGAATCCGACGAACTGCCCGACAAACCTTAAGGAGACCATATCGCGTTTCGGGTTCGTACCCTTAAAAAGTGAATGGGCCTAGAATTTTGACAAATGGATTTACGTACTCAAGCATATGGAAGCACCGGAAAGGATGCCTTTCACCTCACTGAAGCAGGTGTTTAAAGCATTGGCAGAATATGCCGAACGCCATTCACTCAACAAGGAAGAAAACGAACGTTACGAAGAAAGCCTTTGGCGTGCTATGGATGCACAAGATTACTATTTGGATGCCATACATAAAGGCAGAGCTGAAGGCAGAGCTGAAGGCAGAGCTGAAGGAATGGCTGAAGGCAGAGCTGAAGGAATGGCTGAAGGCATGGCTGAAGGAATGGCTGAAGGAAGAAGAAATGGTTCTGTCATTCTTGCAAAACGGAGTCAGTCCTGAAATTATCGCCAAATCATGTTCCATATCTATGAAACAGATCAAGGAATTAAGCAAACGACTGGAATCCGACGAACAGCCCGACAAGCCTTAAGTGGCCCATGTGACGATTCGGCAAAATGCGTGGCAGTAGCGAATGAAAGTCAACACGAATTCTTGGCCAATGAAACTACACACTCCCCCGCATGTGCACAAATTCGGAGGGAATGCAAAGTACACATAGGCATCGCCGCATCATTGTTTGTAAATTGCACGAATACATAGGTTTCCCATAGAATGCAGGCCCACATATCGGCACAAAAGAAACGCTCGTTGTCAAGCAGCATCCCCCTGATGGGAAACGGCTCTGACAACGAGCGTTTACATGCATGCACCCACAGGGTGCAGTTGGTCAAAAAGTATGCAGCATTGCTGCTTATTTACGAGTGATTTTCAAGGATTGACTGCCCACCTTGAGCACATACACGCCCGCAGGCAATGTGGAAACGCCGATTTCGGCCTGTCCGTCCTGCACGGAAGCGGTGGTCACCACACGGCCCGCCGCATCGTAAAGCATAGCTTTGTTCACCGATGCGCCCGACACACGGAGGGTGCGGCCATCTGAATAGTCGAAACGAAGGGTGCCCTCGGCTGAAGCTTGCGAAATGCCAGTGCTTACTGCTTCAAAAGTGAATTTCTGAACTTCTGACAACTCAAATTGGGTGCTCTCGCCCTTTACGGTCACCACAAGTTTGCTGTCGGCAAAGCCTACCACTGGACTGTCGGCCAAAACATACACGGCACTTTGGCCATTGGCCAACTGAAGGCGCATCTGGCTCTGTGCCATTACGCAACTCGGGGCCACGAGAAGCATCGTCAGCGCAAACAGGCGTAAAATCTTTTTCATTGAATAGGTCGTTTAGTAGTTATATTCGGATGTGTGACTGCAAAAGTAAGAAAAAAAATCCTCACTGCAAGTACAAACGCAGATATTTATCCAAATAGCCCGATTTTACGCACAAACAAAAGCAAACTTTCAGCAGCCACATATCAAACGAAGCGATTTGTCAAGCACCGGAAGGAATCAGTTGCAGCACGACTTCACGTGCCGATCACTCCCACTCTGCCGAAAGCTTGCGCTCAAGTTCCTCGGCTGTAAGGCGCAGGTGAAAATTGCCGTTCTCAGCCAACGAAATTCCTCCTGTTTCCTCCGACACGACGATGGCCAGGCAGTCGCTCTTTTGCGAAATGCCCAAAGCAGCACGGTGACGAAGGCCGAGCGACTTGGGGATGGTCATGTCATGCGAAATGGGCAGGATGCATCCGGCGGCCTTGATCTTTTTGTGGGAAATGATCATCGCCCCATCGTGCATGGGACTGTTCTTGAAGAAAATGTTTTCGATGAGGCGCTGGTTGATGGTGGCATTGATGATGTCGCCCGAGTTGATGATTTCACTCAAGCCCACATTGCGCTCGAGCACAATGAGCGCACCCTCCTTCTGCTTGCTCATGCTCATGCAGGCCATCACGATGGGCATCACGTCCTCGCGATGTTCCGCCTCGGGCGTGCGGCGACGAAACAGCCGCGTGATGAAACTCTTGTTCTGTTGCGAACCGATGGTGGAGAAAAAATGACGGATTTCCTCCTGAAAGAGTATGATCAAGGCCAGTCCGCCCATGTTGACCATCTTGTCGAGAATGTTTCCCAACAGCCGCATCTCAAAAATCTGCGACACGAAAATCCACACCACGACAAAGACGAGGATGCCATAGAAGATGTTGGCAGAGCTCGATTCCTTCATCAGTTTGTAGATGTAGTAGAGCAGCAAGGCCACCAGTACGATGTCAATGATGTCCTTGATTCCGAATGAAAGCATAGATCGTATTTGTGAGGAAATTCAACTAATGTATAACACAGGTGGAACTACACCCCATTATTAAAGCGCGGCATCAGCCTGCATCTCCAGAAAAATGCGTTTGGCTTCAACGGCTTGGCGCACATCGTGTACACGAAGTATGTGGGCTCCCTTCATGAGCGAAATGGTGTTAAGCACCGTGGTGCCATTAAGTGCTTCCTGAGGAGTGCCACCAAGCAAACGGTAAATCATCGACTTGCGCGAGATGCCCACCAACAGCGGAAGTCCCAGCTCATGGAAATCCTCCAGATGGGCCATGAGCGTGTAGTTGTGTGCAATCGTCTTGCCAAATCCGAATCCAGGATCGAGAATGATGTCCTTGGCTCCCATTTGACGCAAGCGGTCAACGCGTTCGGCCAGATAGAGCATTACCTCTCGCCGCACATCATCGTAGTGTGGGGCCTGCTGCATGGTGTCGGGAGTGCCCTGCATGTGCATCAATATATATGGCACACCCAAGCGGGCTACGGTGCGGAACATCTGATGATCCATCATGCTGCCCGAAATGTCGTTGATGATGTCGGCCCCTTCTTCCTCTATGGCCATGCGGGCCACATCGGCCCGGAAGGTGTCGACCGATACGGGCACTTGGGGGGCTATCTCGCGGATGATGCGGAGCCCGTGACGCAACCGGCGCATTTCCTCCTCCGGACTGACATCATCGGCCCCGGGACGGGAGGAATAGGCTCCGATGTCGATCATGGTGCCTCCTTCATTGAGAATCTCGTGCACACGAGCCGCGATGTCGGCATCGGTCTGCTTGCGGCTGGGGGAATAGAATGAGTCGGGGGTGACATTGAGAATGCCCATCACCTGAGGTTGGGAAAGAGAAAACAATCGCCCGCTGCAATTGAGCGTGAAAGCGGAAGAGGTATGCAACGACTCTGATGCGGATGAAGTTGCATTATATGCTGCTGACTGTGTCATTATTGGCTGAATCATGGGTTTTGTTGTGGGCAAAAGTAATGAAAACTATTCGTTCATCGCGTTGCCTTGACCAAAAATAACTACCTTTGCCACACAAAATATGGTTTTGCCCCGTTTCCGCCTACATGCACCACACAAGAAGCGAGGCTGACCCGCAAGCTTTATCAGACAATGACCATTCCTGAACTCTACGAAATTTTCCGGAAGCATCCAGTCATCACGACCGACACGCGCGACTGCCCCGAAGGCTCCCTGTTCTTTGCCCTGCGCGGCACCACATTCAATGGCAACGACTTTGCTGCCAAAGCTTTGGAGAAAGGCTGCTCCTATGCTGTGGTGGATGATGAAAAGCTGAAAGACAAGCCCTCCATGATTTGGGTGGAAGACGTGCTGGTGGCACTGCAGCAACTGGCCAACTATCATCGCCGCATGCTGGAAACACCCATCATCCAGATCACCGGCACCAACGGAAAGACCACGACCAAGGAACTCACCTCGGCCGTACTGTCGGAAAAGTTCAACGTGCTCTTCACGCAAGGCAACTTCAACAACCACATCGGCGTGCCCAAGACGCTGCTCCGCCTGCGCAAGGAGCACGAACTGGCTGTCATCGAAACGGGTGCCAACCATCCGGGCGAGATTGCTGCTCTGTCGGAGATTGTCGACCCCGACTGCGGACTCATCACCAATGTGGGAAAAGCCCATCTGGAGGGATTCGGATCCTTCGAAGGAGTGATTCACACCAAAGGCGAACTCTACGACTATTTGCGCGAAAAACCGGAGGCTTTCATCTTCCTGCATGCCGACAACGAGCACCTCACAGGCATCGCCCACGGGCTGAAGGCTTACACTTACGGCAGGCCCGGCATGGGCTACGACGTGGAAGGCGAAACCATGGAATGCAATCCGTTTCTGAAATTCCGTTTCCGCGTGAAAGACGGCGAGTGGCAAGAGGTCCAGACCCACCTGATCGGGGCCTACAATGCCACCAATGCCTTGGCCGCCGCCTGCGTGGGGGCGCACTTCGGGGTGAAGGACACCGACATTGCCCACGCCATCGCTTCCTACCAGCCCTCCAACAACCGCTCGGAACTGATGCACACGGCGCACAACGAACTGATCGTGGATGCCTACAATGCCAACCCCACCAGCATGAAGGCCGCACTCGACAACTTTGCACTCATCCCCCACAAGCACAAAATGGTGATTTTGGGCGAAATGCGCGAATTGGGCATGGCTTCAGCCTCGGAGCATGCCAAAGTGGCCGCCCAAGCCCAGAGCTTGGGATGCGAGGAAGTGTGGCTCGTGGGCGAGGAATTCCAACCCTATGCCGAAGGTGCCCGATGGTTTCCCGACGTGGAAGCCGTAAAAGTGGCACTCGAGGGAGGCGACTGCCCCAGCGAGAGGCTCATATTGGTGAAGGGATCAAACGGCACGAAACTCTACCAGTTGCCGGCCTTGCTCTAAGGCAATGCCGGCATTCCGGCAAGAAATCTGCGAACAGCCGCTTGCCCTTTGGCTTATTTGAAGTAACTTTGCGCCTTCGCAAAGCCCATGACGGCAGAAACGATCCGAATGCCGCCAAGCAATTACCAACGAAAGTAAAAACATCCAGACGCCGGGCGGGAAGCGTTATTTCACTCTCTCGCTCGACGCGCACACCAAGACTTTATGGCAAAAGATACAGTCATCCTGACAGGCGACCGCCCCACAGGCCGCCTTCACATCGGACATTATGTGGGTTCGCTGAAGCGACGCGTGGAACTCCAAAACGAAGGTGACTTCAAGAAAATGTTCGTGTTCATCGCCGATGCGCAAGCACTGACCGACAACATCGACAACCCCGAGAAAGTGCGCCAAAACGTAATCGAAGTGGCACTCGACTACTTGGCTTGCGGACTCGACCCAAGCAAGATTACCATCTTCATCCAAAGCCAGATTCCCGAACTTTGCGAGCTTTCCTTCTACTTCATGGACCTCGTGACAGTAAGCCGACTGCAGCGCAACCCGACCGTGAAAACGGAAATCGGCATGCGCGGCTTCGAATCGAGCATTCCCGTGGGCTTCTTCACCTACCCCATCAGCCAAGCAGCCGACATCACGGCTTTCCGCGCAACAACGGTGCCCGCCGGTGAGGACCAGAAGCCGATGTTGGAGCAGGCCACCGAAATCGTGCGCCGCTTCAACCACATCTATGGCGAGACGCTGGTGGAACCCAACATCTTGCTGCCCAACAACGCCGTGTGCTGCCGACTGCCGGGAACTGACGGCAAGGCCAAAATGTCGAAGAGTCTGGGCAACTGCATCTATCTGGCAGAAACGGCCAAAGAGGTGAAGCAGAAGGTGATGTCAATGTACACCGACCCGCAGCACATCCACGTGGAGGACCCCGGACATCTGGAAGGAAACACCGTGTTCACTTACCTCGATGCATTCTGCCGTCCCGAACACTTCGGACTCTACTGGCCGGAATACCAAAACCTCGACGAGGTGAAGGAACACTACCAACGTGGCGGACTGGGCGACATGAAGGTGAAGAAGTTCCTCAACAACATTCTGCAGGAAGAGCTGGAGCCCATCCGCCAGCGACGCGCAGAATTTGAAAAAGACATCCCTGCCGTCTACGAAATGCTCCGCAAAGGCTGCGAAGAAGCCCGTGCCGTGGCCGCCGACACACTGAGCGATGTGCGCCGGGCCATGAAGATCAACTACTTCGACGATGCCGAGCTCATTGCCGAGCAAAGCAAGAGATTCAACGGATAAGCCCCACGGCGAGAAAATCACCACGCAAGTCCACAAGAATCGGCTAACACACGCAGCTAAGCACGCAAAAAGCCTCCAAACAAAGGGTTTTCAGCAACAAACAAGCATTTAAAAGACCAAAAAGTTTGCCACGTCAAAAAGAATGCCTAAATTTGCACCCCGAAGCGTGAAGGTGCCTTTCAAAGACAAAGCCGTGAGGCATGGAGCGACGGTGCTGACCTTTCTCGCAACGAATGATATGTATATCAACAAAAAAACAGCATAACGAAAATGAAAAGAACATTCCAACCGCACAACAGAAAGAGAAACAACAAGCATGGTTTCCGTCAGCGCATGCAGACGGCTAACGGTCGCCGCGTATTGGCTGCACGCCGCGCAAAGGGTCGCAAGAAGCTGACCGTTTCCGACGAAGTTCACGGCAAGAACTAATCACAAGCCGAACTCGCGCGGATTGTTCTCCGCAAACAGCATAAGAGAAGTGAAGGTTTTCATCAGCAAAGCCTTCACTTCTCTCTTTTTTTTATAACTTTGCATGAGAAGATGCAGCCATCCGCCCCAAACGCATGCCCACACCGAGAGGCAAGCCACAAGCGCGATGCCTGCAAGGCCACATCCTCACACCCACCGACATGACCATTGCACAATTTTTCAGAAAAATATTCAGCCGAATTCTCATCGGAAACTGCTTGGGAATGATCATCACCAGCATCCTCCTGCTGGTGGGAGCCCTCACGTTCATACATTTCTACACCCACCACGGACAAGAGGTGGTGATGCCCGATGTGTGCGGACAAAGCGAGGAAGTGGCCACCAAGAAGTTGGAGGCACTCGGATTCCAAGTGGAAGTGACCGACACGGGCTACGTTTACAATGCAGCCCCGTTCTCCATTCTGGAGCAAAGCATCAAACCCGGCGAGAGGGTGAAAGCCGGACGCATCATCAGCCTCACCATCAATGCCGACGGGCCCCGCAAGGTGGCCATTCCCGATGTGGCCGGCAACTGTTCACAGCGTGAAGCGGAAGACAAGCTCAAGGTGCTCGGGTTCAAACTGGCAGCCACCGAATATGAGGCAGGACAACCCATCCAGTGGGTAGTGGCCGTGAAAGTAAACGGAAAGGAAGTGAAAGCCGGTCAGAAAGTTTCGGTCAACAGCCCCATCACCCTGGTGGTGGGAGCCGGCATGGACGAAGAATACAACGGCAACGACAGCCTGGACTACATCATCAACACGCCACCCGACGAACCCTTGGAGGGAGAAACCAGCGATGCGCCTACCGGCAACGAAGAATAGGCAAGAAAGCACCAAACGGCTGGACACGAAATGCCAGCATCACCAACAAGCACGCATAAAACGAAATGACTGAAAGCGATAGCACCCTGCAAAACAGTGCAGGCAACGCACCCCTTCCCAACGGCAACGAGCCCCATGCCGCCGCTACGGCAACAAACGCCGAAGAGTACCTTGCAGAAAAAGAATACGACAACGAACTGGACGACGAGGACAGCGAAGAATCGGCAGAACTCTACGAGCACTACCGCGTGGTGGCCGACAAAGGACAGCAACTGCTTCGGGTAGACAAGTTCCTGCTGGACCACCTGAAGGACACATCGCGCAATCGCATCCAGCTGGCCGCACGTGCCGGATTTATCCATGTGAACGGGCAGCCAGTGAAAAGCAACTACCGTGTGAAACCGCACGATGTGGTGACACTGCTGCTCGATCGCCCGCGATACGAAAACACCATCGAGCCGGAAGACATTCCACTTGACATCGTGTACGAAGACGCGGAACTGCTGGTGGTGAACAAACCCGCCGGACTGGTGGTGCACCCGGGATGCGGAAACTATACGGGCACTTTGGTCAACGCCATCGCCTGGCACTTGAAGGACGACCCCGACTATGACCCGAACGACCCCGCCGTGGGACTGGTGCACCGCATCGACAAAGACACGTCGGGACTGCTGGTGGTGGCCAAAACGCCCGATGCCAAGACGAAACTCGGCGTGCAGTTCTTCAACAAGACCACCCGCCGCCGCTACAATGCACTGGTGTGGGGAAACTTTCAGGAAGACGAGGGACGCATCGAAGGAAACATTGCACGCAACCCGCGCGACCGCATGCAAATGGCTGTGTTTGACCCGGCTTCGGGCATCGGAAAACACGCGGTGACCCACTACCGCGTGCTGAAACGCTACGGCTATGTCACCCTCGTGGAGTGCATCCTCGAAACAGGACGTACCCACCAGATCCGTGTGCACATGAAGCACATCGGCCACCCGCTCTTCAACGACGAGCGCTACGGCGGTGACCAAATCCTGCGCGGCACACAAAGCAGCACCTACAACAGCTTTATCCGCAACTGCTACGCCACCTGCCCGCGTCAGGCACTGCATGCACGCACCTTGGGATTCAAGCACCCAAAAACGGGGAAAGAAATGGACTTTACCACCGAACTTCCCGCCGACATGACCCAACTGCTGGCCCGGTGGGACACCTATCTGGCAGGTGCTCAAGGAAGCAGAAAAGAAGAATGACTAACTCAGCGACGTGTCGCCCGACGGATGCCCGCACTCTTGCCCCAATCGGGCAAACAAGTGCACCAAGCATCCGCACGGTCGAGACACAGACCACAATAAACGAAAACTGATGAAACGTACCATTGCTATCGTGGCCGGAGGAGACTCCTCCGAACATGACGTTTCCCTCCGTTCGGCAGAGGGCATTCTGTCCTTCATGGACCACCAGAAATACGACTGCTATGTGGTCGAAGTGAAAGAAGGCAGCTGGACCGTCAGCTACAAGAACGAGGAAACCTGCCCCGTAGACCGTAGCGACTTTTCGTTCACGGCGAGCGACGGACATCACACCTTCGACTTTGCCTACATCACGATTCACGGCACTCCCGGCGAGAACGGCATCCTGCAGGGCTATTTCGACCTGATCGGCATGCCCTACTCCACCAGCGACGTGCTCGTGGAATCGCTCACGTTCAACAAATATGCGCTCAACAATTTTCTCCGCTCCTTCCCCGAGGTACACATTTCCGACTCGGTGCTCATACGCAAAGGCGATGAGGTGACCCCCGAAACGGAAAAGCAACTGGCTGAACGACTGGGCATTCCTTGCTTCGTGAAGCCCAACGCGGGCGGGTCGAGTTTCGGAGTGACAAAAGTGAAATTTGCCGATGCCCTGCGTGCTGCCATCGAAAAGGCCATGCTCGAAAGCGACGAGGTGATGGTGGAACGCATGATGACGGGCACCGAAATCACCTGCGGATGCTACAAGCGCCCCAACGGAGAACTGGTGACTTTCCCCATCACGGAAGTGGTGACCTCGCAGGAATTCTTTGATTACGATGCCAAATACAACGGCAAGGTGAACGAAATCACCCCCGCACGCATAGCTCCCGAAACGGCAGAAAGGGTGAACGAGATGACAAAGCACATTTACCACATTCTGGGGTGCTACGGCATCATCCGCATCGACTACATCCTGAGCGGCGAAAAGGGTAAAGAGCAAATCAACCTGCTCGAGATCAACACCACTCCGGGCATGACTGCCACCAGTTTCATTCCCCAGCAGGTGCGGGCATCCGGCCTCGACATCAAGGATGTGCTGAGCGACATCATCGAAGGCAAGATGCAGTGAACCGAACATAATGGCAGCTTGAAGGAACGGCAGGACCGACATTGCGGCCCGAAGGGCAACATGCCCCAAGGCGGCAAGTGCACTCCGACAGCGGACTTCAAGCTGCCATTTGGCATTTTCGGCACTTCATGCCGGCCAACATTCCCCATTAATCCATTTTCTGACACACGCCGCTTCTGCAAGCTGCGGCCACCATTCATTCCTCAGCAAACCATGACTATACACGATTTCGATGCCATACGCCCTTTCTCCCCCGAGGAGCTTCCTGCGGCTTTCGACCAGCTTTTGGCCGACGCACAGTTTGTGGGCATCATGCAATCCTTCTTCAAAGAGGTGCCTTTGGAGACACTGAAGCAGCAGCTATATGCCTGCAAGGACAATCTGCAAGTGCAGAAAACCTTCTTCTACCCGCTCGTGAAGCAACTGCTGGCAAAATGCTCAACGGGTGCCACGATGGACGCCTCGGCCATCGCCCCCGAGGACCGAAGTGGAGCCTACACCTTCGTCAGCAACCACCGCGACATCGTGCTCGACCCGGCTCTGCTTGACGTGCTCATGATTGATGCCGGATTCCGCACGACCGTGCAGATTGCCATTGGCGACAACTTGCTCATCTATCCCTGGATCCGCACCCTGGTACGAGTCAACAAGTCGTTCATCGTGCAGCGCAGCGCAAAGTTGCGCGAGATGCTGGCCAGCAGCAAGCGCATGAGCGAATACATGCATTTTGCCATCCGTCAGCTCAACGACAACGTGTGGATCGCACAGAGGGAAGGACGGGCCAAAGACTCGAACGACCGCACCCAGGAGTCGGTGCTCAAGATGATGGCCATGGGGGGAGAAGGCACTCCCCTCGAGCGACTCAAAGCCCTCAACATCGTGCCACTCAGCATTGCCTACGAATTCGACCCTTGTGACTACCTGAAGGCCAAGGAATTTCAGCAGAAACGCGACTCGGCCGACTTCAAAAAGTCGCCGCAGGACGACTTGATCAACATGCAGACGGGCATTTTCGGCTACAAAGGCAGAGTGGTCTACCGCATCGGGCAGCCTATCAACAACTGGATCGATGAACTGGCCGACACGCCCAAGGCTGCACTCTATGCCGAAGTGGCCCAGCGCATGGACCGTTCCATCCATCGAGGCTACGAAATCTTTGCCAACAATCATGTGGCACTCGACCTGCTGCGAGGCAGCCAAGCGCAACAGGCCTACTACACGGCTGAGGAAAAACAGGCGTTCGAAAACTATCTGGCGCAGCGCATCCAGATGATCGATCTGGCCGATAAGGACGAGGCATTCCTTCGTGAACGCATCCTCACCATGTATGCCAACCCGCTCATCAACCAGTTGGCCGCACAGGAAGCATAAATATCTAGGAGCCGGGAATTTCGTTTTCCGCCCTTACCCAAAAATTGACCACGCTCATGAAGCACATCCAGTTTCTTCCCATTCTCCTCCTTTCAGCACTGGCGCTGTTCAGCTGTCAGGATGAGGCAGATCCACTGCCTGACTACGTGGAAGACCTTTCCTGCCTCACCACTGACTATGCCGGGCGGGCCATTTGGCTATGCCTGGACAACGGGGTGAAGCTGAAAGTGCAGAACGAAGTGAAAGGATTGAAGCACGACACGACCTACCGAGTGATGGCCCTCTTCACCCAGCAGCCGGAAGCCGGAACGGCATGGCTCACCGACTACGCGCCCATACTGGCCCCGCAGGCTGTGAAGTACAAGCATCCCCAAACGGACCCGCTCAACGTGGTGGCATGCTGGAAGTCGGGCGATTACGTGAATTTCCGCTTAGGCATCAAAGGCACCTACAAAGGAACGCACTACTTCGGTTTCCACATCGACAGCATCAGCGCCTCAGCGCAGCACACGCACTGCGCCTATCTGCGCCTCGTGCACAACCAAAACAACGACCCGCTCTACTACACCCGTGAGGCATACCTCTCTCTGCCCTTGCAACCATTCGGACTACCAGAAAATGGCTCGCCCGACTCGGTCTGCATCAGTGTCAGCACGTTCGATGGCACACGGCACTATGCGTTTGCCTTGAACAAGCAATAATCGCCCCCCAAAGCAAGTCAATCCCCGAAAACACGTCCACACACTCAAAACCACACGCACCCAGTCATGCAGATTGCATTTCACCCCCTGAGCCTCGACGACAAGGAACTCATCCAATCGCGAGTACTGCACACAGAGAACAGGAACTGCGACCTCAACTTCATGAACCTGATGAGCTGGCGCTTCCTTTACGACACGGAAGTGGCCGACCACGATGGTTGGCTGCTCTTCCGATTCAAAGCCGATGGCCATCAGGCATACCAGGCCCCCGTCGGTCAAGGCAATTGGACACCAGTTCTCCACGACATGATGGAGGATGCGCAGTCCTCAGGCCATCCCTTCCTCATGCTCGGCGTGACCGAAAACTCGCTCACGCAATTGGAGATGGCCATGCCGGGCTATTTCTATGCTTCGGCCGACCGCAACTTCACGGATTACGTGTACGAAAGAGAACGGCTTGCCACGTTAGCCGGAAAGAAACTGCAATCGAAGCGCAACTTTGCCAATCGCTTCACCGCCAGCCATCCCGACTTCCAAGTGCTGCCGCTCACTGCCGAAATGGCAGAAAAATGCATAGAGCTGGACGAGAAATGGGCGAGCATGAAATCGGAAGAAAGCGATGCGGGAAAATACACCTACGAAAGCGAGAAGAAGTCCATGCTCTATGTTCTCCGCCACTGGAACGAACTCGGAGGACTCGGAGCCGTGCTTCTCGTAGAGGGACAAATGGTGGCTTTCACCTATGGTGCCGCCATCAACGCCGATACGTTCGATGTTTGCCTGGAAAAAGCTGACACCGGTTACGAAGGAGCCTTCACGATGATCAACCGTGAATTTGCAAAGATGCTTCCGGCACAATACAAATACATCAACCGAGAAGAAGACCTCGGCATCGAGGGACTGCGGAAATCCAAACTCTCCTACCATCCCTATGCCCTGCTTCACAAATACACCGTGATGACGAAGCACCCGTTGGGGCTTTAAGGCCAACCCGCCGCAAGGCTTCAACAGCCAAGAGGGACATCGTCAGAACAGAAACAATTTTTCAAATATCCGCAAACACACCATGTTAATCACACCCGAAGAGATCAAAAGCCAAACCCGTGAACTCTGGAAGCAATGCTTCGACGATTCAGAAGAGTTCATGGACATCTACTTTGAAGATAAATACACCGACGAAAGCAACCTCACCGTTCGCAAGGACGGACGAGTGATAGCAGCCATGCAACTGCTGCCCTACCGCATGACGTTCTACGGATCCGTACAGCGCGCTGGCTATGTGTCAGGTCTGGCCACCCTGCCCGAGCATCGGGGCCGTGGCTATGCCAGCAATCTGCTGCACGAAGCACACCGCCGCCTCTTCGCGCAAGGTGCATCGCTCAGCTTCCTCATTCCTCAAAACGAGGAAATGCGCAAATTCTACGAAAAGCCTCAGCACGGATCCTATTGGACTTCCGTCTACCGGCAGGAACTGCCGCTCGACACCACGCAGGACGGCCATTTCGACAAGATTGAAGTGACGCGCCCCGATGAATGGGGAGAAGACCTCTACGTCTACTACCGCCGCCTGACTTCCGCGCTGCCCTTCATGATACATCCGTCGGAGAACGATTTCTTTGCAGCGCTGGAAGCTGCCGACTTGGCCGACGGTTATGTGCTGGTGGCCCACCGCAAGCGCCGCATGGTGGGATTCTGTCTGGCCGTGAAAGAACCCAACGGCAAGGTGTACATCCGCACACTGGCCATCACCGAAGCCGCCACCCGTGCTGCCTTCGTCGACTATCTGTGCAAAGCCTGCGGAGTGGACAAAGTGTACCGCCGCTTCTGCCTGCCCGGGTCGCTGCAGGGCTGCACCCCCTACGCCATGGCCCGCGTGGTCAACGTGCCTCTATTCCTGGCGGCGGTGGCAGCCCCCAACCCCGGATTCCAGCTGCACATCGGCGTGGAAGGCGACCTCGACATTCCCGAAAACAACGGATGGTACATTGTGGAGAACGGCCGCGTACGCCTCACCGACATTCGCCCCGAAAGCATTGTCACGCCCGGCGGGCTGGCAGCCATGTTCATGGCAGCCCAACCCATCGTGATGGACCTCCTGCTCGACGAATAAGCCCCTTTGAGCACCCACAAAAGCCACAACCATTCATTATTTCACGAAATTCAAAAAACACGTTTGTCATGAAGAAAGCATTGATGGCCCTGATGGGCTGCTGCCTGACAGCCGGGCTGACGGCAAGCGCACAAAGCGCCATGGAACTCAAGCAAGTGGCCATGAGCAAATGGAACATCGGCAGCGGACAGTATAGCGGCATCACCCATCTGGATGAAAACCGCTATGCGGTGGTGAGCGACAAGGAACCGCAGGACGGCTTCTTCGTGTTCCGCATCGACCAGGATGCGCACACAGGCGAAGTGACCAGCGTTTATCTGGAAGGCTTTCACGGAAATCCGTCGCCCAAAGTGGATGCCTCAGGCATATCCGTGCGCGACTGCGAAGGCATTGCCTACATGCCGTCCACACGCACCCTCTTCATCAGCGGCGAAGGCGACCAGCAAGTGTTGGAATACGCCCTTGACGGCCGTCCCACGGGTCGCCGTCTGAATGTGCCGGCGGCTTTCAGCACAGGCCACATCGTGCCCAACTACGGTTTCGAGGCACTGGCCTACGATGCCCATTCGCACCGGTTCTGGACCACCACCGAGAGCACCCTGCCCGCCGATGGCCATGCAGCCTCAGCCCTCCATCCTCAGGCCACCAACGTGCTGCGCCTGCAGTCGTTCACCGATGACCTTCAGCCCGCAGCGCAATATGCCTACCGCATGGACCGCGGCCGCGATGATGATTTCGGAAAGATCTACGTGTTCGGTGTGCCCGAAATCGCCGCCCTGCCCGACGGCCGCCTCCTCGTGCTGGAGCGCGAAGCCAATGTCACCAACGGCTACATGGGCAGCGAATGCCGATGCAAGCTCTTTCTGGTCAAACCGAGCGAAGGACACCAGATCGACAGCAGCACCCGTCTGCAGGACCTCGATGCCAACCATTTCCTCGTGAAGCAGCTGCTGGCCGACTTCAAGACCGTGCTCACGCCCTTCAAGCACACCTTTGCCAACTATGAAGGTATGTGCCTTGGCCGCACCCTGAGCGACGGCCGACGCACGCTGCTCTTGGTGGCCGATTCGCAAGGCGGTTACGGCAAAGGCCCCGTACATCTGAAGGACTACATCAAGGTCATCGTTCTGGGCTACTGATGCGCCCCACCTCCAAAGCAAGAAAGGCTGGAATTCCCGCAGTGGAATTCCAGCCTTTCTTTGTAGGTATTCAGGCGAATGAAACGAGCTTCGGCGCGTTCCCCGATAGGGCTTGCCATCCGCGATGCGCCACTCATTCCCGCACGAGCGTATAGCACTCCACACTGGGCCAAGCGCCCAATCGATAGGAAATGGTGCCGCCGATGCCCGTGCTCACAAAAATGCGGCGATGCCCCGTCTTGTAAAGTCCGCCCCACTCATGGCTCACCCATTGGGCCGGAGAAAAGCGGCCGATCTGCATCTGCATGGCATGCGTATGGCCCGACAGGGTAAGCGCAATGTTGGCCTTGTGCTGAAGCACCCCGTTTTTCCAATGCCAAGGGTCGTGCGAGAGTAGCACCACGCAAGCCTCCGGCCGCACATCGCGCAAAGCATCGTCAAGCCTCCCGACCGACAGAAAGGGCGGCTTGCTCACATTCTCCACACCAGCCACAACCAGCGAATCCTCGCCGCGGTGAAGCACCAGATGCTCATTCATCAGCACCCTCCATCCCATCTCACGCTCCATGCGCACAATGTCGCGCACCTCCTGCGCCCGTCGGTCGTGCGGCACGGCGCCATAGATGCAGTAGTCATGGTTGCCCAGCACCGCCACCACCCCATCGCGTGCCCTCAGTCCCTTGAGTGCATCCATGTAGGGCGGCACTTCCGAGGCAGAAGTGTTCACCAAGTCACCCGTAAACACGATCAGATCGGGACGGCAAGCATTCACGCTGTCCACCACCCGTCGCACAAAGGCATCATCCTTGGCATAGGTGCCCAAATGCAAATCGCTCATGTGCACGATGCGATAGCCTTCAAACTGTCGGGGCAAGCCGTACACGCGCATCGTCATCGGATGTACCTGCAAGCGTTTCCACCCCATGCAAGTGCCGAACACCTGCACACAAGCCATGAGCAGCGCCACAGCCACAGCGCCCCAATGTCCCCAAGGCAAAACGGCGGGCCAAAAGCGCCCCACGCCCAAGGCCAATGCATCCACCAGCATGAAAGCCAGCTTCGGCACAGCCACACAGATCAGAAGTGCGAAAAAGGTGCTCATGGCCACCGAAGCACCGGGGCTGGCCAGGCTGACGCCAATGCAGGCCAGCGTGACCACAGTGGGCAAGAGCAGCACGACCGTGGCCCAGCAGCTATTGGCCTGACGGGTATAAAAAGCCCAGATATAGATGTCGGGGATAAGGAGTAAAAGGATGAAAAAAAGAATATATTTGATCATCTGTAGGAATTTTTCTTTACATCAGCAGCAAGGCATCGCTCCGCCGCCATCCTGCATGAGCGGGCCATGGGCTGCATTCAAATCAAAAAGTTGAAAAGCAAGTTTCTTCCAGTCCTTGAGAACAGGGGACTCACTTTCCAACTCTTGTCCATATTTAATTACACAAAGATTCTGTTGTTACCCAATCAAGTCAGCATCACGCATCAGCATTCTTTTCCTTCGATGCATCAGCCTGAGGTTCTTCAGCCGACTTTTCAGTCTGTTCTTCAGCCTTCTGCTCCTCCAGACTCTGCTGCTCCTGCTGTTCCTGCCACTTTTCGCGTGCAAACTCCTGCATGTCGGTCACTTTGTCCTTCTCGTCCACGATTTCCGTGCCCAGCATGGTCTCGATCACGTCCTCCATGGTCACAATGCCACGGAAGCAGCCATACTCATCGATAATCACCGAAATGTGCTCTTTCTTGCCCAGCAGTTTTTCCCAGATGGTGGCACACGATTCCGTTTCCTGAAAGCTCAGTACGGGGCGAAGAATGTCGGACAGACGAAGGTCGAACTTGTCTTCCGAAAGTTTCTCCAAAATCGTCTGCCGGAGCACATAGCCCTTGATGTAATCGTCGTTTTCCTCATTGTAGACGGGAATGCGCGAGAACTGGCGGTAAGCATCGTTCTGGTAGAATTCGCGCAGCGTCATGCTCTCCTCGGCCATTTCCACCACCGAGCTGGGAGTCATGATTTCGCGGGCAGTCACATCGTCCAGGCGGAGCATGTTCTGAATCATGCTGTTCTCTTTCGTTTCAAACACGCCCTCTTCAGCTCCCACCGTCACCATGGCCGACACTTCCTCGCGGCTGACCGAAGCCTGCTGCTTGTTCGACGAAAACAGGTGGGTGATGAGTTCCGACATCAGCACCAGCGGATAGGTGATGATGACCAGCACATGAATGATGCGCACGCAGGGGATGGCCAAACCGCGCCAATAGGCGGCACCGATGGTTTTCGGAATGATTTCCGAGAAAACGAGAATCAGCAGCGTCAGTATGGCCGAAGTCAAGGCAAAGAACTGGCTGCCGAAAATGGCTTCGCTCTGTGCACCCACGCCAGCCGCACCCACCGTGTGCGAAATCGTGTTGAGCGAGAGAATGGCGGCAATGGGTTTGTCGATGTCCTGCTTGTATTTCTTCAGCAGCAGCGCACCGGGTCGTTCCTCCTTCTCCAGCATGGAAGCATACGACATCGGAGTCGACAGCAACACGGCCTCAAGAATGGAACACAGGAATGAGATGCTTAAAGCACCAATCAGATAGAGGAGTAAAAGCCCCATGGAATGTGGAATTAGTTAGACATAAGCCCTGTCCACATGAATTCTTCAATTGTGTGCGGATACGCTACCGCCTTGGCTTCAGCCTGTGCGGATGGTTTTCGCAGGGAGCATTCTCAATCTCGAAGCCGTGAACAGGCTCGGAGGCAGAATGCGTTTTTTCGATATTTAAGGGCAAAGATAGCACTTTTTCAGTAGACTTGGGCTTCGTCCTATGTAAATTTATTGTGAAGGCGCATCAAGTCTGACATTTAGCACACACTGGGCCACGATAGGCACACCATTTGGCACCTTCGATGGCCAAAGCAGGCGAAATTCTTGCTCACTTCTGACCGCTGAGATATGCTTTGAAATGGTCCTTCGTACCGTTGAACACATTGATGTCCACTTCGCCGTGAATGCCACGCACACGTCCGTAGGGAGTGAGCTGCCAATGGAGCAAATGCACATAGGGCTTAAACTCACCGTAACGTGCAATCCACACATCGTAGTTCCTCAGTTCGGCCGGGGCATTCACCAGATGCTGGTTGACAAACTGCTGGCCCACATAGAGCACGGGCTTCTTGCCGCGCCGCTGCTCCACGATGCGAAGCCACTTCAGCACTTCGCGAAACATGGCAGCCTCGCCGCCCATTTCCCGCACTTCTGCCTCTGTGGGCTCGAGGTCGAGCACGGGAGGCAAGTCGTTGGGTGCCACCCAAGCCATCTGGAGGAACCACGCAGCCTGCTGCGGCCCGTTGTACTTCGAACTGTAGAAATGATAGCTGCCCACAGCTATGCCGTGACGGCGGGCCTGACGCAAGTCGGCAGCATAGTATTTGTTGGAAATGCGTGTGCCCTGCGTGGCCTTGATGTAGACGTACGACACGGGATAATCCACCGCGCCACTCACCCTTCGGCCCGAGCCCAGACTGGTGATGCGCAGACGGTCCCACTCTATGGGGAAAGTCTTGCGCTTGTAGCGCGCATCCTCATGCTGGTAGCGCGAAATGTCGATGCCGTAGATGCGGTCGGAAGTGTAGATCATGCGCTCGCCCTGGAATCGGTTCTTGCGCCAGCTGCCACACTTCACGATGCTTCCGGCCTTCACACTGTAGCCGTGGCCGCTGCGCAGCCCGTCGACCCAGTTGCCTTCATACCACTCGCCGTCTTCCGTCAGATAGGTGCCGCTGCCTTCCGGCTTCAAACCGGCATTGAAGGTGCCGCAGTAATAGCCCTCCGCATCCAACCGCTCGCCTCGGGTCAAAGTGTCGGCCTGCCACTCGCCGCGATACGTCACCCCAAGGCTGTCGCGCCATTCGCCGAATCCCTGACGAATGCGCCGCTGGCCGCTGGCCACGGCATACTGTCCGCAGTAAGTGCTGCCGTCTTTTCCGTGCCAATAGGCGCAAGGGCGGTTCGCGCCTTTCTGCAACGGACGGTGCAATGCCTTCTCCTCATCTGTCGTGAAGAAACTGGCGCACCAAGCCTTCAGGTTGATCCATTGCCACACGGGCCATGCATGACACTCGCGCAGGAAATGGTGCACCGAGTGCAGCGGAAGCACCTTTCCGGCCACCTGCAGGCCACGCATATGCCCCTGATGGCTGAGCCAAACGCCCCCTTCGGAAGCCGAACGCGGCAACACGGTGCCAGCCACCTGAAGTTGGGGCCAGAGCTGCGCCGTGCGTCCGCCGTAGTCGGCATAAGCCAACAGGCCGACGGCCTCCTTCCCCACTCCGCACCAGTTGGGCGCCACACGGTGCGCCCCCCGCGGAAGCATGGCTCCATCCAGCTGCAGGAGGAGCAGGCCGTCGGCCGCATCGTGGGCGCAGAGGCGGGCCGAAAGCGTGTCGACAAACACGCGGCCGGAATCGTCGCGCCAAGCATGAAACGCCCGGGCCTCCACCTTCAGGCGGGCTGCAGGCAATGACTTCAGCTGCAGGGCATGCTTCAGGCGCGACCGCACCGAGTCGATGCGCTTGGCATAGCGCGAGAGTTTCTCGCGATGGCTCATCACCTCATTGTAGCCGTCGTCCACCACCGAATGGGTGCGCGCATAGTAGTCCAGTTCCTTGAGCTCGCTGCACACGATGCGGTTCTGCCGGGCAAGGAGGGAGTCTTCGTGTTCCAGCCGCGAACGGGTTTCCTCGGGAGCCAAAGCATCGGGCGCGTTCATCACGAGCGAATCGGAAGTGAGCAGGTGCCCGGCGTTGCTCACAAAGCATCCCGTCAGGTCGGCCCTCGCACATTCCTCCTCGGCCACGCTGCGGATGAGCGAACCGTACTCGGGCGAGAGGGGCATTTGCAGCGTGTCGCCACGGCTCAAAGGCAGCACGTAGCAGCTGCGGGCTTCCACGCGCACGATGGCCGACTGCCGATGCGATTGGCTGGAGGGAATGAAAACGAGCAGCAGCCCCGCGCCGATGAGGAGCAGGACTGCCGAAAGGATATAAAGAAGAATGTGTTGTCTGTTGCGCAGCATGATGTTGAGATTGAATTTGGAGTCAGCCTTCCGCAGCTTGCCCCGGTAGCGGGGCAAGAACTTCTGCCGACGGTTTCTCCCACGGATTACCAAATGAATTTCTACAAACATCCGTGCGGACCGCCCCATAGGGGCGTCCACGCTTTTGTCATTTCGACAAAATTACAACAATCATGCCTAACCGCAAAGACTGTGTGATGAATCTTTCACAAAAAGGGCGATCGGGGCAAAATCCCTGCCCCGTCAGTTACCCGATTCGCCCGTCTGCCCCTGCTGGCCCGAAGCCGGACTGCCCTTGAGCAAGTCATCGTTTTCGATGGAGCGGTCCACCTTCTTCACCACTGCCTTGAGCGAGCCGATGCGCCAGCGCAGGCCGATGCCCAAGCGCATCTGGTCGTTGCGGTTTTCGGAGTGCTTGCGAAACTGGTCGGTCAGCACGTCACTCCGGTAGGTGATGTAGCGGCCGATGAAGTTTCCGGCACGCAAGTCCACCGTCAGGCAGTCCTCCTTGAGGAACGAACGGCTGAGGTTCAAGCTGTAGAAGTAGTAGCCTGTGCCCTTGCCCTGCAGGTTATAACTGGGAGTGCTTCCGCCGCCCCACAGGCCGATCTTGAGTTTCCAGGGAAGCTGCTGCTGCAGTCCGCCCCAGGCATCGGCCGAGAATCCGCTGTTGTGGCTGCGGGTCACCTCGGCCTTGTAGTCGGAATAGCTGACCGAAGCATTGAGGTTGAACGTAGTGCCCTTCACGATGGTCCAATTCACGAAGGTGTTGAGCGAAGTGATCTTGGAGTGCTGGAAGTTGCCGTAGGTGGTGTTCTGCACCCCGTCCTTCATGAAACTGTAGCTCACCATGCCGTTGTTCGAGAAACTGTAGGTGAGCGAAGCGTTGAGGCTGAACCCGGTGGCAAACGAGCTGAAAGTGAGGTTGAGGTTGTGCGCCTTCTCACTGCCCAGGTCGGGGTTGCCATAGGTGCAATACTCCGGGGTGTAGCTCTCCACATAGGGCGACAGATAGCTGATGTCGGGACGTCCCACGCGCAGGTTGTAGCCTGCACGCAGCATCATGGTGGGCTTGAGGTTGAACCCCACGCTCACCGAGGGCACCCAGTCATTCAGATGGGAGGAGAAAGCCTGACGTTTGCCGTCGGGATAGCTCACCGCCACATGGTAGTACTCGTAGCGGCTGCCGGCCATGAAGGAGAAATTGCCCGTTTTGAAGTTATATTCCGCATAAGCCGCACCGATGTCGCCCTTGTGGCGATAACGGATGGACTTCTCCTCGTTGAGCAGATAGTCGCCCTCGCTGCCCGCGGGGCGCGAAAATTCCTCGCTGTTGCTTCGGTTCACGCGGGCAATGTACTTGCCGCCCACCGAGAGGGTGTGCTTCTGAGCCAGCACGGTGGTGAAGTCCAGCTGCCCTGTGTGCTCGAAGCTGTGGCGTCCCGGATCGGTGCGCTGGTCCGTCAGTCCGAATCCTTCGGGCAGGTTCACCAGATCGATGTTGCGCGTTTCGGCCTTCGTGTTGCCGGGGTTCATGTCGAAGTTGTACGACAGGGTGAGCTTCGTGTCGTCGGTGAAGGAGTGCTGGAAGTCGGCCGAAGCATTCACTCCCTTGTATACCATGTCGGTGTGGTTGAGCGAGGTGTAGGCATAGCGGCGCTCGCCGTTGGCCATGAACATTTCGGAGTGCGAGGTAGTGTTGTTCTTTCCCGACCATCCATGGATGCCTGCCGACACACTGAGCAGGTCCTTGGGCGAGAAGTCGTAGCTGGCATCCAAGTTGCCGAACTGGAAGATGCCGTGTCCCGTGGTCGTCTGGTTATTCTTGATCAGATGGTTCACGGGATCGTCAAACACTTCACGCTCGTTGTAGCCCGTGGATGTGGGGTTGTCGCTATAGCCTATGCCGTAGTGGCCCGAAACCATCAGTTTTCCGATCTGCCCCATGCCGAAGACGCCGCCCATCACGCCCCGGTTCGAGAAGTTCACGTTGGGGTTGATGGTGTAGCCGGAAGTCTTCGTCTTGTTGTTGGTCACGATGTTGAGCACGCCGGCCACTCCTTCGGCATCGTATTTGGCGCCGGGGTTGGTGATCACCTCAATTTTCTGGATGGCCGAGGCCGGATAAGCCTTGAAAATCATCGAGGGATTCGACGACATCATAGCATTGGGCTTGCCGTCCACATACACCTTGAAACTGGAGTTGCCGTTCACCTTGATCTTGTCCTCACCATCCACGGTCACCATCGGCACCTTGCGCAGCATCTCAAGCAGCGAGTTGGTCTGCGCTTCGGGATCATCAGCCATGGAATAGGTCATCTTGTCGAGTTCGGCCTTCACCAGCGGACGCTGGGCGGTGACGGTGGCGGTGCCGAGCGTGGTGTCGTATTCCTTCATGTAGAGCGAGTCAAGCTGCACCACGGGCATCGAGGCCGTGAGGCGGGCGGTGCGGCGGAGTGGTTGCTTGCCGATCACCACAAACTCCAGGGTGTAGGTGCCGGGGCGCGGTGCATTGATGACAAACGACCCGTCGGCCTGCGTGGTGGCCACCCGGAGCGGTTTCTGTGTGCCTTGCGGCAACAGGCGCACGGTGGCAAAGGGTTCGGCCTCGCGGCTGAGAGAGTCGCAGAGGGTGCCTTTCACTTGAAAGTTCTTGCCTTCCTTCTGCGCCATCAGCGGCAGGCTGCAGCTCAAGGCTGCACAGGCAATCAATATCTGTTTCTTGTCCATCGCTTTCGTGATTTTTTATGCGTTAGACGCACCGCCTGCGGCATTTGCTACAATTCTTTTTCTGAAAAAAATGCAAAACACGCGGATGGAACAGCGTATCTGCGAAGCAAACGAAAGTATGAGCAAGCGACCGCCAGCCCGGCTGTCCACACGACCCGCTACAGAATAGAGCCAGAAAAAAGCCCGCCCCGAATGCCGCGGAACTTCTCCGCAACATTCGGGGCAGGACATCGGTATTTATCCGTAAAATGATTTACGGCAGCATCACTTCAACACCTTGCGGCCGTTCACGATGTACACGCCACGATGCATCTGCTGCACCTTGCGGCCTTGCAGGTCGTAGATCGAAACGCCCGGCTTCGAAGGATTCACCACCGGGGCAATGCCCGACACTTCATATGCCTTCAGATAGTCTTCGTAGGCCTTTTGAAGAGTAGCCAGATCGGCAGCCGTCGTTTCAGGCAGCACCTGTCCGGCAGCATCCATGGCAGCCGTCACGGCCTTGTAGGCATCAGTGTTCACCGCATTGAAGCAAGTGGGATCGAGCGAGATGGGATAGAGCTGGAACTCTGCCATGTGCCAGTAGCCGCGGTTGTTGGTCGTGGCGGTCACATTGAAGCGCAGCGTAGTGTAGGCTTTCCCTTCGGGTATGTCGAAGTAGCACTCCGACTGCTGACCGGCAGCGGCATTGGGCACGGCCACCACGGCCACATCGTCATAGTTCTCCTTGTCGTTCGTACCGGTGATGGTGAACTGGGTGATGAAGTCAGCCGAAGCGTTCGAACGGTGCGTGATGTTCACGCGGATGCGTCCGGCAAAGGCCAAGTCATCGGCCAGGCTCACCTCCATGAAGTGCGTGCCGTTCTGCACATCGCCTCCGCCCCAATAGGTGTGGAAATAGGTGGAGGCATCACCGTCGATGAGGGTGCTGATGTCGGTGGCATCGTTGCCGGTGCCGCCCATGGCCTTATGGCCGAAGGGGCAATAGAGCTGGCTGGCATCGGTGATGAGGGCATCGCCCGTCACGTAAGTCGTGTTGGCCGACACGCCGTTGTCCACTTCCTCCAGCAGCTGCTCCATCTGTGCATTGCGCGCAGCCTTGTCGAAGTCGATGGCCAGCGGTTTGTACACATAGGTGGAGTCGAAATCATAGGCCCCCTTGGTGATGGTGGGGATGTCCAGACGCTTGTACACAATGTCGTAGCCGTTGTTAGAGTTGTTCTCCTCGTAGAGGAAAGCCAGGGCATTGTCGTGCTGCCAACTCCAGGTGCTGTAGGCCGAGGTGGTCTTGCTCACCTTGTAGCGTCCGGCCCAGTCCTTGGCCACATCGGCGGGAGTGGCGCAGGAAGCGGAGTCGCCCACTTCCTTGTAGAAGATGCTCACGTTGGTGCGTCCGCTCACGGGCAACGACTGGAGGAGCAGGAAGGTGGGCTGGTTGTCCGACTTGCGGAACACGGGCACCACTTCCACTTCGCCGTTGCAGCCGTTGTTGGCTTCCAGGCCATTCACTGCCGTACTCGAAAGGGCCTTCGTGGCCCACGAACCGGAACGTCCGTCATCGGTGCTGAAAGTGAAGATGTTGTAGTTGCGTCCGCTGCCGTTGCGGCTCGAGATGAGCACGCGGCCGTCGGGCAGCTCTTCCACCTTCGGTTCATCGCCTCCGGGCACGGGGCTGACCTTCGTGCCGCCGAGGAATTCCCAGGTTTCGCCGAAGTCATCGGAGTAGAGCACCCAGTTCTCGGTGTTGCCGCCCTTCTGCTGGGTCGATCCGGCCAGATAGAGGCGGTAGTATTTGTCCTTCTTGATGTAGCGGCTCTGATGAATCTTGCCCGAACCCACGAAGAATCCCTGCACAGGGTGTCCGGCAGCTGCGAGGGGCTGGTAGATGAACTCTTCATCGATGTAGGTGGGCTGGCTCCAAGTCAGTCCGTTGTCGTCGGAGTACCAGCGTGCCCAGCCCTGATGCTTGTCGGAAGCATCGAAAAATCCGGGGAAGCCGGAGCACGAAGTGATCATCATGCGCGGGCTTTCGCGGTCGCCCACGATGCACGGGTCGCCATAGGCGGCCTTGTCGTGGCGCCAGCTGGTGAGCACGCCGTCGCCCTCCATCTGCTCGGGTTTCATCACTTCCTGCCAGGTGCGTCCGTTGTCGGGCGAGATGCGGATGTGCAGGTCTACACGTCCGCTGCCGATGTCGGCCTTGCTGGTGCGGTAGTCGGCCACGGCCACGAGGTTGCCGTTCTGTGCCGTGCCAATGGCGGGAATGCGGTAGGGAATGGCGCCGCTGTTGTCGAACACCTTGAATTCACGCAGGTCGACCTTCGTGGCAGTCGTGTCCTTGGCATAGACCACGCGGAAGTTGGAAATCTGCACACCCACATTGCCGCCGGCAATGTTGAATGCCTTCACTTCCTGATGCTCCAAGCTGTCCACGTCCACATGCACCGTTTCGGCACTGGTCTGGAAACTGCGGCCCTTGGCATCGGTCAGGGTGAGCGGTGTGCCGCCCGTGGGCATCACGGCGTCGAAACTGTAGCCCAGGATGTGCCATCCGTCGCTCACGCTGAGGTTGTAGTCGCAATTGTTCACCTTGCTGCCCACATAGCACAGGAGCTTGCCGTCCACGGATTTATTCACGTCGATGTTGTTCGCTCCGCAGGAAAGCTGCAGTTGCGGTTCGGCCTGGGTGGACTGCCATACGGCAGCCCAAGTGCCAGCCGGATTGGTGGAGGTGAAACTGCCCGTGGCGTTGTCCACGCTCACTTCGGCCGCCCCTTCACGCTCGTAGGTCACCTCAAAGTGGGTGAGGTCCACACCGAAGTTTCCGCCACTGATCACCAGGGCTTTCACCGAAGTGTCGTGGAGTCCGCTCACGGCCACATGCACCGTGTCGGCACCGCTGGTGTAGGTTTTTCCTGCAGCATCGGTCAGCGTGGCCGCTTTGCTATTAGGAGTCATGGAGGCATCGTAGCTGTAGCCCGTGATCACCCAGCCGTCGGCCACTTCCAGCACATAGGTGGAGGTTTGGGCCGTACCGCCATAGCAGCGGAGCATTTCAGCGGAACTGTTCACCACGTCCATGTTGTTCACCCCGCAGTCGAGGGTGAACTGCGGGGATTCTTGGTTGCTGGTCCAGCGAGTGGCCCAATTGCCTTTCAGCACCGTGAAGGTGCCGGTGCCCATGTTGACTTTCAGCTTATGGCTCTTGCTGACTTTGGCTGCTGCTGTGAGCTGGGTGGGCCATGCCCATGTGGCCGGTGCGGCGCTCCAAGCGGTGAGGCTGCATCCGCACAGAAGGGTGGATAGGAGTAGATTATTTTTCATCCGAATGTAGGAATTTGAGGGTTAGATGGCCGGCACCGAAACCGAGGCATCACGTGCTGGCGCTTTCTTCGTGATTGGTTTAGATTGCAAAGTTACGCATTGCAACGGAATGGTGCACGGATGGGGAGTATGTTCTACAGCATGTTTCGGGGAAAACCGAGAAAATAAAGAATGCTGCGAAAAGTCGGGATGACTTTTCGCAGCATCAAGTAGCGCGAGACAGGATTGAACTGTCGACCTCATGATTATGAATCATGCGCTC
>DAIRWG010000020.1:0-25552 GCA_036802405.1 Alloprevotella sp.
GTTCAGTACAAGGACTACAACTGGATGATGTCGTTCACCGAAAAACTGCTCGAACGCATCTGCATCGCAGTGAACGGCAAGCCCGAAAGCGTGATTGACGGCAAGACCATTAGCTTCAAGGCCCCGTTCCGTCGCCTGCCCATCCTGGAGGCCATTCAGGAAAAGACGGGCTACGACCTCAACGGCAAGAGCGAGGAAGAGATCCGCGACATCTGCAAGAAGCTCAACATGGAAATCGACGACACGATGGGCAAGGGCAAGCTGATCGACGAGATTTTCGGCGAATTCTGCGAAGGCACTTACATCCAGCCCACATTCATCACCGACTATCCAGTGGAAATGTCGCCGCTCACAAAGAAGCATCGCACAAACCCCGCCCTGACGGAACGATTCGAACTGATGGTGAACGGCAAGGAGCTGGCCAACGCTTACTCCGAGCTGAACGACCCGATCGATCAGGAAGAACGCTTTCAGGACCAGCTCCGGCTTTCGGAAAAGGGCGACGACGAAGCCATGTTCATCGACCAGGACTTCCTGCGTGCCCTCCAATACGGCATGCCCCCCACTTCGGGCATCGGCATCGGCATCGACCGTTTGGCCATGCTCATGACGGGCCAGACGCAAATTCAGGAAGTGCTCTTCTTCCCCCAGATGCGTCCAGAGAAGAAGGCTCCGCGCGACAATGCAGCCAAATATGTGGAAGCCGGCATTGCCGAAGAGCTTGTGCCTGTGCTCCAGAAGGTGGGCTACTACCTCGTGAGCGACCTGAAGGACGTGAAGGCTCAGAAGATCCAGCAGCAGATCGGCGAAGTCATCAAGAAGTATAAGCTCGACCTGACCAAGCCCAGCGTGAGCGACATCGAAGGCTGGAACGTGTAATTCACCTTCCATTCTTCCCAAAGGCCATTCCCGACGGTGCGGCACTCATTGTCAGCCCCACCCGTCAACAGGATAGCAGCCTCGTGCAGTACGCTCCCCCTGACAAGGAACACGCTGCACACTGAGCATCGCCCAAACGATGCCCCTTCTAAAAAAGACTGGAAGAGCCGGGGCCATTTCCCCTCCGGGCACAAACGGCCCTGGCTCTCTCTTTTCCCGATAAATACTTTCACCTATGGATGCAACCCCAGCCGACACGCTTGATGCTGACATGCTCTTCGGAAGCCATGCAGCCAACAACAAGGTCTTAGGAAACATCGCCGTGTTGGGAAGTGGAAGTTGGGCCACGGCCATAGCCAAGATGCTGCTCGAAAAAGTGGACCACTTGTACTGGTACATGCGCAAGCAGGAAACCATCGACGAGTTTCGCCGCACGGAGCACAATCCCAGCTATCTGACCAGCGTACACTTCGACACCCAACGAATCACCTTTTCAGCCGACATCAATGAGGTGGTGCGCGAATGCCGGACACTGGTATTTGTCACGCCATCGCCCTACTTGAAGAACCATCTCAAGAAACTCAAGCAACGGCTTTCCGACCACATCATCATCACGGCCATCAAAGGCATCGTGCCGGAAGAGAATCTGGTATGCTCCGAATTCTTCCGACAAGTCTACAATGTGCCCGACGAGAATCTGGCTGTACTCGGCGGGCCCAGCCATGCCGAGGAAGTGGCTTTGGGACGCCTCACCTACCTCACTGTGGGATGTGCCGACAACGTGAAGGCCAAGGCCTTTGCCGAAACGCTGGCCTCGGGCTATGTCAAGACAAAGACTTCCTACGATGTGATCGGCATTGAGTATGCCTCTGTGCTCAAGAATGTCTATGCCATAGCTTCCGGCATCTGCAACGGACTGAAGTATGGCGACAATTTCCAAAGCGTGCTGATGTCGAATGCCGTGCAGGAAATGAACCGTTTTCTTCGCACGGTCTACCCCATCGAAAGGCAGATTTACGATTCGGTCTATCTGGGCGACCTGCTTGTGACGGGCTATTCCAACTTTTCACGCAACCGCGTGTTCGGCACCATGATCGGAAAGGGCTACAGTGTGAAGTCCGCACAGATCGAAATGGAAATGATTGCCGAAGGCTACTATGGCACAAAGTGCATGAAGGACATCAACCGACACCACCACGTGAACATGCCTATTCTGGATGCCGTCTACAACATTCTGTATGAACGCATTTCGCCCAACATCGAAATCAAACTCCTCACCGACTCGTTCAGATAATGCCCGACAGCACACGCATGGTGCAAGCGCCACACTTGAGGACGCAAGCAGAAGATTAAATGAGGTTACAGAGCTTTCCTGCAAAGAAGCTTTATAACCTCATTTTTCCGTTTTCAGCACGCAACACTGCGCTATGAAAGCGGAAAATCGCGTCTTCTTCGGCCACGATTCGGCAAGATTGACTATTTTTGCACTACGGCCACAAGGCGAAGGCCAACCTGCGGAAGCCTATTCCACAGACACACCCATACGATTCAATCGAACACCAGACCTATGCGAAGCAACATCCTCATCATATGTCTGCTGAGCCTGCTGCCCCTTGGAGGCCAGGCCCAAAGCACCCTCTACAAGAACTACATCAACCGCTATTCCACCATGGCAGTCGACCAGATGCACCGCTACGGCATCCCCGCCAGCATCACATTGGCCCAGGGACTGCTGGAGAGTAATGCCGGACAAAGCTCACTGGCCCGCAAGGGAAACAACCATTTCGGCATCAAGTGCGGCGGACGATGGAACGGACGCTACATGCTGATCAACGACGATGCCCCAAACGAGAAGTTTCGCGTGTACGGCAGCGTACGCGAAAGCTACGAGGACCATTCGCTCTTTCTGAAAAAAGGGCCACGCTACGCTTTCCTGTTCGACTACAAACTTACCGACTACAAGGCTTGGGCACATGGACTGAAGAAGGCCGGCTATGCCACCAACCCACGCTATGCGCAAATGATCATTGATGTGATCGAACGTAACGACCTTGCCCGCTTCGACAAGACGCACCGTCCTAACCGACACGAACGCCACGAAGAGGAACGTAAGGCAGAGATTGAGGTAAAGTCAGACTTCGCCTATGCCGTACACCGCTGCAACGGACAATTCTACGTGGTGGCCCGACGGGGCGACACCTATGCCACAGTGGCCAAGGCATTGAACACCAGCGAAAAGAAACTGCGCAAATACAACGATGTGGACAGCCACTACCGTCTGCAAGCCGGCGAACCCGTGTTTCTCGGCAAGAAGGCAAAGAAGGCTGACAAGGGCGTCGCCTCGAAGTGGCACACCATGGAGCAGGGTGAATCGCTCTATTCCATATCGCAACGCTTCGGCATCCGTCTGAAATCGCTCTGCAAGATGAATCCAGTGGATGCCGACTACCACTTCAAAGTGGGCGACCGCATCCGCATCAAGTAAAAGTGCCGTTGGTGCTTTTCACTTTTACTTGCCCGACTTGTCAGCCCATCCACTTTCCAACTCAAAAGACTCCTGCACATGCTTTCATTCACCCCGAACCAAACGGCTTTTTCCCTGGAGGTGCTTCCTCCATTGCGCGGAAAAAGCATCGACAGCGTATACCGCACCATCGACCAACTGATGCCGTTCGAACCGGCCTACATCAACATCACTACCCACCGCAACGAAAACATTTTCCGAGACCTGGGCAATGGACTATTCGAGAAACTCAGTGTGCGTAGCCGTCCGGGCACCGTGGCCATTGCCGCCGCTTTGAAGGAACGCTACGGCGTGCCCACCGTGCCCCACATCATCTGCAGCGGATTCACACGCACGGAAATCGAAAACGAACTGTTCGACCTTTCCTTTCTCGGCATCAACGACCTGCTGGTGCTGCGCGGCGACCGTGCACGCGATGAAAACCGCTTCATTCCCACTCCCGGCGGATATGCCCATGCTGCGGAACTTTGCGAGCAAGTAAACCAATTCAATGAAGGCTGCCTCATCGACGGCACCCAACGCGAACGTCCGAAGCAGCCTTTCTCCTATGGCGTGGCCGGATATCCCGAAAAGCACGATGAGGCCATGAACCTTGATGCCGACATCGAACACCTGAAAGCGAAAGTGGCTGCCGGTGCCAGCTATATCGTCACGCAAATGTTTTTCGACAATGCCAAATACTTTGCCTTTGTGAAGCGCTTGCGTGAAGAAGGAGTAAACGTGCCGGTGATTCCGGGCATCAAGCCTCTCACCACCCTCAACCACTGCACGATGCTGCCGAAAACGTTTCACATCGACTTCCCGACGGAACTGGCCAAGGAATTCACGAAATGCAAGACCAACGCCGATGTGAAGGCACTCGGAGTGGAATGGGGCATTCAGCAAGCACGCGAACTGAAGGAAGCCAAGGTGCCGAGCATCCACTTCTACACCATGAATGCCTTCGACAGCATCGAAAAGATTGCCAAGGCTGTATACTGACTTAGAACCGCATAAGGAATAATGCCTTCGATGGGCGAGAAAGCGACGAACGCTACACACATCGAATCACTACACAATGCCAAACTACGACTACAACTATTTCAAGCAACTTCTCAGCCAGCGCATCCTCATTCTGGACGGTGCCATGGGCACCATGATCCAACGCTTCCATTTGGAGGAAGACGACTTCAAGGGCGAACTGCTGAAAGACATACCAGCCAAGCAGGCCGGCAACAACGATGTGATTGCCCTGAGCCGACCCGATGTGCTTCACAGCATTCACCGCCAGTATCTGGAAACCGGTGCCGACATCATCACCACCAACACCTTCAATGCTCAGCGCATCTCGCAGTCGGACTATGGCACCGAGGCGTTCGTGAAGCAAATGAACGAGGCTTCGGCACGAATTGCCCGCGAAGAGGCTGACCGCATGACAGCGCTCACGCCTGAGAAGCCACGTTTTGTGGCAGCCTCGGTCGGACCGACCAACAAAACGCTGAGCATGTCGCCCGATGTGGAGAATCCGGCCTTCCGCGCTGTGACGTTCGATGAGATGGAGGCTGCCTACGAAGAACAGATGCTTGCACTCTCGGAAGCCGGAGTCGACCTTTTCCTGCTGGAAACCATCTTCGACACACTCAACACGAAAGCAGCACTGGCCGCTGCACGGGAAGTGGAGCAGCACACAGGGCGTCGGGTGCCTGTGATGCTGAGCGTGACCATTGCCGATGCCAGCGGACGTATGCTCTCGGGCCAAACGCTGGAAGCATTCATCACCTCGGTAAACCACAATCCCGCCATTCTGAGCATCGGCCTCAACTGTTCGTTTGGTGCAGAGGAAATGCTCCCGCACCTTCAGGTGATGGCACAAAAGTCGCCCTATTTTGTCACGGCCCATCCGAATGCCGGACTGCCCGACGAGGAGGGCAACTACACCGAAACACCGGAGATGATGGGCAAGGCCATCAGCCGATTCATCGACAACGAGCTGGTTAACGTGGTCGGCGGATGCTGCGGGTCAACGCCCGACCACATCCGGGCCATCTCCCGCATGGCAGAAGGACGGAAGCCCCATCCCCTGCCCTCGGAAAACCATTCGGACTGGCTGTCGGGGCTGGAAGGTTTCACCCCCATGCAGGGCATGTTCATGAACGTGGGTGAACGCTGCAACGTGGCTGGAAGCCGAAAGTTTCTCCGCCTGATCAAGGAAAAAAGCTACGACGAGGCACTGGCCATCGCTCGCAAACAGGTACGCGACGGGGCCACGCTCATCGATGTGAACATGGACGACGGCTTGCTCAATGCCGCTGAGGAAATGTGTCATTTTCTCCAGCTCATGGCTTCTGATCCCGAGGTGGCCCGCGTTCCCTGGATGATTGACTCCTCACGATTCTCCGTCATCGAGAAGGCGCTGAAGTGCGTGCAAGGCAAGTGTGTGGTCAACTCCATTTCATTGAAAGAGGGCGAAGAGGCTTTTCTGGAACATGCCCGAACTATCCGCCGCTATGGAGCAGCCATGGTGGTGATGGCCTTCGACGAAGAAGGACAGGCCACCAGCTACGAGCGCAAAGTGAGCATCTGCAGCAGGGCCTATAAACTGCTTACCGAACAGGCCGGCATCCCTCCTTGCGACATCATTTTCGACCCTAACGTGCTCACCGTGGCCACCGGCATGAAGGAGCATGACCGCTACGGGCTCGACTTCATCGAAGCCACAGGATGGATCAAGCAGCACTTGCCTGGATGCCACGTGAGCGGTGGCGTGAGCAACCTTTCATTCGCCTTCCGAGGCAATAACTATCTGCGCGAAGCCATGCATGCCGTTTTCCTCTATCACGGCATGCAGCAGGGCATGGACATGGGCATAGTGAACCCTGCGTCCAAGGTGATGTATGCCGACATTCCGGCCGACACGCTTGAAGCGATAGAAGACGTAATCCTCTGCCGCCGGGAAGATGCAGCCGAACGGCTCACGGAGCAGGCCCAGAAACTGCTTGAGTCAGGAACCGCCTCGCTGGAAGCAGCTCCAACCATTGACCGCACCACGATTCCACTGGAACAACGTCTGGCGGATGCCCTGCGCAACGGTGACGATGAATTCCTGGAAGCCGACATAGAAGAGGCGCTCAAAGCCTATCCCACTGCCGGAAGCATCATCGAAGGGCCGCTCATGAAAGGCATGCAGCTGGTGGGCGACCTCTTCGGCGAAGGAAAGATGTTTCTGCCACAGGTCGTGAAGTCGGCCCGCACCATGAAGAAGGCTGTGGCCATCCTCCAACCCTACATCGAACAGAGCAAATCAGCCTCAAGCCACACCAACGGACGCTATCTCGTGGCCACGGTAAAAGGCGATGTGCATGACATCGGCAAGAACATCGTGGCCGTTGTGCTGGGCTGCAACAATTTCGATGTGGTTGACCTCGGCGTCATGACTCCAGCCGAAAAGATTGTGGAAACCGTGCTCTCAGAGCACATTGACTTCGTGGGACTGAGCGGACTGATCACGCCCTCGCTCGATGAGATGTGCCACACGGCAGAAGCCATGAGCAAGGCAGGCATCACGGTGCCGCTCTTTGTGGGAGGTGCAACGACGAGCGATCTGCACACGGCCTTGAAGATTGCCCCGCTCTACAATGGTCCCGTGTTCAGGGTGAATGATGCGGCACAGAATCCCGTGTTGGCACAACAACTGTTAGGCGCTGACCGCGAACGAGTCATTGCAGAAAACCGAGCCTACCAACAACGCCTCGTGGCAGAACATGAAGCCAAGAAACGGGCCCAACAATCGGTTCGTCAGGAGGCGGAAACAAAATCAAAGGCTGCAGCACACCCCGTGGCGGCCTGCTCATGCTCTGAGCACCAGCATCACCCTCATACACACGAAGAAGAGAACCGGCGACTGAAGGTGGATTGGAACCTGGAAACCATCCCCGAACCAAGTTACGAAGGACTGCGCACCTTCAAGGGTATACGAGTGGGCGAAGTGCGTCCCTTCATCAACTGGACATATTTCGACAACCTTTGGCGTTCGAACCGTCGTTCGCACCCTTACATCGATACGCTCTCCGAGCAGGAGGCCTTGGCCAAGGTGCGCACAGATGCCGAGAGAATGCTCGACCGACTTAACCTGCACCACTCCATGCAGGCACAGGTGGCTTTCTATCCGGCTAACGGCACGGACCACAGTATTGTGTTTCACACATCACCCGGTGCGGACGTGGAGATTCCGACCCCACGCCAAAGTGCGCCCACAACGGAAGGAGAGTCCCTTCTGTCACTATGCGACTTTGTGGCACCCGCACCGTTCAAGGACTGGGTTGGGGTGTTTGCACTGACAGTGTCGGAATCATTCATCCGTGAACTGGAACAACTCAAGCAGGGTAATGACACTTACACTTCGCTGCTCATGCAGAGCTTGGGTGACCGTCTGGCTGAAGCCACAGCCGAATGGTTGCACCGCAAGGTGCGCAAGCTCTTGTGGGGATATGCGCCCGATGAAGATCTATCGTTGAAGGAGCTGTCAAAAGCTTCCTATCAAGGCATACGCCCCGCGGTGGGATATCCTTCCCTGCCCGACCTTCGACTGATTTTCCCCGTATCTTCCATGGTCGACTTCCAGGCTTTAGGCATCCGCCTCACCGAGAACGGAGCGATGTATCCGCAAAGCTCCATCTGTGGACTGATGCTCAGCAGCCGCCATGCACGCTACTTCAACATCACTAGACTCTGACCAGAAAGGCTCGATCTATGGTTAAAGAAGTCAAAAAGAAAGATTCTTGATCATTTTTCCGAACTGAAAGTGCAAGGTTCGTCTGATTTATCAGTTATCTTTGCAAAGACAAAAGGAAGAATAAAGAACATACAAACCATAAGGAACAGAAAATGAAAAAGTCACTCATGTTACTCGCCATGTGCCTGACAAGCGTCGGCACTTATGCGCAAGATGACGACGTGTACTTCGTTCCGTCATCAAAAGACAAGGTGGAGAAAACCGACTCCTATACAGCAGGTCGGTCGTCCTATACCAACATTTCCTCAGCTGACTCGGAGACATTCCAGTCCGATTCCTGGGCCGACCATCGCGGCAACGGGAAGTGGGATGTGGATGCCTACAACCGACGCGGCCGCAACTACCGCGGACAGAACGCAGCCGACAGCACCCGTGCCCGGGAAGCTGCAAGCTTAAGCTACGATGACGGATACGACGACGGCTACGAGGATGGCTACTACACTTCACGCCTTGTACGTTTCTGGTCGCCACGTGTAGGCGTTTATGTAAGCAGCCCGTTCTATCTGGACTACTACGACTTGTGCTACTACGACCCGTTCTACTACGGCTATGCCTCTCCCTGGTATGGCTGGGGATGGAGTGGATGGTTTGGTTGGGGCAGCTGGTATGGCTGGCGTCCCTACTACAGCAGTTGGTACGGTGGTTGGGGCTGGCACGGATGGTATGACCCGTGGTTTGGGCCTGGCTATGCTTGGCATCCCCGCGATTGGTGGTATCCATCTAACGCAAAGCGCGGCCCCGTAGGCGGATTCGTGGCCTATGGTGGAGCACGGGGCACAGGAGCAGGCAATGCATCATTTGGCAATGCCTACCGTCCGTCGCGTTCGTTCAACTCGGGCCTCAACCGTGGCACAAGCAACGGCCGTTTCAACTATAGCGGAAGCATGCGCCCCTCACGCTCGTTTGGAAACACGAACAACAACCGCGTGACACCTTCGCGCCAGCAAAACGATCGCAACAACACCTACCAGCGTTCGGAACAGTCGCGCCCGTCGCGCTCGTTCGGCAACAGCAACCAGTCGGCACCCTCGCGTTCCTTCAGCGCGCCCTCACGCAGCGGAGGATCGTTTGGCGGAGGCGGACGAAGCTTTGGCGGAGGCGGACGAAGTTTCGGCGGACGCCGATAAAGGTCAAGCCCGAAGCACGGCATGCTCCAACGAATTGTCCCCGCTTCAGGAAAACGAACAAATTGAACTCCAACAACAATGAAACGCATAACCATCACAGCGCTCACGGCCATGGCTCTCAGCAGTCCCATGAGTGCACAGGACATCTATAAGGTGGAAACCTTCACTGGTAGCGACCTCACCGGAACCGCACGTTTTGTGGGCATGGGCGGCGCCATGAGCGCACTCGGTGCCGACATTTCAGTCATGGGGCAAAACCCTGCCGGCATCGGCCTCTACCGCAAAAGCGATGTAGCCCTCACAGGTAGTGTAACTGCCCAACCGAATGCCTACGATTTCTGTGATATCAACAAGGCCCGCACTTCCTTCGACCAAGCAGGATTCGTTTACTCTTGCAAGGTGGGCGGTGAATCGCTCAAATACTTGAACTTCGGTTTCAACTACCAGAAGCGCCGCAACCTGAAGAACAACATCAATCTGGAAGGCATCCCCCTCGTGGGCGGCATGTCGCAGTCATGGCAGATGATGGACCTTGCCTACGGTTCAAACGGATGGCTTGACCTGTCCACCGAAAATGGACGTGGCATGACTACTCCCTTAGCTTGCGTGGGCTATGACGCCCAAATGATTGCCCCCACCCGCGATGCCGATGGAAAGATCACAGGCTATGAGCCCTCTGACGCACAGTCATACACCTACACCCGCACACAGTGGGGCGGCATCCAGCAGTATGACTTCAATGTGTCGTTCAACGTGAAGAACCAGATTTACGGTGGTGTGACTCTGGGTGTCTACAACGTAGACCTGCACTCGGGCACCTACTATGGAGAGGAAATCATCGAGCAGCTCAACGGAGGTGGCATAGCCACACACCCCTACTACATGACCAACTCGGAAGCCATCACCGGAACGGGATTCGACCTCAAGTTCGGTTTGATTTTCCGCCCCCTTGAAGAATCGCCCTTCCGCATCGGATTCTCCTTCAGCACTCCGGTCTTCTACGACCTGACGCAGAGTTCCTATCTCTACATGAACTCGCCTTATGCGTACACTGACGACAAGGGCAACCAGTTCGACCATACGGAAGCCGACGGGCAGATCGGCGACTACAACTACCGCATCCACACGCCTTGGAAAGTGAATATCAGCATGGGCACCACGGTGGGCAACTATTTAGCCTTGGGTGCTGAATATGAAGTGAGCCGCTACACGGGCGCTCAAGTGCGCTATCCGGATGCCGATGACTGGGGGTACGTTTACTCATCCTCTTCACGCGACAAGGCCCTTGACGGTGAAATCGACCATTTCCTCAAGCCTGTCAGCACGTTCCGCATTGGGGCAGAGTTCCGCCTTGCCCCGAAAGTGTACGGACGTTTGGGTTACAACTATGTGTCGTCACCCTTCAAGAAAGATGCCTATCTCAACCTATTCACGGACAGCCCTTCGTACTACTACAGCACCAACACAGACTACGTGAACTTGGGTGACATCCACCGTGCAACCGCAGGTTTGGGCTACCACGGCAAGCATTTCTACACGGACGTGGCCTACCAGTTCCAACGTCAGCAGGGCGATGTGTATGCATTCCACGTGCCCGAGCAGAACTCTGAAATCAATCGTCTGCAAGGCGAAAAAGTCAACTTGTTCCGCCACAACGTGATGCTCACCTTGGGCTATAAGTTCTGACTTTCAGGGCCAAACGCATAGGCTTTAACGGCGAAGAGAAAAATGTCACGAGCTTCCCGAGCTTGCGGCACTTTCCTCTTCGCCATTTGCATTGCTTGCCGGCAATCGCCAGTTCACTCAATGCCAGCACACCCCTGCTCACGGAAATAAACGTGTTCCATTCACATACTCCAACAACATGAAAGCAAACATCTTCACGCATATCCTGGTGGCAACTGCCCTGCTCACATCCTGTGCCACAAGCAAGGACGCTAACGTAATTGCAGGCGAATGGGATGTGGTAAACCTCAACGGAACCTCCATCACGCCCGAAACCAACGTTACCCCCTTTCTCGGATTCGATGTAGCCAACAACCATGTGTACGGTTTCACGGGCTGCAACCGCCTGACGGGGCCGCTCGAGGTCTCCGCACTGGCCAAAGGGAAGGCTGATTTCTCACGACTTGGATGCACCCGTATGCTCTGCCAGGACGACCAATATGAACGTGCCTTTCTGCAAGCACTTGACGAAGTGAAGCACTCCCGACTGCAAGATGAGCGCACCCTACAGCTGCTCGACAAAAAAGGAAAAGCCATCATTACTCTCCGCAAACGGTGAACAAGTATTACGGCATAATCAAATTAATCAGCAAACAGAAGAAGATGAAACCATCCAGATTTGCTCTGGCATATTATAAGACGTTGCTCTGCATAGCAGTGCTGATACTCCCCCTCACCCTTTCCGCGCAAAACACTTACTGGGGCTATTCCACCATGCAATACAACCGCAACAGTCCAACCGACCTTGGGGTGAAAGGCTCTCAGCACGCCGTTGCAATTCACCTTTCAGCCGACAAGGCAAAGGCACTGAAAGGAGCCAAAATCTTGGGCATCCGCACTGCCTATGCCACACGCAACGTGAACAGCTTCAAGATCTTCGCATCGGAAAGCCTCGGCAACGCCAACTCGCAAGCGCAGGAGCAAGCCATTGCCGACCGTCCGTTCATTCTGTCCGACTATTTTTTCCAGACTCCCATCCGCATCATGGGGGAAGAACTTTATGTAGGCTACGAGGTGGAAGGAAAGGAATCCAACCGTCCGGTGTGTTACTTCGATGGCTCGCTTGACTATCCAACAGGCACTCTTTGGGGTTGGACTGACGGGGCATGGACCGACATTTCACAAACCAATTTAGGAGCACCGGTGCTTCAGCTCATCATGGAAGACATGCCAACCGCCTACGAGGATGCCGTGGTGAAAAATGCCTATTGCGATGGCCATAGCCATTTCCGCATCGGGCAGTCCTATGCCTTCAACTGCGATGTGCACAACCTTGGCAACCAACCCATCCATTCGCTCACCCTTAGGGTGGAATTGAGCGGCAGCTTTTCGCAGGAAGCCAACATCACCGGACTTAACATTCAGCCCCACACCGAGGCTACAGTAGCCACTCCCAACATCGTGCCCCGAGTGGCAGGAATGAAGGACTGGAAAGTTACCGTCCTCTCGGTAAACGGCAGCGATGATGCCGATCCGACCGACAACACCTACACCTCGCAAGTATATGTGCAGCCAGAGGACATGAAACGCGGCCTTCTCATAGAGAAGCACACGGGACAGGAATGCCACTGGTGCCCGGGAGGAGATGTGCAAATCGACCGTTTCATTGAGACACACGACAATGCCATTGCAGTGACACATCACACCTATCTCTCCGGCGACCAGTTCACCATGAGCGAAAGCCACGACTATGCCAAGTTTTTCGGATTTAGCGTCTATCCCGGGGCATCCATGAACCGGTGCCCAGTATCTCCCACATCGGTTGTGATGAGCGACATTGCCACCACCTCAAGCACATTGGAGTACATGGCCGACATCATCGAAGCACGCCCCATCCAAGTGACCATGGACCTAAGCAACCACTTCGACGAATCCTCGCGGACAGGTCAACTTACCGTCAGTTTGCACACTTACGAAAAACCGTCAGACTACACGCATACGCTCCACCTTTGGCTTACCCAAGACCACATGCTGGCGCCACAGTCGGGAGGTTCCTCCCAATACGACCATTCACACACTTTCCGTGGCACTCTCAACGGCAAGGAATGGGGCGACACCATCACGCTGGAAACAGGCAAAGACTGGGTAAAGACCTTCGACTACACCATTCCCGAAAGCATCACCACGACATTCGGCCCTTATGCGGACCAAATCTTCTGGCCAGCCGTTCCTACCGACATGCACATCGTGGCCTTCGTGGCCGACCGTACTGACGACCCGCTCCACAATGTCATCCACAATGCCAGCACCATCCGAGTGACAGAAAACGGAAATTCCTCTTCCATAGCCACTCCAGCCGTTCCTCAGCAGCAAGTAAACATGGAGAACGGCAGAATCAGCATCAGCGGAAGCAACCACCCGTGCCCCGTCTTCAATACGGCCGGGCAAATGGTAGCCACACTGACTGAAGGAGGCAGCGTGCGATTGCCCAAGGGCATCTACGTGGTTCAAACCGAAGGAGGTAACATCAAAGTAGCAGTACGATGAACGGGCATTTGCCCCCATCCGCGCATTCACTCTGGCATTGCTTGGCCAAGCCAAAAGTTTCGCGTATATTTGTCGCTTGAAAGAAGGGGGAACCGCAATCGGACAACGCTTTGCCAGAACCAGAGTTCAAGTGACGGGAAAAGATTCCCCGCAACAATTCCCCCAGTCCTATCCAAACGAAAGAATACATTATCACCATCCCTACAAAGAAGAATGGCAACAGTAGACGACAAGAAAATCATCTTCTCGATGGTAGGCCTCTCAAAGACCATCCGTCAAACCAACAAGCAAGTACTCAAAAACATCTATCTCAGCTTCTTCTACGGAGCAAAAATCGGCATCATCGGCCTGAATGGTGCCGGTAAGTCAACCCTGATGAAAATCATCGCCGGCATCGACACCGACTATCAAGGCGATGTCGTGTTCTCGCCAGGCTATACCGTAGGCTATCTGCCACAGGACCCACACCTTGATGACAACAAGACCGTGAAGGAAATCGTGCAAGAAGGCGTACAGAACGTGGTTGATGCTTTGGCCGAATACGAGAGCATCAACCAGAAGTTCGGCTTACCCGAATATTACGAAAACGAGGACAAGATGAATGAGCTCTTCACCCGACAGGGTGAACTGCAGGACATTCTCGATGCCACCGATGCCTGGAATCTCGACAGCCGCCTCGAGCGCGCCATGGCCGCTCTCCGACTGCCGCCTGCTGACGCAAAGGCGGAACACCTTTCCGGAGGTGAACGGCGCCGTGTTGCGCTCTGCCGACTGCTGCTGCAAAAGCCTGACGTGCTGCTGCTTGACGAACCGACCAACCACCTTGATGCCGAAAGCATCGATTGGCTGGAGCAACACCTCAACCAATACGAAGGCACTGTGATTGCCGTGACGCACGACAGATACTTCCTTGATGACGTGGCCGGCTGGATTCTCGAACTTGACCGCGGTGAGGGCATTCCCTGGAAGGGAAACTATTCCTCCTGGCTGGAACAGAAGAGCAAACGCATGGCCCAAGAAGAAAAGGTGGCAAGCAAACGCCGCAAAACGCTTGAGCGTGAGCTGGAATGGGTGCGGATGGCACCGAAGGCCCGTCAAGCCAAGGGCAAAGCCCGCTTGAATTCCTACGACAAGCTCCTCAACGAAGACCAGAAGGAGAAAGAGCAAAAGCTGGAAATCTTCATCCCCAATGGTCCACGCCTCGGCAACAAGGTGATAGAAGCACACCACGTGGCCAAATCCTTCGGCGACAAGGTGCTCTACACCGACCTCGACTTCACCCTTCCCCCCGCCGGCATCGTCGGTGTGATCGGCCCCAACGGCGTAGGAAAGACAACCCTTTTCCGCCTCATTATGGGGCTTGACACGCCCGACAGCGGAAGCTTCGAATGCGGAGAAACCGTGAAGCTGGCTTATGTGGACCAACAGCACAAGGACATTGACCCCGAGAAGACCGTTTACGAGGTCATCTCCGGAGGAAACGAACTGATGCGTATGGGCGGACGCGATGTGAACGCCCGTGCCTACCTCAGCCGGTTCAACTTTGCCGGAGCCGATCAGGAGAAGAAGTGCGCTGTGCTCTCCGGTGGCGAGCGCAACCGCCTGCAGCTGGCTTTAGCCCTCAAGCAGGAAGGCAATGTGCTGCTGCTCGACGAACCGACCAACGACATCGATGTAAACACGCTACGCGCCTTGGAAGAAGGCTTGGAGCAGTTTGCCGGGTGCGCGGTTGTCATCAGCCACGACCGCTGGTTCCTCGACCGCATCTGCACCCACATTCTGGCCTTTGAAGGCGATGGACAGGTGTACTTCTTCGAAGGGTCGTACAGCGACTACGAAGTGAACAAAGCCAAGCGACTGGGCATCGATGAACCCAAGCGCATCCGCTACCGCAAGCTGGAGGCATAATCTATTCCGGCACCATTTGCACCGCACAGTGTCCCTGTTTCCTTTCGCACAGGAAGCAGGGACACTTCCTTTACACAAGGAAAAGATCCTTCAGCCCCTTCTCCTAACACTTTTTTAAGGAAAAAATCCGACCACTCGCTTGCCAGTAACCGAGAAAAACCTTAATTTTGTGCGCAATTAAAATCTTGACCTTTATGACATCTGATTTTATTGCTGACAAAATTATTATGGACGGCCTTACGTTTGACGACGTCCTGTTAGTACCCGCTTATTCTGAAGTGCTGCCCCGCACCGTGTCCTTAGCTACGAAGTTTTCCCGCAACATCGACTTGCAGATTCCTTTCGTCACGGCAGCCATGGACACCGTGACCGAAGCCCCCATGGCCATCGCCATCGCACGCGAAGGCGGCATCGGTGTGATTCATAAGAACATGAGCATCGAAGAGCAGGCACGCCAAGTGGCCATTGTGAAGCGTGCCGAGAACGGCATGATTTACGATCCCGTGACCATCAAACGCTACAAGACCGTGAGCGATGCACTCCAACTGATGAGCGAATACCACATCGGCGGTATCCCCGTCGTGGACGATGAGAACCATCTGGTAGGCATCGTAACCAACCGAGATCTTCGCTTCGAGCGCCAACTCGACAAGCGCATCGACGATGTGATGACCAGCCATAATCTCGTGACGACCACCACGCAGACCGACCTCCTCTCAGCAGCTCAGATTCTGCAGGAAAACAAGATTGAAAAGCTCCCCGTGGTGGACAAGGACAACCACCTTGTGGGACTCATCACCTACAAGGACATCACCAAAGCCAAGGACAAGCCCATGGCTTGCAAGGATGGCAAAGGCCGCCTTCGCGTGGCCGCCGGCGTGGGTGTGACCAACGACACCATGGAGCGCATGGAAGCCCTTATCCAAGCAGGTGCCGATGCCATTGTCATCGACACGGCACACGGCCACTCCAAGTTTGTCATCGAAAAACTGAAGGAAGCCAAGGCCAACTTCACAGGCGTTGACATCGTAGTGGGCAACGTAGCCACCGGCGATGCCGCACGCATGCTGGTGGAAGCAGGTGCCGATGCCATCAAGGTGGGCATCGGTCCGGGTTCCATTTGCACCACCCGTGTAGTGGCAGGTGTGGGTGTACCCCAGCTTTCTGCCGTCTACGATGTGGCATGCGCCCTCAAGGGGACTGGTGTCCCCCTCATTGCCGACGGTGGCCTGCGCTACTCAGGCGATGTGGTGAAAGCCTTGGCCGCAGGTGGCTACAGCGTGATGATCGGCTCACTCGTGGCAGGCACAGAGGAAAGCCCCGGCGAAACCATCATCTTCAATGGCCGTAAGTTCAAGACATACCGCGGCATGGGTTCCCTTGAAGCCATGGAAAACGGTTCCAAGGACCGCTATTTCCAGGGTGGCGTGAAGGATGCCAAGAAACTCGTGCCCGAAGGCATTGCCGGACGCGTACCCTACAAGGGTTCCGTTCAGGAAGTCATCTACCAGATGGTAGGCGGTCTCCGTTCCGGTATGGGTTACTGCGGTGCAGGAACAATCGAGAAGCTGCACGATGCCAAGTTCACCCGCATTACTGGTGCCGGTGTGCTCGAAAGCCATCCGCACGATATCACCATCACCAGCGAGGCTCCCAACTATAGCCGTCCTGGCGAATAATCATCACTTGGCAAGCACGCACCTTGCCAGCACTCCACTCGCAATTCTGGCGACAAAGGCTGCCGACTCACTCCTATTGTGAAATGCACAGTCCGACTTAGCCAGAGGGCATACACCTTGATGGGACTGTTTGAGGAAAGGCCACAAGCATCTGCTGAACTTTTGCTTTATTCGGATGCAGCCCCTCCTGAAGCAGTCCCATCAATGCCGTTTTTGCACGAAATGCAACGGCTAACATCCCCGTACTCACCCACACACGAAAACAACAGAAAATGAAACGTTCATTATTCATAGCCACCGCATTGGCTTGCGCCCTCTCAGCACAAGCCCAAACAAAATCCGATCCTGTCGTGATGACGATCAATGGAAAACCGGTGACACAATCCGAATTCCTCTATTCCTACAACAAGAACGGAAACGTGGAAGGAGCCGTTGAGAAAAAGACCGTGCAGGAATACATCCCCATGTTTGTGAACTACAAGCTCAAGGTAGCCGCTGCCGAAGCTGCTCATCTTGACACCCTCGCAAGTTTCAAGCGCGAATTCCTCACCTACCGCGACATGCAGCTCACGCCCTACATGATCGACCAGGCCTTCATCGATTCCATCGCTCGCCTCGTTTACGACCGCACAGCACAACAACTGAACGGAAAGGATTTGCTGCGTCCGGCCCACATCCTCATAGCCGTGAAGCAGAAAGCCACTGATGCCGAAAAAGCTGCAGCCAAAGCCAAGGCCGACTCCATCTACACTGCTCTGCAGAACGGTGCTGACTTTGCACAGTTGGCCAAGCAATTCTCTGCCGATCCCGGCACAGCACAAAAGGGTGGCCAACTTCCGCTCATCGGACCGGGCACCACAGTGAAGGAATTCGAAGATGCCGCCTATTCCCTCAAGCAAGGCGAAACATCCCAGCCCGTACTCTCGCCTTTCGGTTACCACATCATCCGCATGACAGAACGCAAAGCACTCGATTCGTTTGAAACGCTCAAACCAGAAATTCTGGCCAATCTCAAACGCCAGAACATTGAAGAAGCATCCGCCGAGCAGCGCATCAAGCGCATGGTAGATGCCTCCAACGGACGCCTCACCCGTGAAGCAGTGCTCGACAGCGTGATGAATGCCCATATCAGCAACGACCAGAATCTGCGCTACCTCATTCAGGAATACCACGACGGACTTCTGCTCTACGAAGTGAGCAAGCGTCAGGTGTGGGATGTGGCAGCAACCGACACGTTAGGGTTGGAACGCTGGTTCAAAACGCACAAAAAGCAGTATGCCTGGAAGGAGCCCGCATTCAAGGGATTCGTCTACCACTGCAAGGATGCGAAGACGGGCAAGTCAGTCGGCAAGTTTCTCAAAGCCTATGTGGGTGACAAGGCCTACGGCGAATGGCGTTCTCAGGTGAAGCAACGTTTCAACAGCGACAGCGTGACAGTCAATGTGAGCGGTCCATACCTCTGCACCAAAGGGCAAAACGCCTACATCGATGCCTATGCCTTCAAGCAGGGCGAGTGTCCGAAAGCGCCGAAAGGCTATGCCCTGAGCGGTGTGAGCGGCAAGGTGCTCAAGCAACCCAAGTCGTGGCTTGATGCCAAAGCTCAAGTGACAGCCGACTACCAGGCTGAGAAAGAACGCGAATGGGTGGAAAGCCTCAACAAGCAGTACTCAGTGCAACTCAACGAATCGGAACTCAGCAAACTGAAATAAAAATACGTTGCCCCAGGCGTTCCCTGTCAGCAAACAGATGACAGAAAACCACACAATCAATAACGAAACAAACAACGAATGACAAAGAAGATTCTCCTGCCATTGCTGGGCTTACTGCCACTCTTTGCTTCTGCCCAGAAGAATATGGTCGATGAAATCATATGGGTGGTGGGCGATGAACCCATCCTGCTTTCCGACGTGGAAGAGCAGCGCATCAATGCCGACATGCGCGGCATCTCCATCGACAATCCCTATTGCACCATCCCCGAACAGATGGCCATTCAGAAACTCTTTCTCCACCAGGCAGAGCTTGACAGCATCACAGTGAGTGAGAGCGACATCATCTCAAGCGTAGACAACCGCATCAATAGCTACATCCAAGCCTACGGATCACGCGAAGCAGTGGAACAGGAAGCCCACATGAAAATTTCGCAGATGCGCGAAATGTACAAGAAGCAGGCACGTGAAGAGCAAATGGTGCAGCAGGTCCAGCAGAAACTCACTTCCAGCGTGACAGCCACTCCTGCCGAAGTGCGCGACTATTTCCAAAAGTTGCCGCAGGATTCCCTTCCCTTCATCCCCACTCAGGTGGAAGTTCAGATCATCACCAGTGTTCCGCAAGTGTCGCGAACCGAAGTGGAACGCATCGAAGGCCGCTTGCGCGAATTTGCCCGTCGCGTAAATTCCGGCGAATCTGAATTTTCCACCTTGGCCAAGTTATACTCTGAGGACGGCTCAGCGCGCAACGGCGGAGAACTCGGCTATAGCGGACGCAACCAGTGGGTACCGGAATTTGCCAATGTTGCCTTCTCGCTCAACGACCCTAAAAAGGTGTCAAAGATCGTGCGCACTGAATTCGGCTTTCACATACTCCAGCTCATCGACAAGCGCGGCGACAAAGTGAACGTGCGCCACATTCTGCTGAAACCGCAAATCGAGGAAAGCGAATTCCAGCGCAACATTGCCCGACTCGACTCCATTGCCAATGACATCCGCGCACACAAGTTCTCATTCGAGGAAGCGGCCGCAGCCCTGTCCGACGACAAGGACACGCGCAACAACCACGGACTCATGGCCAACGTCAACATGGAAGACCGCTCCATCAGTTCACGTTTCCAGATGAAAGACCTCCCTCAGGATGTGGCCAAGGTTGTCGACACGCTGCAAGTGGGCCAAGTGTCACGCGCATTTCGCATGACCAACGAAAAAGGCCAAACCGTGTGCGCTGTGGTACGTCTCAAAAACCGCATCGAGGGCCATCAGGCCAGCATGACAGAAGATTTTCAGCGTCTGCGCGATGTGGTAGTTGGCAAACGTCGCGAAGAGAAAATAGAAAAGTGGATTCAAGACAAAATCAACTCCACCTACGTACGTATCAGTCCTGACTGGCGCAACTGCGAGTTCCGCTACAAGGGCTGGGTGAAATGACACACGATAACGAGTCAGTCATTCTCTGACAAGCAACACAAAAGCCACGTTCATATCTTATGAACGTGGCTTTTACGTATTTCTGACCAATTTCAGATGAGATTCATCTCCGTGCCAGCCTACAAGCAAATCCAATTGCCCGTCATTTTGGCGTATAGATCCCAAATTGTCCCAGCGTTTTTTATCGCTCCAATTGGGCAAGGCAATCTTCCAGTTCTTTCAGGTCGGCCACCGTTGTAGCCCAGCTGGTCACGAAACGGCACATCAAAGTGTGCTCATCTGCACGGTTCCACACTTCAAAGGCCACCCGGCGACGCAGTTGCTCGCACTGCCGATCTGTCAGCATCACGAACTGCTGGTTGGTGGGAGAATCCACCGCCAAAGGAATGCCGTTGGCAGCGAAAATCTCCTTCAATCGATTCGCCATCTCAATGGCGTGACGGGCCGAACGGAAATACAAGTCATCGGTAAACAAGGTGTCGAACTGAATTCCCAACATACGCCCTTTGGCCAACAAGGCACCATGACGCTTTACTGTGGTAAAGAAATGTCGTGGAGCCTCGCATCCGCTGAACACCACGGCTTCACCCATCAAGGCCCCCACCTTCGTGCCACCTATGTAAAACACATCACAGTGTGCGGCCAGGAATGGCAAATCGTACTCACACTCATCCGACATCAGTCCATACCCCAAACGCGCTCCGTCCACGTAGAGCAAAAGCCCTTGCCGCTGACACGCTTCGTAGAGGGATTCCAACTCCTTACGGCTGTAGAGCATCCCCAGCTCCGTCGGCATCGACACATACACAAGCCGGGGTTGCACCATGTGAGGATAGGTTTCATCGGCATGGAATTGCTGCATATAAGCCTCCACATCCTGTGCAGAGAGTTTGCTGTCAACCGCGGGCAGCGTAATCACTTTATGACCGAATGCCTCCACAGCGCCCGACTCATGCACGGCTATATGCCCGGTATCGGCAGTCAATGCGCCCTCACACCCCAGCAAGAGGGCATCTATTACGGTGGCATTCGTCTGAGTTCCTCCCACCAGGAAGAACACGTCTGCATCGTTCAGCCCCACAGCGGCACGTATTTTCTCTACAGCCGATGCCGTATAGACATCGGCACCGTAGCCAGAAGTGCGCTCGTTGTTGGTCGCTTGCAAGCGCTGAAGGATTTCGGGAAGCATCCCATTGTTGTAGTCACTTTCGAATGAAATCATATGTTTGAGTTGACGAGTTTACAAGTAGACAATCAAGCTACGCTCTTCCCTTTACCGAATCACGGCTCAAGGCGATGCTGGCAAGAGCCGTCACGGTGAGCAACATGGGGTAGTAAAGATAGGGAATAATGGCCATCGGGCTGACCAGAGCCAAGCCGCTGGCCATGAGCAGCTGCGCGCCATAGGGGATGACGCCTTGCACCACACACGAGAACATGTCGAGCAAACTGGCCGAACGACGGCGGTCCACCCCGTAGCGAACAGCAATGTCCTTCACGATGGCACCTACCGAAAGGATGGCCACCGTGTTGTTGGCCGTGCAGAAATTGGTCATCGACACCAAAGCCGCAATGCACACCTCTGCCCCCCGCCGTGAATGCACCCTGCGAGTGATCGCCCTCACCATGTAGGTCACCCCCCCAGCCTTGCGCACCACAGCCAGCAGTCCGCCCGCCAACATCGAAATCAGGATCAGCTCACCCATGCCTGCCACGCCTTCGGCCATCGAAGCCACCCAGCCATTCACGTCGAACGAACGCTCAGCCATCCCTACAACTCCAGTCAGCACGATACCCAAGCAAAGCGACAGCAGCACATTCAGCCCGGCCACAGCCGTGAAGAGCACAGCCACATAGGGCAACACACGCCACAGATGCTGTGCTTCGGCCGCCGCAACGTCCTGGCTGCCCCCTTGCTGCGTCCCCATCAACACGTACAGGACGAAGCAAACAAGTGCTGCAGGAAGCACAATGCGGAAATTGGTGCGAAACTTGTCGCGCATGGAACAGTCCTGCGTACGGGTGGCCGCTACTGTCGTGTCGGAGATGAACGACAGGTTGTCACCGAAGAAAGATCCGCCCACCACTGCTGCCACCATCAGGGGAAGCGGCAGACCGATGCGCACGCTCATCTCAGCAGCCACGGGCACCAGGGCCACAATGGTACCCACGGAAGTGCCTACGCAAAGCGAAACGATGCATGCGGCCAGAAACATACCGGCCAACAGCATGTTTCCGGGCAACAATGCCATGGTCAAATCGACCGTAGCACTCACCGCGCCCATTGCCTGAGCCGACTTGGCAAAGGCACCGGCCAGCACAAAAATCCACACCATGAGCAGTAGGTCGTGACTGCCCGCACCATGCGAGAAAGTGGAAATGCGCTCTTCAAGCGTATAGCCGCGAAGCGTGAAAATCGAGGCTACACACACGATCAGAAACACAATGGTCATCGGCACTTTGGAAAAATCGCCTCCGGCCATGCCCAAACCGCTCATCAACACCACGAGCAGCAGCAGGGGCAGGAGAGCCACCCACCCACGTCGCCGCGGGCGTTGGAGGCGACGCTGCAATTTAGAAGTTTGTTCTGTTGTCATTCTTTCAATTAATCTTCTATTCAATAGTCCGTCAAGCCAATGGAGTGGCAAGCAAACGGAATGAAAAGCAAGCCACGGCAGTAGCCTCCCCTCATAAGGAAAAGCCTTTCAAGCCACATCATGGGCTGAACGGATTGACGACCATTCTTGCAAAATGCATCTGCCGCAAGGCTTCCGTGGCAAGGCCTATTGCTTGACGAACTATTCGTTCATTTGTCACGTGAAATGGGTTGCCCAAGCACCTGGGCACCACCCCACTCTGTTTTTCTGCAAAGTTAGCAAATATCGGCCGTATACTGAAAACATCCCGCTTCGGAATGTCACACCAAGGGATTTTCGCGTCACACCAGAGGCAAATGTCGCACACGCGCGCGTTACAGGGGAATTGCACCAGTTGCTTTCATCTATCACTTTTGGAATGCCGATGGACAGGGTTCTGATTTGCCCCGGCCCCGTGGGAAAAAGTCCCTTTGGATTTCGAAAAAGTCCCGGACTTGTTAGAAATCCAAAGGGACTTTTTCGGAAGGCTTCCGATACGCCCCCGGATGACACATGACAGCAAAAAATGCAATTGCCATAGAGTATAGGAGGTAAGTTCGTCTGACCCAATTTTACGCATGAACGTTTGTCCAAACAAATCGCACATTTTGTGGCTCCATTGATGCGGAAAATCCGCACAGGAATCCGACAAAAATGCCACAATCGAGTTGAACTCATCATGAGACTATACTTTAACTTATTTTACAGTAGTCCCAAAGTCCCAAAAGTCCCAGCGTGTATACAGACTATATAAAGAAGGATGAAAAGAAGGTAACTTATTGATATTCAATAATAGTCTAAAAATCCGCCTACCCTTGGGACTTTTGGGACTTTGGGACTTTTGTGGGACAATCGCTATTCGGGAAGCAGTCAAGCATTTCACGCGGAAAAATTGTCGTCACCTCAAATCCGTGAAATCGAACAGTTTCAGGCCATCCCGTCATGCTGCATGCCGTACCTATGGCAATGGCCACTCTCGGCACCTTGGTCTTGCCACACCAAGCATTCCGCATCCGATGCCAACTGCTGGTGCACGAAATGGGGAAAAGCAGAGAAAAGGGGAAGGAAACGTTGCCTTATCCAAAACTATTACATACTTTTGCATCAAACATTTCTCCCGGAATGAACGACACACCCCTTCCGAGGGAAGCCCCTCCCCGGCTTAGCCAATCGGTTACAGCAAAGGAATCGTGGAGACGGTTAAATTCCGAAACAAGCATACATCCAATGGAATATATGTCACAAGAAGGCTACGACAAACTCGTGGCCGAGCTGCGCGAACTCGAACGTCAGGTGCCTGTGGTGAAGGATGCCATAGCCGAAGCACGCGCGCAGGGCGATTTGAGCGAAAACTTTGAATATCATGCCGCCAAGCGCGAACAGGGCAAACTCTTGAGCCGCATCAGGTTCAAGCAGCGCATACTCCAGTTCGCCAGGGTGATCGACACTTCGCGTTTGAATGCCGATGCCGTCGGACTGCTGACCACCGTAAGCCTCACCAACCTGAAGAACGGCATGCACATGGACTACCAGATTGTCAGCCCCCACGAAGCGAACTTTGCCGAAAAGAAGATTTCAATCAAGTCACCCATAGCCCAAGCGCTGTTGGGCAAGAAAGCAGGCGATGTGGTTGAAGTGCGCGTGCCTGCCGGCACACTCAACTTGCGGATTGAACAGATCGAACTGAAACAGCAGGCATTCTGACATCGCCGACATTCCCCCGCAATCCACACTTCGGAAGCAGCGAACAAAAGTCTTTTCAAACTTTCTTTGGCTCTTCGCTCGGTTTGCACTATCTTTGCAAGCAATTGCAGAAACAACATATTACAGATTATGATCAAGATCACTTTTCCGGATGGCTCCGTTCGCGAATACGAAAGTGGAGTGACGGGCCTCCAAATCGCCGAAAGCATCTCGCAGCGTCTGGCTCAGGACGTGTTGGCTTGCGGCGTCAACGGAGAAACTGTGGAACTCAACCGCCCTATAACCGAAGATGCCAGCGTCACCCTCTACAAGTGGGACGATGAGCAAGGCAAGCACGCATTCTGGCACACTTCTGCCCACCTGATGGCAGAAGCCATGCAGGAATTGTGGCCCGGCACACAGTTCGGTATCGGCCCGGCCATCGAAAACGGATTCTACTACGACGTGATGCCCCCCGAAGGCGTGGCCATCAGCGAAACCGACTTCCCGAAAATCGAGAAGAAAATGGCAGAACTGGCACAGAAGAAGGAAGCACTCGTGCGCAAGGACATCAGCAAGGCCGATGCCCTGAAGTTCTTCGGCGACCATGGACAGACCTACAAGAACGAGTTGATTGAAGAACTCGAAGACGGACACATCACTACCTACACGCAGGGAGCCTACACCGACCTCTGCCGTGGCCCGCACTTGCTCTCCACCGCCCCGATCAAGGCCGTGAAGGTGACCGCCGTCAGCTCCGCCTACTGGCGTGGCGACGAGAAGCGCCCGATGATGACCCGCGTCTACGGCATCAGCTTCCCCAAGAAGAAAATGCTCGACGAGTACCTGCAGATGCTTGAAGAAGCCAAGCGCCGCGACCACCGCAAGATCGGCAAGGAGATGGAGCTCTTCATGTTTTCCGACCTCGTGGGCAAAGGCTTGCCCATGTGGCTTCCGAAAGGCACCGCCCTGCGCCTGCGTCTGGAGGACTTCCTC
>DAIRWG010000021.1:0-2015 GCA_036802405.1 Alloprevotella sp.
ATCCGCAAGGCTTCGCGGCTCTTAGCGGCCCTTCGCGGAAAATAATACCACCGCAAGGCTTCGTGCATCTTCGTGGCCCTTCGTGGTAAAACCTCATCCGCAAGGCTTCGCGGCTCTTAGCGGCCCTACGCGGAAAATAATACCACCGCATGGCTTCGTGCACATTCGTGTCTCTTCGTGGTAAATCCTCATCCGCAAGGCTTCGCGGCCCTTAGTGGCCCTTCGCGGTAAAACTTCCCCATCCGCAAGGCCTTCATGCCCCTTCGTGGTAAAAACACCATCCGCAAGGCTTCGTATCCCTTCGTAGCTATTTGCGGTAAAACCTAAACGCTATGACAAATAACTACGACCGCAAACTCCCCGTAGGCATCCAATCCTTTGAGGTAATTCGAAAAGACGGTTACCTCTACGTCGACAAGACCGACATCATTTGGCAGCTGACCAACAGAGGAAAGAAATACAACTATCTGAGCCGACCGCGCCGATTCGGAAAATCATTGCTTGTAGACACGCTGCAAGCCTACTTTGAAGGACGGCAGGAACTGTTCGAAGGGCTGAACATCATGAAGCTGGAAAAAGCCTGGAAACGCCACCCCGTCATCCGCCTCGACATGAGCATTGCAGGGGCCAATGCAGATGCCATAAAAGGCTATCTGGCAGATGCATTCACGGAATATGAACAAACTTTTGGAATTGGAACCGTATCCCCCCAAGTGCCTTTGCCCGTCAGACTGAAAAACATCATCAAGGCAGCCTACGACCAGACTGGGCAGGAAGTGGCCATTCTCATCGACGAATACGACTCACCACTTCAACACTCTTGGAACACCCCCCATCACGAAGCCTGCACCGAAGTGTACAGAGATGTGTTTGCCGTGCTCAAAATGCAGGACAGGTTCGAACGTTTCGTCTTCATCACGGGCATCACCAAGTTCACACAGATATCCCTGTTCTCTGTGCTCAACAACCTGAGCAACATCAGTTTCGATGCACCCTATGCAGCCCTGTGCGGACTCACGAAAGAAGAAATCAAACAGACTTTCCAACCCGAAATCCAGCAATTGGGCCAAGCGAACGGATGGAGCACCGACGAAGCACTTCAGCACTTGAAGGAGCACTACGATGGCTACCATTTCAGCCGGAGCAACATGGTCGACGTGTTCAACCCCTACAGCCTGATCAACGCCCTTGCCGACAAGGAATTGAGAAACTATTGGGCCTCATCGGGAGCCACATCGCTACTGACGAAGTTTGTTGACGACTTGGACATTCGAATCGCCCAATTGGACAACTGTGCCATTCTGGCTTCTGTCATCGAAATGTCTGATGTCACCGGAGGCGGCCCCGAACTGTTTCTCTACCAGGCGGGCTATCTCACCATCAAGGGCTACATCAGCGGAACCTATCTGCTAGGCATTCCCAACCACGAGGTCCGACAAGCACTCAACGAAATCGTGCTGCCCGCTTTGGCCATGCGCCGCTCAGAGGACATACAGTCGACACAGGCTTTTCTCAACCTCTATATGAACACGGGCAACCTTCCCAAAGCCAAGAAATGCTTGAAGGCACTCATTGCCGATGTGCCCTATAGCAACAAGAAGCTCAAGAGCATGGACATGGAGGAACGCTATCGGCTGGTGATCAGCACCATATTCAATGCTGTCGGTTGTCAAGTACAGGTAGAGAGAATGATGGCTACCGGACGGATCGACATGGTGGTTTCAACCTCCCGCTTCATCTACGTCATAGAGTTAAAGCTCACCAAGAACGGCGGACTCTCCGCTGCAGAAAAGCAGATGAAGGAAAACAACTATGCCCAGCCATTCAAGGCCGACAAACGCAAGGTGGTTTCGCTCGCCATCGAATTGGACGATGCCGGAAAAGGACTCATTGACTGGAAACAAGTGGAATAAAGTGGTAAAACCTCATCCGCAAGGATTCGTGCACATTCGTGGCCTTCGTGGTAAACTTCACCACCGCAAGGCCTTCGTGTACATTCGTGCCTCTTCGTGGTA
>DAIRWG010000021.1:2115-25538 GCA_036802405.1 Alloprevotella sp.
TCGTGGTAAAGCCTCATCCGCATGGCTTCGTGTACATTCGTGCCTCTTCGTGGTAAAGCCTCATCCGCATGGCTTCGTGTACATTCGTGCCTCTTCGTGGTAAAGCCTCATCCGCATGGCTTCGCGACCATTAGCGGCCATTTATGGCCCTTCGCGCAAACACACCGCCGCATGGCTTCGCGGCCCTTCGCGGAAAAACAACCAACCATCTGCAAGGCCTTCGTGTTACTTAGTGGCCCTTTGTGGTAACCCCCACCCAGCCGCAAGGCCTTCGTGCTCCTTAGTGGCCCTTTGTGGTAAAGAGTAAAGAATAAAGGCCACCACACCGCAAGGCATCACAGCCCATAGCGGCAAGCATAAAGAGCGTGCCCCCAGCATACCCATTCACAAGAACTCCCACAGGACCATATTTTCTCCCCCAAGCCGATAGAACACTCCCGCATTCATGCTCCTTTATAGCAACAAAGCCCCAGAACAAGGCCGAATTCATCACACAACAATCACCCTTCAAACCGAAACGACATGAAAAGAACGAATCATTTGCTCCGCTTCGTGCTGACCATGGTCAGCGCCATGCTGATGACCGTTTGGCCCCAAACGGTCTGTGCGCAAAAGCCAATAAGAGATGGCCTCAAAACAGCCAAACGCATCGGGCAAGCCGGTTCTAAGGCATTGCAAGGCTATAACGTCCCCCTGCCCCCTACCCCAAAAATCAATCCTAGTCCGGCAGGAGTCAATATCAGCAAGGATTTGCAAAAATTGCTGCCATCACCAGAATTAAGAAAACAGAGCGAAGAAGCTAAAAGATGGAGTGAACGTATAAAACGCTTATCCGAAGAACGCCGCAAACAGATAAACATACTCTTGGCCCCCACATTCTACGCCAAAGCCATCGAAGCCCTGCACCGCAACGACACCACCCGCTTTGCCTTCCTCATGCCTCAAGCAAGCGAAGGAAATTATGCGCCGGCACAATATGCCTACGCTCTGTCCCTCTTCAACAAAGGACGCAAGTACGAGGCCAAGGCTTTGAAACTCGTGCAAAGCGCGGCTGCCAACAAATACGGTCCTGCCTGCTATCTGCTCAGCGCCTGCTATGCCCATGGCCTGTATGGACTGAAGCAGGACTCCGCCTCGTCCGAAAAGTGGCTGCAGAAAAGCGAGAAAGCCGGAAGCATGGATGCCGAAATCGTGCTCGGACTCCGGGCGCTGGAGCGAGGCGATTCACTTCAAGCCATGAACCATTGGCAACGGGCCTACCGCTGCGACATGGCCGGAAAGGCACGGTCGAAGAATGATTCCATAGCCTATCCACGCTACTATTTCGAGCTGCTGACCACCAACATGCAGAGCTTCCTGCCCTACATGTACGACCAACTGCTCCAAGGGCACCTCGCCCATGCCCAGAATCAGCGTTCACATCAGAAATGCCTGAGTCTGGCCAACTTCATCGCTACCCACTACTCCACCCCCTACTCGCACTGGGTGACGGGCATCTACGAACAGGGCTATGCCGGTGTCGTGCCCGCCAACCCCACATCGGCCCTGCGCCACTACCAACTGGCTGCCGACTCCATTCCCCAAGCCAAGAAGGAAATGGCCGACATCTACCTCACGGGCAACGGCACCGCACCCGACACGCTGCGCGCCATGCAGCTCTACCGTCAATCGGCCGAGCAGGGATGCCCCGAAGCCATGTACATGCTCACGTGCCTGAGCGTCCAGCGGGGCGACTATGGCGAAGCCTTGAAGTGGGGCACGCGCCAGGAAATGGCCGACTCTGCCGATGTGCAGTATCTCATGGGGTACACTTACTTCGCACAGCAAGACTACGCGAAGAGCCTCGCACCGCTCCGCCGTGCCTCCGCAGCCGGATATGCCGAAGCCATGTGGCTGGCCTACGCGGTGTGCACGGAACACCTCAACGACAGCGTGCAAGGCTTTGCCTTCCTCCAGCAGGCTGCCGAAACCGGACATGCTGATGCCTTGAACGACCTCGGCACTTGCTATCTGAACGGGGAGCACGTGGAGCGCAACGTGGCGAAAGCCATCGCCCTCTTCGAGAAAGCCAAGGACGCAGGTTGCGCGGAAGCCAACACCAACCTCGGCCTCGTCTGCTATGCCGACAAGAAGGTCTACGGCCTGAAGCCCGACCGCCAACGCGCTGCCGACTATTGGCGGCAGGGAACGGAGAAGGGCAATCCCAACTCGACCTATTGCTATGCCCTCTGCCTGCTGAAGGGGCATGGAGTGAAGAAGGACAAGGCAAAGGCAGCCCAACTCATGCGCCAAGCCGCCGATGCCGGTTCCGAAGAGGCACGCGACTATCTGGCCGCCCATCCCGAAAAAGCCCGTTAACTCAACGAAGTAGGGCTTTTCACCACAAAGGGCCACGAAGAGACACGAAGACCATGCGGCGGCGTTCTTTACCACGAAGGGGCACTAAGTGACACGAACGCCGCCGCAAGGCTTCGTGCATCTTCGTGGCCCTTCGTGGTTAAAGCCTCAGCCGGATGGCTTCGTGTCCATTCGTGCCTCTTCGTAGTAAAATACTTCGCCGCAAGGCTTCGCGTTTCTTCGTGGCCCAACGGGCCTTTCGCGTTAAAAATCATCCGCAAGGCTTCGCGGCCCTTAGCGGCCCTTCGCGGACAAATACACTCCGCCGCAAGGCTTCGTGTCCCTTCGTGCCTCTTCGTGGTAAAAGCCTCTGCCGGATGGCTTCGTGTCCATTCGTGCCTCTTCGTAGTAAAATACTTCGCCGCAAGGCTTCGCGTTTCTTCGTGGCCCAACGGGCCTTTCGCGTTAAAAATCATCCGCAAGGCTTCGCGGCCCTTAGCGGCCCTTCGCGGACAAATACACTCCGCCGCAAGGCTTCGTGTTCCTTCGTGCCTCTTCGTGGTAAAAGCCTCTGCCGGATGGCCGCCCTCAAGGCCCTTAGCTGGAAATCCACACCACTAAAAAAATCCCCCCAAACCACATCTTTTCCCCAACTACGCAAAAAGGCTGCGCATTACCTACCTATCTTTGCCCCCATTAAGAAGGAAACAAAGACCGTTCAACCCCCAAAACCGAAAACGCTATGATGCTCAACCGAAGTACCCACGATGGCGCTCCAATATTTCAAGTCCATCATTGCACCGACGATCGCCGCGGACAAGTGATGACCACAGAGGAACTGCACGACTTTGCCGTGCAAGTGCTGATGGAGGAATATGCCGACATAGGCTCGCAAGTCACCCCCATACAGAAAAAATCCCGCAACCAAGCCGACTTCAGCTTTCACCCAACCGGCAAAAGAAACAAACGACTGGCAAGCCAGTTCACCGGCCGCAAGGAATGGGACACCATCAATGTGATGGTCGTGTGCCGCAACACGCCGAGCACCGACATCTCCGACATCGACACCTCATGGCTTGTGCAGGCCTATCGCCAGACGGGGGCCATTCCCCGCATCACCTTGGCCTACGTCTACTGCACCAACAAGGAATGCAACAACGGCATGCCCGCCCTGTGCGGCGGAGATTTCCACTTCAAATTCTACTCGGTCAGTCCCCTACCCGACCAGACAAACGCCCCGCTCAAGCAGCACCTCACGGATGTGGAACTGGCCGCCCGATATGCCGAAAGCTGGAACAAGCGGGACGCATCCCTGTTGGCACCATTCCTCGACAAGGACTTCCACTACGGCTCGCGTTGGGTGTTCGACGAACTGCCGAGCCGGATGGAGTTTCTCCCCTATTACGAAAGCAAATTGGCTTGGTTACAAGAAAAAAAGGAGCATTCACGAGCCGTTGTCGGAAGAAATCACCAGACAGGACAGGTGGCCCTGATCATCGGCGACAGTAAAAGCTACCTCACCCTGGAACTGACCACCAGGGACGGACGCCTCACATCGGCCTTCATGAACGAATACGACAGCCACTACCGCGAAATAACTCCCGCCGACGAGCTCTACCAGATGCACGGCAACCACCTCGACAGCATCATGCCCGCCGACGAACTGATCAACGGACACTTGCAGGACATCATCAGCCAGTCCGAGGCATGGAGAACATGCCACACAACGGTCACCACCGAAGAGCAGTACGAAAGGGTGGCAAAGGTGGCATCGATGCTATACGGCCACGGCCCCTTGCAGCTGCTCACCCTCGCAGCCTTTCCGTGCTATGCCAAGGAGGGAGAGTTCCTCTCCATGTACCCCATGGGCAAGGGCGTGCCCGTGGAAGTCACCATCGACCAAGTGATGGAATGGGACAACCAAGCGGAGGCCACGGTGATGTGCCACAAGGGGGATTTCGACTTCGCCTTCTTCGCCACGGACTACTATTGCAACCGTTCGCGCTACCAGGCCGGCCACACACTGACCATCGACCTCGCCGCCATCGCCATGCACATGGAGCAGGGGCAGCAGGGATTCGAGTTCACCGGGCAGCAAGCCATCGACTGGCTGGCAAAGATAGGCCAGGCCCCCACCTACGACGAAAGGGGAGAAGTGGAACCCGTGAGGTTCAACATGAGCCTGCTGGTGGCCTATCTCAACCACAACCCGAAATGCCCGGATGAAGCCGAATTCCAATCGCCGATCGGCAAGGTGGAAACCACCTCGCTGATGCACATCGACTTCTGCCGGACGGACATCACCGTCAGCCGCAGCGACGACGGAGCGGAGGACGGCGACGGACTGAAGGTGCCGCTGTATTTCCGCAAGGACTTCCTGCCCGAAGCGAAGGAGGGCGATGCCGTGATGGGCAACCTCTGGATGACGGGCTGCGTGAACGGAGCGCACGACGCACCGAATGCCGACACCTACGAGGCCAGCCCCGCCGACTTGGCTGCGGAATTTGCCCTCTTCATGGAACGCACAAGCTTCGACACCTTCGAGGACCTCATGCCCGTGCTTGCCCGTCTGCCCCTGCTGCACATTCGCCAGGGCTACGAGCTGGACGCCTTCGCTCAAGGCGACCGTTACGGATGGTCCTTCCGCCCCTACTGCAAGCAGGCCGGTGCGCCCGTCGACTACGACCCCGAAAAGCACGGTGCCTACACCGACTCGTTCAACATCGATGGCATGGTCAGCTACGAGGTGGCCGAAGGGGTGCCCGAGGCTTTGGACTACTTCAAAGTGCCCTTCACCCCACAGGGCATCATGCAGGCATGGCTCGTGAGCCATGTGGCCGATTTCATGCCCAGGGGTTGGCACGCGAACTATGGATTGAACCATTACGTGTTCGACAAGGAGGCCATCGACCGTCTGTTCCCGCTTTATGTGGATGAGGATTCGGTTGGACTGCAGCAAGGCTTGACGTACCAACGGCTGAAGGTGCGTCCCGAGGCACTGAAGTTCGACCGCGAGGCACTGCTTCCCACCATCCGGCTGCACGGCGACTTCGCCACCCTGAAACTCACCTACTGGAACGACTGGAACGGTCTGGTGCAGGAGCAGACCGAAGTCGTGCGCTTCGGCGATTCCGTAGTATTCAAAGTCCCCACGACCCAAGTGCTGCTGCCTTACGCCTGCAGCCTGAGGTTCTGAACACCACAGGCCGTGACCCTGCCCCACCCGCGCAGATTTCTCTGCACGGGAAAAGCAAGGCCACGGCCTGCATTCATCAGCAAACAGCATCAACTGATGCCATCACTGAATAGCCATCACTGAATGTCATCAATTGCGTTGCACCTCATGTTTCTCCACCCTGCGCACCACATCCTGAGCATCCATCCCCATAGGAAATGCCTCATTCCCAGCATTCCAATATTTCTCGTTTCCTGCTTTCCGAGTTTCCTCATTTCCAGCATTCCGAATTTCCGAGTTTCCGAAATTCTGAGTTTCCACACAGGTTCGGCGATGCCTCTTTTGCGGTACAAACAAATATGCACAGAATTGCCCAATGGCCCATAGCAGTTTCTTCATCGCTCGGTGACAATGACTTTGAAGGTTTTGAAAATCAGCGCGAGGTCATACCAGAACGAACTGTTCTGCACATACTCCAAATACAGTTTGATCTTTTCCTGCATGATCACATGAATATAGTAATCCTCAGGATCTTCAGCCTTCTCCATCAGTTCGTTTTCATTGCGGAATTTAATGCTCGCGGGGTCGGTGATGCCGGGACGCGCATCCAGCACATGCATCTGCTCGGGAGTCCAATAGTCCACGTAATGACGCACCTCCGGGCGTGGCCCGACCAGGCTCATGTCGCCGAGAAACACATTGATCAGCTGCGGCAGCTCATCAAATTTGTATTTGCGGATATAATAACCCGAACGTGTGACGCGAGGGTCACGTCCGCCGATGGTCACCAGCGAACCCTTGTCTGCCCCCACGCGCATCGAGCGGAACTTGAAGATCCGAAAATCCTTGTTGTGCCGTCCGACACGAACCTGCCGGTAGAACACAGGCCCCTTCGAGTCCAGCTTGATCCAAACGGCAAGAATCAAAAACAGTGGGCTTAACACAATCAGTCCGCAGCCGGAGGCCACGATGTCAAATAATCGCTTCATCATAACATAAAAGAAAAAGGCTTGGCAACGAAGCATTACTACCCCACTGCCAAGCCCTAAAAAATTGTATTTTATTAGATGTTTGATACTATTTCTACAAAATTCTCTATCACATATTCCAAGTCGTCATCCGTCATCCTGGTGTTCAACGGAAGCGTGATCTCGTTCTCAAACTGATGGAAGGCATTCGGAAAATCCTTTATGTCAAAGCCCAGCTTCTTGTAGGCCGTCATCATGGGCAAGGGCTTGTAGTGCACATTCGTGGCTATGCCCCGCCCGGCCATTTTCTCAATGACTTGGTTCGCTTCTTCACGTGTCCTGCCCAGCAAACGCACCAGATAGAGATGACCTGACGATGTGTGCACATCGTTGTAATGATCCAACACAGCCACTCCCAACGGCTTCAAAGCCTCATCGTAGCGTGCAATCATCTGGCGGCGGCGCTCCAGCATGCCACGGTAGCGCTGCATCTGCACAAGCCCGATGGCAGCAACCACATCAGTCATATTGCACTTGTACCAGGTGCCGATGATGTCGTACTCCCATGCACCAAGCTTGGTCTTGGCCAGTGCATCCTTGTTCTGCCCGTGCAGACTCAGAAGCTGCGCCTTGCGGTAGAGGTTCTCGTTCCAAGTTTCCCCTTCAATCTCCGGCACACCGCTGAACAGATTGTTCTCCTCCTTGTCCAGTTCCTTCACCACCATTTCATTGCCAAAGGGCAGGTTCCACGTCAAGGCACCGCCCTCAGCGGTGGTAAAGTTCTTGACGGCATGGAACGAGAAGGAAGAGAAATCGGCAATCGCCCCAACCATCCTACCCTTGCGCGAAGCGCCAAAGGCATGTGCTGCATCACAGCAGACGGCAATGCGCCCCAGCTTCTGCTGCAGATCGGTCTTTGGGGCAAACAGGTTCTTCTTGCCCTCCACTATGCTGAAAATGCGGTCGTAGTCGCAAGGAATGCCCGCCAAATCAACGGGAATGATGGCCTTTGTGCGCGGAGTGATGGCCTTCTCCACAGCATCGTAGTCCATTTCCAGACAATTCTTCTGCACATCTACAAACACGAGCTTTGCTCCCACATGCTCCACGATCGAAGCACTCGCCGTGTAGGTGTAGGCCGGAACGATCACCTCATCTCCCTCACCTATGCCCAACAGCCGCAGAGCCATTTCACCGCAAGCCGTCTGAGAGTTCAGGCAAACCGCCTTGTCAGCGCCAACAAACGCTGCCACTTCCTTCTCCAGCTTCTTGGTGCGCGGCCCCGTCGTGATCCAGCCACTCAGAATGGCATCACGCACCTCATCAGCCTCAGCCTCCGTCATATCGGGCGGAGAAAAAGGCACATTACGCAATTTCATTGTCATAATATTCTGTATGTCGTTTGATTGTAAAAATCACATCCACAAAAGTTCGGCGTTTGTCATTCCCGCTCGCTTCTGAGCACAAAACCTTTGACAAACTGCCACAAATAGCCGCTGATGCTATAATGGGCCACATCCCTGTATTTCCAAGAATACTTGAACGCATTGCCGATCACATGGCAACGCTCATACCACCTTCCCTTGCCCCGATTGTAAATGGAAGAATCGTCATGCAAAGCACTTTCCATCGTGCGCTCCGCATATTTGCTGTCAGCAAAAACCATTTCATCGTGCAGCACCACACCAAGATATTTCGTGGCTATGGTATTCAACACATCCACAAAGCCGTCCAATCGGAAACGCCGGCATTGCGCATAAAAATCCGTCCACCGCAGTTTTTCCTGATTGGCTTTTATCCAGCAAGCCCAATCCACAAAATGCCGGAGATTGATGCCTTCCACCAGAAAATGCGTCAACGAATGGTAGAGCATAAAGAGTCCTTCGGCTTCCAGAGGCAGCACATAGATGTCCGTTCCGTCAAGCCTTTCCAGCTGGCTGCCATCGCCGATCAATTCCACCATATACTTGTGCAGAGCCATGTCCGTCCCGCCCCGCCGAGCTGAGGTGAAGAACCGATGGTTTTCAATCGTCAGCTGCCTGTAGCCGTTGTCAAAAGCGTTATTAAAAACGATGTGTGAGTGCTTGTACCACCCGTCATCCACCGCCAGCCCATTCTCCCGAGCCACCTCATTGCCCAGCGCATAAGCGCACCGTCCTTGACCATCAATCAAGTAGCAGTCAAAATCCCCGAATTCCCGATGCTCCGCCTTAGGATAATAGCGGCTATGTGCCATCCCCTTGAAAACGATGGTCCTGATGCCATGTCTCGCCCACAGTCCGGCCACTTCCTTGGCTAAAGCCTGATGCTGAACAGCAGACTTTTCCACAAAAGCCGTCTGGGCATACCATTGCAGCAACAACATGCGATCAGGAAAGCCTGTACATTCCGCACCGCTTTGCTTCATCAGTTCCAATGCTTCGTAAGCCAGTCCGCGCACACCTTGCCTTTGGGCAAGTGTCAAGATTTCTTGCCAGTTCACATGATCTTCAACGCTCTGCACATGACGGTGAATGGCCATGCGCAAGAGGGCCAATAATGCCTTGGAAGATTTGCTCATTGTGGTTTCACTCATACCTTCTTCACATACCACATTTTTTTCCAACCATTCCCCACCACATTCATCATCGTCCAGAATGTGGCCATCAACGGATTCATCCCTTCAGCCACATGAAAAAGTGGATAATGCGCCCAAATGCGTTTCCACAAAGGTTTGGGCGTGATGCTGACCTTGCGGCGGCGATACCTTGCCAAGTTTTCCTTCAGCAAGTAACAAGGTGCTTTCCTCACCACCTTCAGCCAAAGGGCGGTGTCATTGTTCTTGCGCACATCCTTGATCTGCACCAATCCAATCCGTTCCTGGTCGTACATCACAGCCAGACACCCCGGCCAGCAGCACATGAACATAGCCCATTTGCCTACTTTCTTGATGCCCGACACATACACGCCCAAATCCTTTCCGTCCTCGCTCATCTCTGTATATTCATGATAAGAGAAGACATAACCGTTCTCCACCATAAACTTCAGCTGATGTTCCAATTTCTCAGGCAACCACAGGTCATCTGAGTCAAGAAATGCAATCCAACGTCCCTTAGCCCTGCGCAAAGCATTGTTGCGGGTGATTGCAGCGCCACTATTTTGAGCATTGCATTCATACTTTATGCGGCTATCCGCCTCCGCAAATGGCTTGACAACCTCAAACGTATTGTCTTTCGAACAATCATCTTGAATCAGCAGTTCCCAATTCTGATAGGTCTGCGCCTGTATGCTCCTAATCGTTTCTGCAATAAAGTCCGCACACGCCCAAGTGGGAGTGATGATTGATACTAATCCGTAGTCTGGCATAGGTTCTTTTTATAGAATAGGAATAAAGCCGTTTACAACGCATTTTTTTGACATTTGAAACCACTTCTATTCCTTTTAAATAGTACAACTATTATAAAAAGCCGCTTAACCATCCTAAATGGCTAAGATTCCTTTTTTTGCTTTATTCCACCATAGGTTTCTATTTTTGAAGTATATATTCCACCAACGTCTTCACCACCTCATTAGGTAAAAACATCTTTGCCTTCTTCACACAATTCTTTTTCATCTCGATAATTCTCAGTGGATTCTTACTAAGATTTTTCAGAAGGCTTATCAAAGCCTCATTATTGCCAAACTCATACCCAAGTCCTGTTATGCCATCATCTATGATTTCATCAAAGTTTAAATAAAGAGATGATATCACTGGAAGTCCTGCTGCATAGGCATCTATTATAGTGCCAGGAATCCCCTCCGTATAACACTTCGTCGGGAATAGCAATGCGAAGTAGTCTTTTAAAACGCTTACACTCTTATCGTACGGCACAGTACCACCATATCTTATGTACTTGGGAAAAGTTCTCTGCAATTCGGCAAACCATTCTCGCTCTTCACTTTCCACCATGCCATAGATATCAAGCGAATAAAAAACTCTACCCAAACTATCGTTTACTGACTTTACTGCTTGCACCGCATCACCTATTCCTTTCTGACTCCATACACGAGAGAAAGTACATAACTTATAAGGCTTTGCAAACTCCGTTGCAAATTCTACTTTGTTTACGATATGAAGAGGCTTGCAATTAGGCATATAAGTTACATTATTTGTAAATTCCAACTTCTTCAAGTCTCGTTGCATGCGATGCGTCTCAGCATATATCATATAAATATGATGAAGTGCATAACGCAGAAAAAGACGATTTTTTAGAAAAGTTGGAAGCCATCCCCCAATTACCACATAATGCACACGTCTATGCCTAAAGAAGGATTGCAACAAAACTAATAATGGAACAAATATTCGAAGAGAATTGTGGGCCGGAAAGATTACCACATCTTTACTCTTACGCAAAGACTTCCACACTATATATGGAGCTTTGAACAAAGTAGTGAATCCCCCACTCGTATCAAACGTTATTACGGAATCTTTGCCAAACGACTTTCTTAATTCATCTGTTACAATAAGTGTCTTTACCGTCTGTCCATTAAGTCCATTACATCCCTTTTCAAAATTACCTATAATTGAAACTGAATACATTATGATTAATCAATATTTTTATTCTACAATTTTCGGCCATGCCTTGTAAAAAGATGCTCAACTTCTACAAAAGGAACAATCTTGACATCTTAAACACATTTCCGCATATTTCTTAAAGAATTATTACATGTAAGATTATACATCACATTAAGTTAATCAATACGAAGTTTATGATAAATACTCTTTCTGTGGGGCAACACTTAGCATCATCTTGATTGACATGCATAGAACTTTTGACCGGAAGGCCCTTTGTCCACTTCTTAATCTTACAAACTCGTACAGACATCAAATCGTTTATTTAAATTGCCCATATATTTTATCATACTCCCCAAACATCTGCTCCGAAGAGAACCTCGTAGACTTTTCTAGAGCTTTACGTCCTATTTTCTTTCTCAACGATTCATCCTCATATAGTTTTTTCATAGCGTCAGTTAAGTCATCTACTGTGGGATTTATCAATAATGCTGATTGTTCATTTTGTAGCATGTCGGGTATGCCTCCGACAGTTGATGCAATAATGGGCAATCCAGTTCCCATTGCTTCAATAAGACTAATTGGCATACCTTCAAAGGCTGAAGGCAAGATAAAACAGTCAGAATGAGAAAGAAAAGGGTACACATTACTCTGCAACCCACTAAACACGATTTCATTATCAAGTTCTCTTGCAACTACTTCTTGCTTGATTTGTTCTTCATTACCCGCTCCACCAACAAAGTTTATCCTAAATCTATAACCTTCACTCTTAAGCCTTTGCGCAGCCTCAATCATTAACCTATGATTCTTTACAGGACTGAATCGACCGATATGAAGATAAGTAAATGGCTCTGACGGGGCATAGTCTGTTTTAACTATGCACTTACTCAAGTCTGAGCCATTATAAATAACAGGTGTCCGTTGCTCATTCAGCATATACTCATCCATCACTGTTTTCTGCACCAATGGCGATATACTTATGGGAGTGACATTGCAGTATTTATAAAAGAACTTAGCAAAATGTCTTTGTACTCTACCTAATTCCTTTGTAGCTATGCTATGTACCGTATGAACTCTTATCTTAACTCCCGCCATTATAGCTGCAGGAACTACATACTGCATCACATGCCTATGCGTATGAACAACGTCTATATGCTTTTCTTTCATCAAGTGATAAAGTTTCCATATCATATAAACGTCCAAACCTGGATTCTTGTGTAGATAAAGGATGTTTACTCCCTGCCGCTCCATTCTTTCTGTTATTGACGAATGGTAGTCAAACAAACTTGCAACAAAAAGATTGTATTTTCCTGAATGCTGTATTTCGTAGCAAAGAGCCTCGCACATCGTTTCTGCTCCTGCTAAGCCGAACTCTGGGATTACTTGCAGAATATTGATTTTCATAATGTTCTTTTTGTTATCAGACTTACCACCATTTATACATGGCATACAATAACGCATATAACGCATAACTACCAAGTAAAAGCAAGGCCAAACGGTCTGTCTTGTTCATCCTGTGGTACGTCAAATAATATGAATAAACTATGACTAATGGAAAAGTAGATGCATGAAGAAAACGGGAAGATAAAAAAGAGGACGTTCCCTGTCCATAAAACAAGAAACTTATGTAAACTAATATATAACCATATTTAAACAGAGCAACCACAACCTTGTTGATATTGGCCTTGTTATTCAATACAAAATTCATTGCCAAGTATAACATCGTCAATTGCCCAGAAAAATGGAGTATATCAAAAATAGCACCAAAAACATTAACGCTTGCTTTTGCCCCTTCAAAGTAATGTTCTGCAAGTTGCTCTGTTTCAGAATTCAAGAAGTTTAAGTCAAGCAAATAGTTCGTCCCCACCATCATACCCAAATACAATACGGGGAATAGCAGCAGAGAAAATCTTATCAATTTAGAATTTAATGGTGTGATAAGTGCTAATGGAACAATTAACAAGAAAGCTGCAATACTATGATGGAAGAAAATCGATGATGAAACAGCAACAAGGGCAAATATCTTTGCAAGCTTGCTTTCACTGAAAAACATTGCAAACGAAAGGGTTATAATTGCAAATCCCAATCCTCCTCTAGTCAATGAAAATTGAGCCCAAAAGTATATAGGAAGCATCAACCCAGCACAGCTTGCATTTACTCCCACTATTTTTAGAGACAAAACCATAAAGAGTGCGGCTGTACCCCAAATTGAAAATCTCCAAATAAAATAATTGTCAGGAAGATTCTTTGCAATCCAAAAATAAATCGGCTCTGATATTGATTTCACATCATAATGTTTCATCATATCATAATGAAACTGATAATGATAAAAATCCGCTTCTCCATACGCAAACGTGGAGAATAGTGCAAGCAGCAAGAACACAAATAGATAATCCTTGTTGTTTGATATTACACCCCTATATACTATTCCATACTTGTATATAGCAAGAATAAAAAGAAAAATGCTAAAGAACACAGCTTGCGCATTATAATGAAAGTTATAATCCCAAATATTCATCTTGATTACAAATTCGAGAAGCTCAAAGATACCGCTTCCCCTACGTTCATCTCATAAATTTCACCAAAGGCTTACAAAGGCCATAACCACCCAAAGCCGAAATAACACAAGTCAAACGTAACAAAAGGCTGTGCCGTCTTGTAAAAAACAGATAAGGCACATAACGTTCGAAATTTTTTCTGAAATAGGCAGCACCAAAGCATTTTGCTTTCATCGCTCGCTTAATCACAAATGGAATTGTGCTTCTGTACATTTCCTTCTGTATTTCATCGTCCATCTCCAATAAAGACTCAAGTACATGGAACATTTTCAAGTCCTCTAAAGAACGTTTCTTTGAGATAGAATTTGACTGGCTACCCTCTGAATCTGTAATAATATAATGGTAAAAGGCTTTCTCTAGATAACTAATTTTGGGGTTATGTAACAGAACCTGCACGCACCATATTAAATCCTCACAACAATTAATTCCATCAGGGAATCTCACTTTTCCGCTATAGCAAACTCTTCTAACGAGTTTGTTACAGCAGCTACCATGTAGTTGTAAGAATAACTCATGAAGCACAGTAAAGCTGTCATTACGAGATGGTCTTTGTTTGATCCGCTTCTTTTTATTCCCATAGTCCGCATAATAGTCGCATATTACCATGTCGGAATTCTCCATTATAGCTTTTGCATATAGTTCTGAAAGCATGGTAGGTTCAATCCAGTCATCAGGATCCACATGAATCGTAAATTCACCAACTGCCGCATCTTGCCCTTTCTGGCGTGCAGAACTCACACCTCCATTTTTTGTATGGAAAACATGTATGCGTTCGTCTTGAGCTGCATAACTATCACAGATTTCGCCACTTTTATCTGGCGATCCATCATCAACAAGCAACAACTCCCAATCTGTTAGTGTTTGTGCAAGAATGCAGTCAATGCAACGATGAAGATTCGATTCAGCCTTGTATATGGGAACGATAATGCTTACCTTTGGCATATGTAATTATATTTTTAACCTATTTCGAAACCAATAATAAATCAATAACAAATGGCGCATTATACAAGCGTTAACTGTATGCCCCTTAATGAGTTCTTTTAAACCTATCGTGATTTCTGTATTGGGCCTCTCTTTAAGGTAACGCTCGTTTACTTCTGCGTACAAAGATATAATTTCCGAATTCTTAATCATCCCTGAAACGTAGGCCAGCTCTTTCGTTGCAAAAATTGCCATAAGCAATATGTCATCAGAAACGCCCATCGCCTTAAAATGGTCTATAAAATAAATTTGCGATTGCAGGCCTTGAATTGTTGGTTTTCTGACAATACTATTTGGATTAGACATTTGGTCGTAATGATAAAACGCTTTACCTAAATATGAAATTTTCAAAGGATTCATTAGAAGACAACAATTTACAAATAGGTCTTCCCATCGAATAATTTGGGGCGGGAAAGCGACATTATGCTCACTGTAACAAACTCGTCTTACGAGTTTGTTACAGCAACTGCCATGCAGTTGCTGGAACATCAGTTGCTCAAGCACACATTCAGCCGTACATAACTTTGGAGCTTGTTTACAAATTACCCCCCCCGATTTCGTATCCAAATAGAAATCACATATCACCATGTCAGCATTCTCCGCCTTTGCTTTGGCAAATAGTTCTGTAAGCATTGAGGGCTCCACCCAATCATCTGGATCCACATGAATCACATATTCGCCCCTAGCCATATCCAATCCTTTTTGCCGTGCCGAACTTACACCCCCATTTTTCTTGTGATACACGCGTATACGTTTGTCCTTCACAGCATACTCATCACATATATCGCCACTTCTGTCAGGCGAACCATCATCAATGAGCAGCAACTCCCAATCTGCAAATGTTTGGGCCAGAATGCTATCTATACAGCGATGCAGATAAGATTCGGCTTTGTAGACCGGAATTATTATGCTGACTTTTGGCAATTTATTTATCTGTACCATTCTCGTTCTTAGTAGAATTGATTATATTATCTATTGCATTTAAGCTATTATCACGAATCTTACTTTGCTGCTCTAACTGGTTATTCAACAATTTAGGAATAGATTGTACCGTATCATGGTAATGCCCTAAAAGGTCCTTGTAGTTATCTGACATAATTCGATTTGTTACTCGTATTTCCTCTACCGCTCGGGACATCAGATGAAATTGGCGTCCCGTTTCAATGGAAGTGTAGGCAGCAAATGCTATCGAGCTTACGGAAAGAACAATTGACAAAATGGTTGAGAACGTATTTAGTGAACGCAACAATGCTTCACCGTCGACCATCATATTTGCAATGATAAATGAAACTGCCCCTATCAAGAGAAATATAAGAACTCCAACTGTCCATTTGACATGGACATTCCACCTGATCTGCCTTTCAAATTCTTCATTATCCTCAGTCTGCTCATGTGACCTTTGTTTTTTAGAAGTATTACCCATGGTTCTTTTCTTTATATTCTTCAAACATATCCCTAAGAACTAACAACAAACGTTCGAACAACGATTCACAATCAGCATTGCCATACACAAAGGCATCAGCAGAAAACCACACTTGCTCATTTACAAGAAATGCCTTTCCTACTTTATAGTTTCTTGTCAGAATATACAATTCTTGCAAATTTTCCTTATCTACTTCTATTTGTTTTACCCTAGGCACCAAAATACGCACGAAGGAAGGGTCTGCCTCTGAATCATACTCAAATAAATAGTTTATTTCATAGCAAGAGAACTGCAAAAGAGTCTGATTGGTACCAACAAAACTAGACAGAATACCTTTCCGATTCAAGAATTTTTGAAATTTATGGATCATCACGTTATCAATACTGATTTGTCAAAAGCCTAAAATCCATTACTATAGCTCGCCAAAATAAATTAGAAGCTCCAAGATGGATACGCCCTAATCACATTATATATTTATTGGCAGAATTCACTTAAAGATTATTTCTTAGCCATTCATTGGCTCTTTTTATTTCCTCTTCACGCAGTGCATTAACCTTTTCCCAATCTATTTGTAATTCAATCTGAGGTAATTCATCACCAATCAACCGCTCCGAAAGTTGGAAAGTTGACAACAGAGATTCAAACCTACTGTTGCCTCTGCCAACATTGCCAAACGCATAGAAATCCTTGTTGAAGTTTATGGCAAAGGCGGTGCCGTGAAACGAATCTGTAATGACAAAAGCTGCATCACGGAAATAGGATAGCCACAATTCCACCGTATCGTCTGAGCTAATTGCCGCATGTGCACTCTTGATGAAATAGTCAAGACCTTTGCTCTTGGCAAATGATTCTATCTGACGTAATTTATCTTCGCTTTCATCCAGAATATAGGCAAACACGAATGCATCACGTGGTGGAATGTCGCGGCACAACTCTGTATAATCTTCGGCACGTAGCAGGAGCGTTGGGTCGATTACCTGAACAGCCTCAACGCCTAGGTGCTCTCTACATAGCTTTATGCCAGACTTTTCTCGCACAGATATGCCATCAAACCGTTTCGCCAGTCTTGCACACTCAGCGGTCAGCACATCTGTATATTCCCACTCGTCCGTACCGAAAGATGCAGCATAAGCCACACGCTTGATGGACAAATATTTTGCGAATTTCAAGAAGCAATCTGCAACGTCATAGTTATAGCAAGGGCGCCAAACCTGATCACTTCCAACCAATATGACGTCAAAGGCATATTTGTCCAAAATATTACCATCTAAACGCTTCGTACGTGGCTTTGTCAGCGAAACATATTTATCCACAAAACGGCGCAAAGGGGCCTCCATCCGCAATCTCTCTGGTGGTGTCGGAAGGAATCTTGCATCATGCCCCAAAAGTTTGTGTGCTACAACACGCCATGCATTGTTCGCCCAGTCAAGCCAACCGAACTTATTATAGTCCACCGTCCACACATCATGGCCCATACGCTTCATCACCTGCTGCAAAGCATAGTTCTGAAGTATGCCGCCATAGTTGGATTGAAGGGGTTGTGTTACTATTCCGATTTTCATGACCTAACAATTTGGTATTTGAAGAACTTTACCATACTTGTAGGAAAGACTTTATGCAACACACATTTTACAACACGTATAATTGAAAAAGGAGCACAAGCTAACTTCCCTATTTTCTTATCAAACTTTCTGCCATCTTGCTGAAAGAAGGCATTGCGATTCTTAGCTATAGCAGCAGACTTTATAATTGCTGAATTATACTTTACCAAAGCATCATATGACACCGAATACAATTGTACGTTCAAATCGCGTAATGCCCAACTTCCCTTTAATGTATTCACTGTCACTGCTGACACCCCACGGTCATCGTCAATTTCTGGCATCAGCGAATCAATCCCCCACCAGTCGCCCAGCGTAATGTCGCTGCCACTCTTCAAGTGCTTAGCTACGCAGACTTGGCATGAAGGACGTGTGTAGAGATCGGCAAGGAAACCGCGCATAAAGGTGTTCTTGCTGCTCAGTTCACGATATTCATTTCCGCTTTTGTCTTTAATGACGAAAGAATATGCTTTCCAACCCGTGGACTTGTCCCTAAAAGATATTTGCTGAATTTCCGACTTACGCAGCCCCATGTTTTGCAGCTTCTCTGACAGATATTGCTGCCACACGCCCGGACTCGGCACACTGTGGCATATCACCTCAACCGCCAACAGATTTTCGTAGTCTTTGCGCAGGAAGTGCTTCAGTCCGGCTATCTGGCAGGGCGTTCCAGTGAACATCACCTTTCGACCTTGCTTCAGGAATTTCTCTGTCTTAACATAGCAGTCGCCTATTATGCTTTGAAGATACTTTGAACTGCGGAACTTGCTGATGTTCTCCTTTCGATCCACACAGTCGTGCCTCACGCTCCAATCCGCATCCCATCGTGCGCCAAATACTACTCCACCCTGCCCTATCATCTGTTCAGCAAGCAAGGTGAAGAGACCACCCGATGAGCTTTGCATGCGCACCGCGTCATCTGCGTTTTTTGCGGCATAGACTGCCAATGGCTCTCGCTCGTCATTTTGGTTGATAATAGGACAGACCTTTTCACATAGTCCACAGTCAATGCATACACTTCCATCTGCCTTAGGATAAAGGAATCCTTCCTCATCACTTTGCATTGATATACACTGCTTCGGACAGCGCTGCGCACAGGCAGAACAGCCACAGCATTGCGACTTGTCGGTAATATTTATCATCAAGACCTGTTTTTCAATTTCTTGAGCAACTTGAACAACCACGAATCCCTTGGGATTAATCTTCTCACCGTACTCTCAAACGTGTATGGCAGAACCTTTATCCGCATACCAAGCGTTATCTCATTCTTGAAATAAGGATACATCTCAAAATAGTCGTGCTTTTCATGAGCCATCTGTATGAGCATCTGCTGCAAATACCACTTCTTGTGCTTGCGATAATAGGCTATGTCGAACACTGGGCTATACTTATCAAGTGAGCCCAAAGCATCAAGCCCCAACAAGGTGCGTACACACTTCTCACACTTGCCACAATTGTCGCCTTCCTTCAAACAGACATTTAGGTATTTGTATGACGGGGCATACTTCACGACAGATTTCAGCTTAGTCATACGCGACATACCCTCACCTTCTGAATAGATTCGGAGGCTATGCGTTGATAACAAAGGAAGGGATAGCATTTCATAGCTTCCGCAACAAATTGCAGGAGAATCTATTAAAGTGAAGTCTTCATATTTATATCCTCCAGACGCATAATAATAGACAGAATATAATTTTTGCAGACAATATACAGCAAACATACTTGAATATGTATGCGACTTAAAGTGATTCTGCTCCACTACATTCTGCAGGTTTGAATCACTTGCCACAAACTCAAAGCCGTATTCTTTAGCAAATTGCTTCGGACGCTCCAGTCTTGCATGATAAAGTTCCTCTGCATGCTCACCCTCGCCATGGCTGCCCACATTGTTGAATGTGAGATGCGTTATGTTATGCCGTTTGAACTTCATTGCCGTCTGGCACGCAAGAGCATGCAAGGAGTCCACGCCACAGGAAATGCCAGTTCCTACTGCTCCAGCACACGGCAAGGGCTCGGATGCCACTTCTGCAGTTATCTGCGGGTGGTAAAAGTCCGCATTGTACTGAGCTATGGCATCAACCAGATACTTGTTGATGTTGTAGTACAAGTCCTCCGACAATGGGGCTTCGCTCACTATGTCGTGATGGTTGCGCATGGCATAGTTAAGCACAGCTATCACAAAGGCATCGCCACGCTCATAACAAAGATACCCTTCGTATTTTTTGTCTACTCTAAACCATACCTCCTTACAATCGCCATCTATCGTTATATTCGTAAAAAGAGTTGCAGTTGAAGCATCACTCTTCACCTGCGGTTTTCCGATTATTATCATTGGGATTGCTGTTTATGTTTTCTGCTATTAAATTTCTCTGTTATAAAGCTCTTTTCCATTTTGTCAAGGCCAAACAGCCATATCACAACAACAGATGATATAAGGCCTGCTATAGAGTTGAACACGAATGTGAGGAATGTTGTTTCCGTATACTGATATATCAAAAGCGGTACTGCTAGTGAGAGTGCCGCAACGGGAACAAGCGGCAACATCACCTTCAGCAGATATTCAGATGCCGGAAAGCCATTGTCACGCTTCAGAATGATGACACGTACAAAAAGCCCGACTATAGCCAAGGCTACGGAAAGGATAAACGTAGAGTATACCGGCATTCCGATTTTATACAACACATAAGTGAGGATAAAGCTTACAAGGAAAATGACGGAAATCGCCATTTGATAGTTCCGTATCTTGCCCGAAGCCTGATTGATTTGCGCTATAGGTACGTATGCCGAGCTTATCAGCAGCTCCACCAGCACAAGTCGGGTGAAGAGTACACTGTATTCTGGCACCTGCTTCAGCCACAACATCAATATAAAGTCCGTATAAATCAAGACAGGAGTAGTCAGAACGAACAACAGGTAGAACGACAGCTTTGACGACGAGAACACCAGACGGTACATATGTTGGAAATCTCCCGCCGAATAGCTCTTGATTATCTGCGGACGCACTGCCGTCATAAAGTTCGCAACAAATGAGTTTACCGCCGTCTGCACCTGTACGGCTATTGCTCGCGCGGCATTGAATATAGGGCCGAAGAAAATGTTTATAAGCACATTGACACCTTGTTTGCTCAGCATATCGCTGATACAGCCGAAAAGCATCCAGCCAGAGAAAAAGAACATCTTCTTCATCAAAACGACATTCCATTGCCACTTATACTTGCACTCGGCAAAGTTCCTTATGCAATAAACATTATACAAGATGCGCATCACTACGCTAACTGCCAGTGTCAGCAACCCATAAACTATAAGTTTGTTATAAGGAATGGCTACAAGCAGATAGACAATGAGCAGTTTCAGCACGACCTCTATAATGGAATAGTAGGCATATACCCCCATCCGCTCGTTGGCGATAATCGCGGCATTATATGGCGTGCTTATGATGCTTATGAAAAGTGAAAGCACAGAGCAGTGGAACACCCACACGGCGGCATCCAACTGCCCTGCCGGAACATTCAGTTTGTTGTAAACGAACCACAGTCCAACCGTTTCAAGCCCAACGACTGTAATTGCTCCTATAAGATAATGGGCATTGACGGCATTGACAAATACATCCCTTAGTCCATTGCCGTTGTTTCGTCCCATCTCATAGTTCAAGAACCGTTGCGTACTTGTAGCCATCGACGAGTTGAAAAAACTTAGCATCGAAACGATGCCGCCAACAACATTGAAAATGCCATAATCCTCCACTCCTAACGTGTTCAACACCACTCGGCTGGTGTACAGAGCCACTGCCATGGTGAAGAGCATGCGGAAATAAAGAAGAAGGGTGTTCTTGACTATGCGGGAACGATTATTTGATGATAGAGTTGACATTATTAACTATCGCATTCTTGCTATTTGAATTAATTTTTTGTTTTACTATTTATCTCAACCGTGGATGCAAAATCTCATTGATATTTAGTTCCAACCTTCCTATTATATGCTTTGAGAAATTCAGTGGTTTTATGTTTCTCTCAATATACCTCTTCACTTTCCGTTCATCATTTTCCAATGCGTAAAGAACGCATTTACATGAAAGGTAGGGAAATTTATTTCGTATCTCGCTATCTTCATCAAACTTATCCTCTACTTCATTTATTATTTCTCTTATTGCAATACTATCTTTTGTCTTGCTCAGTATTTCCAGTTTTGTGACATACGGATATATGTTGTCTGGATATGCTCCTATTGCATCGTCGGCATAATACAGAGCTTGTTGTATGTTGTCATGGATATTGGCTTCTATCAATGCCCGTGATGTCATGTACATTTCCTGCGCTTTTGAATTTGGCAAGCTGCGCAATTCTTCAAGTAATGCTTCTATCTTTTCTTTTTGCCTGCGTTCGTCTGTATGCAGCAAGCAGCGGATGTAGCTCTGTATAAAGAAAGGACGGTCTGGATAATCTTCATACAATTCAACAGCCAAATCCATGGCACTTTCATAATCCTCTACGCTGATGTAGCTATTAACCAAATCGCGTTTAGCTTGAAAATACTTGCTATTTCTTTCTAAAGCCCTCTTGTATGACACGATGGCATCTTTGTGGCGGCTTGCCATACGATAGTAGAAACCCAATAAATATTCGTGTGTTGCGCCTTCCATTTTGTTTATCTCACTGAGGGCCTCACGGCTTCTCTGTCTTGACAAGGCCTGACATAGATAGTATCGCACGGAAGATACTATTTTCTTGTCCATGTAAGTTTCGTTTTGCAACACCTTGCGTGCAAGAGAAACAACAAGTTTGTAGTTGTTCCCATTACGATAAGTTTCATATATAGCAGACAAATAATGGGATGGTATAAGCAATCTCTCGTCAACAGTTATACCATTCTTTAAAGCTTCTTTCAGTGACAGCATATAATCTGCAGGGTCCATTTCCAACATATCCTCCTTGTCAATTACACTTTTCAGATGTTGTATGAATCTTTTCCGATTTTCTTCGTTTAATTCATATCCTTCACGCTGCAAATAGCTTTTAATTGCTTCGTTGAGACACACGAACTCACGTCCATTCCCAATGAACTCCACAACATAGTTCCGCACAAATATGTTTATATGATTCCTAATCTCATTTTCCTCATAATTTAATATATCCAAGATAGAATCTATGCTAAGACTCTCTGTCTTTGAAAGTAATGTAAGAATTTGTTGTGGCATTTCGCCTTCATTCTCAAACTGACGGGTCAGTCGAACAACCATCTGGTCAACATAATCACCAAGCTCATTAAGATGGCTCAACAAATAGCTTTTAGACTCCTCTTTTATTAATGTTATTGCGTATCTCACCTGCTCTGGATATCCCGTGAATACACCACAAACCAATTTCTTCTCGTCTTGAGTCAGAACAATATCCTCGTCATCCAAAAGAATGTCGAACAAAGCGATTCGGTCAGAGACGGACATTGGAGGCATATCCATTGCAAATATTTCTTGGTAATCCTTGATGTTTCTCCAATTTGGCTGTATTTGACTTACTATGCACAATAGAATATGTGAAATGTCCTTATGAAGCACCCTTATTACCGCGATAAACCAATCGGCAACTTTTCCGTTTCTGTCCACTATACAAAAATTATCAACAATAAAAAGTTTGTCCTTACAAGAATCAATTTCCTTCAACAGGCTGAAAGCAATACCAACCTTTTCTTCAACAGGTTTTATTGACAGATTCTCAACATATTCATTTCCACGTGAAGAAAATCCTGCACTATATAACTGTACAATGAAAGACTCTATGGAATCAGCCGCTCCCAGCCTTATATAGGGCGTTTCAGTTAATTCGCACAAATGCCCCCAAACAGCCGATGGCCCT
>DAIRWG010000022.1:0-16181 GCA_036802405.1 Alloprevotella sp.
GCAGCACGTCCCACAGGAGTTCGCCCATGCCCACTACGTATTTCGGTTCTTCCATTCTTCGTTGTGTGTTTGGATATGTGTGTGTGTTGTGATTGGATGTCGGTCGATTGTCAAGGGAATGCTCACCTCACCTTCAGCGAGAACACCAGATGATAGGCCACGGCCAGGGCCATCACCGCCACGGCTGCCGCCTGGGTGGCGAGGGCATCGGAGGCCAGCCCCATCACCAGGGGGAACACCGCACCGCCGAAAAGGCCCATGATCATCAGCCCGCTCACCTCGTTCTGCTGCCGGGGGCACACCCGGAGCGCCTGGGCGAAGGTGACGGGGAAGATGTTGGAATTGCCGTAGCCCACCAGGGCGATGCTGGCATAAAGGCCCCACTGCGTGTCGAGCGTGAGGAAGCCCACCATGCCCAGGGCCATCATCACGGCACTCAGCGTGAAGAACGTGCGGTCGCTCACGCGGCGCAGGACCACGGCCCCCGTGAGGCAGCCCAGCGTGCGGAAGATGAAGTAGAGGCTTGTGGCGAAGGAGGACGACTGGAGCGTCCAGCCGAGCTTCTCCTGCAGGATCTTGGGCGCGGTGGCATTCGTGCCCACATCGATGCCCACGTGGCACAGGATGCTCACGAAGCACAGCACCACCATGGGCTGCCGCAGCAGCGCGAGGCAGGCCCCGAAGCCCGAGGCCCGAGCGGGTTTCTCCTCCTCGATGGGAGTGCTCCACAGGGCCAGCACCGCCACCACCGCCACGGCTGTGAACACCGGGAAGAGCACGCGCCACCCCAGCGAGAAGGCCGGGTGCAGCGCGCCGTAGGCCGCCAGGAGCGGGGCCACAAACGAGGCGATGGCCTTGACAAACTGTCCGAAGGTGAGCACGCTCGAGAGGTGCTGCCCGCGCATCACGTTGCTGATCAGGGGGTTGAGCGAGGTCTGCATCACGGCATTGCCGATGCCAAGCAGCGAGAAGCTCACGAGCATCAGCCCGTAGCTCGAACCGAAGAGGGGGAGCAGCAGGGAGAGGCAGGTGACCACGAGGCTCAGCAGCACCGTGCGCTTGCGCCCGATGCGGTTCATCAGCAGCCCCGTGGGCACGCTGAAGATGAGGAACCAGAAGAACACGAGCGAGGGAAAGAGGTTGGCCGAGGCATCGCTCAGATGGAGGTCGGCCTTCACATAGTTGGATGCAATGCCGACGAGGTCGACAAATCCCATGGCCAGAAAGCACAGGAGCACCGGGAGGAGGGCTATATTCTTTTTCATGCAAATGTAATGAATTTTCGGGATAAACGCACCGGATTGGCACTTTCCGTTGGCAAAACTACGAGTTGTGGTGGCTTCGGAGGTGAAACTTTTGTTGCAGATGCTGCCAAAAACGATGCATCCCCCATTTTTGCCACATTTTGCAACAAAAAGCGCACCTGCACCGCCTTCCCTTCTGGGCCTGCGCAAGCCGGAGCGCAAAATAAAAACGTCACGAGCCTCGGCATCATGGCGAAAAAAAACGTATCTTCGCAAGTGAAATTCCCCCAAAGCCTCAGTTTGTTATGAAATTTCCCATCGGCATTCAAGACTTCAGAAGCATCATCGAAGGCGGATACCTCTACATCGACAAGACCGCCCTGCTCTACCGCCTCGCCACGGAGGGGCACATCTACTTTCTCAACCGCCCCCGACGGTTCGGAAAGAGTCTGCTCGTGTCGACACTCAAATACTATTTCCAGGGAGAGAAGGCCCTGTTCGAGGGACTGGCCATCGAACGACTGGAGAAGGAATGGGAGGCACGGCCCGTGTTTCACATCGACTTCAACAGCACCGACTTCCAGAATGGCACGGCACTGCAGCACAAGCTGAATGACTACGTCAACAGATGGGAACGCGAATACGGCTTCGCATCCGACTCGGCTCTCAGCGTGGGCGACCGCTTCAGGCTGCTCCTGGCCCACGTTCACCGCACGACGGGCAAGCGCTGCGTGGTGCTGATCGACGAGTACGACAAGCCGCTGCTCGACGTGCTCGACACGGGGGCCACCATGCGCGACGACAACGGCAACGTGGTGCTCGTCGAGGACTACAACCGCAACGTGCTGAAAAGCTTCTACTCCACCTTCAAGGCCGCCGATGCCGACCTGCAGTTCGTGCTGCTCACGGGCGTGACGAAGTTCTCGCAGGTGAGCGTGTTCAGCGGCTTCAACCAGCCGATGGACATCAGCATGAGCGACGCCTACGAGGCCCTCTGCGGCATCACCAAGGAGGAGCTGCTCTCACACCTCGCCCAGCCCGTGGCCGAAATGGCCGAGGCCTACGACGTCAGCCCCGGGCAGATGCTCGAGCTGCTCAAGAAGCACTACGACGGCTACCACTTCAGCCCCCGCATGACCGATGTGTTCAACCCCTTCAGCCTGCTCTGCGCGCTGAGCAACAAACGGCTCGAGAGCTACTGGTTTGCCACCGGCACGCCCTCCTACCTCATCCGCCTGCTCAAGCACAACCACGAGAACCTCAACGAACTGACCGGACGCTACTACCGCACGGCCGACTTCGTCGACTACAAGGCCGACGTGGAAAACCCGCTGGCCATGATCTACCAGAGCGGCTACCTCACCATCAAAGGGTTCAACCGGCGCTTCAACACCTTCCTGCTCGACCTGCCCAACAACGAGGTGAAGGAAGGATTCGTCAGCCTGCTGGCCAACAACTACCTCCAGCTCAAGCGCGACTCGGCCGTCGAGGCCATGGAGTGGGTGACGGCCCTCGAGAGCGGAGAGCCCGACACCTTCCGCAGGATGCTCACGGCCTTCTTTGCCAGCATTCCCTACACCATGCGCCGGAAGGACGACGAACGCGAGCGCGAGCGCTACTTCCACTACACCTTCTACCTCCTCTTCCGCCTGATGAGCACCTACACCGTGCTCACCGAGCTCACGCAGAGCGAGGGACGCGCCGACTGCGTGATCGAAACGCCTGCCCACGTCTACATCTTCGAATTCAAGCTCGACGGCACAGCCGAAGAGGCTTGCGCACAGATCGAGACCAAAGGCTACGCCCGCCCCTATCTGAACGACCGCCGCACGGTGCACAAGGTGGGCGTGAGCTTCTCCTCCGCCACCGGCACCATCGACGACTGGGCCGAGGCATAGGCCATCCGGCCTCTGAAGGCCCGGGCGGGAGGCACGGCACTTTTCGGCAAGGAAAGAGGGATGTGCCAGAAAAACATTTGTACCTTTGCAGCAACATACTCACCCCGCTTCCCGTAAGAACAGCGCGCTCAGGGTGAGTTGTTTTTTTTTGAGGAAAAAGAAATAGCTTGACAACGAACCGAAGCCCTGCACCTCCCGATCGGGAAGTGCAGGGCTTTCAGCCTATACTCCAAGTACATGGACGTGCAAGCCTTCGGCACAGGGGTGAATGGTGCATCGCCAATCCACGGCCCGCATCAGTGCCGTCACAACCGTTGTGTGCTCAGCCGGGTGGTGCCGGTGGTCGTGGTGCCGCCCTTGCCTGTGGCCGAGCACTTCACGTAGTAAGTCGTTCCCTGCTTCAAGCCGCTGAGTCGGATGGTGATCAAGCTGCCGCCCACCGTTGCCGACACCGACTTCGAGGCGCTGGAGGTGCCGTAGTATCCCTTGGCCGAGGTCACCTTGGACTTGTCCTGGTTGAGGATCCTGTATTTCAGCACGATGGATGTGTAGTTGCACTCATAGTTCTCCAACACAAGCTCGGGCTTCTCGTAGGTGGTGGAGCTGCTGCCCGAACCACTGCCCGAACCGCTGCCCGAACCGCTGCCTGAGCCGCTGCCTGAGCCATTGCCATTCTGGCCGGGATCAACCACCTGCTGCGGTTCGTCATCGTCGCCACACGAGGTGATGGCCATCGCGGGCGTGAGCATCAGCAGTGCATAGAGCACCACTTTCATTCCTTTCAAAGTTTTCATCTTGTCTGATTTTTAGTGAAATGGGGATTGTTGTTTCTGGACCCGTTGAGGATGACGTTCGGGGCTGTCGTCGATTCGACATCATCGGCACCGGGCTTTTGATCATTTATGATTGCGGTGGCACCAAAGTAACCCTTTGTTCTGCAAAAACGAACCGAAGCCATCCGCTGGCCCCACCGCGCCACACCATTTTTGCCGACAAAAAGAACACCCGCGGGCCGAAACTTTTGCTTACTTTTGCCATTTCAAAAGAAAACTCCAACCACAAGCACAGTTTCCGCCTATGCCCCACTTTCCACGTTTCCTCCTCGCCGCTGCCGCCGGGCTGCTGCTCACGGCCTGCGACCTCATCGACTACCATCCCTACGACACCCGCGTGAGCGGGCCGCACGACCTCAACCGCCGCAACATCGAGCGCATCGAACGCAACCTCGCCGGACGCGACTCCGTGCGCTTCGCCGTGATGAGCGACACGCAGCGGTGGTATGACGAAACGAACGACTGCGTGCGCGCCATCAACCGCCGTGGCGACGTGGACTTCGTCATCCACTGCGGCGACGTGTCGGACTTCGGCGTAAGCCGCGAGTTTGAACTGCAGCGCGACATCTTCGAAAAGCTCGACATGCCCTACGTGGTGCTGCTCGGCAACCACGACTGCCTCGGCACCGGGGCCGACACCTACCGCTACCTCTTCGGAGCGCCCAACTTCGCCTTCAACGCCGGCAGCCTGCACGTGCTCTGCCTCAACACGAACGCCTTCGAGTACGACTACTCCACCGCCGTGCCCGACTTCGCCTTCATCCGCACCGACCGCGAGCAGCTGCCCGAGGGCGTGAAGCACACCGTGGTGGCCATGCACGCGCAGCCCCTTTCCGACCAGTTCAACAACAATGTGGCCGAAGTGTTCGAGCAGGAAATCCGCCGCTACCCTGGCCTGCGCTTCTGCCTCTGCGGCCACGAGCACCACGTGGCTGCCAACGAATGGTTTGGCGACGGCGTGGTCTACTACGAGAGTGCCTGCGCCAAATACCGTTCCTACCTTCTCTTCACCATCCACCCCGACGGCTCCTACGACTATGAAGATGTGTCCTACTGACCTGCTGCTCCGCCGCGCCCTCCTCCCCCTGCTCGCGGCCCTCTGCCTGAACATTTGTGTCCCCTTAACCGCTGGGGCCGCAGAAGCGGCCTTAACCGCTGGGGCCGCAGAAGCGGCCTTAGCCGCCGGGACGCGCGCCACCAATGCCCGCCCGTGCGCCACCGATTCGCTCCGCCCCGACTCGCTCCGCCCCGGCCCGCCCCAGCTGCCCGACAGCACCGTGCGCCGCCTGGCCCGCTCGCTGGGCATGGTCGACACGGCCGAAGTGGCCCCAAGGCTGCGCCGCCTGGAGCACATCGAGCGCGAGCTGCTGCCGAACATCGACACCGCCATGCTCGCCCGACAGAACCCGCGCTACCTGCGCCACCGCACCCGGAGTTTCCGCCGCTGGGCACGCCTCATCCCCAACCAGGCCACCCTGCAGTATGCTGGCAGCATCGGCCTGATGAGTGCCGGCATCGGCTGGCACTACGGCCGCGAGCATTGGGAAACCGACCTGCTCGTGGGCATCGTGCCGCGCTACCACAGCGAACACGCCAAAACGTCGTTCACCATGAAGCAGCGCTACGTGCCCTGGCACGTGCGCATCAGCTCGCGCTGGACCGTGCAGCCGCTCACCGCCGGCATGTTCTTCAACACCATTTCGGGCGACGACTTCTGGCGGCGGCAGCCCGACAAGTATCCGAAGCGCTACTACGGATTCTCCACCAAGCTCCGCACGCACGTGTTTCTCGGCCAGCGCCTGCGCTACAACATTCCCTCGCGCCACCGCGTGATCAACTCCGCCGTGTCGGCCTACTACGAGCTCTCGTCGTGCGACCTCTACCTCGTGTCGAAAGCCGTCAACCGCGACTACCCCTGGAGCCGCACCCTCTCGCTCGCCTTCGGCCTGCGGTGGGAGATGTGACCGTGCGGCCACGTTCCCCCACGGGGTATTGCTTTTTTTGCTGTCATCCGTCAGCAGCCGGCCGAAGGCACCGCCAAACCGTCAAGTCTGGGACCCGCGTTTCCGCCAGTCCCAGACTTTTTTTCGATATGCTCCGCGGCTCGCAAAACGCGGTTTCGGAAGCCGTTTCCAGCCTTCAAAACTGGCATTTTACGGCACCGCGGTAGCGTAATTACGGCACCGCGGTAGAATTTTTACGGTACCGTGGTAGAATTTTTACGGCACCGTGGTAGAATTTTGAAGAGGTCCGGGACCATTTTCACCGCGGTGGTTCGATGCGGAAATCCCCCCCCTCGCGGCGTTCCGCTTCCGGCCGATGGGGCTGACAGTGTGAAAGCAAAATGTGTGATTACGCTGTTAACGCACGCGCGCGTATAGTGAAGCATATGGGGAAAGGGCGTTTCTGCTGGCAGTCCGGCCCCAAGTGACGGCCCCGAGAGACGGCCCCAAGTGACGGCCGATCCCCCTCGTGTGGCAACACGCGAGGCCAAGCCTGGCACGTGCCGCCCGTCCGTGTCGACCATGCATCAGCCCCCGGGAAAGCTCGACTCCCCAGCATCAAAGGCCCGTTCATCGGGAAAAACCACTTAAAAAAACACTAAAACCCAACATCGGGGGGCCTAATTGGGGAAATGTGCGTATTTTTGCAAATTGATAAAGCACGCATCAACCCACAAGCATGAAGAAATACACCCTCGGGAGTCTGCTCGCAGTGCTCCTCCTCAGTCTGACCACCCAGTCGTGCGACACCTCGAGCGACTACCCCACCAACGACACCAGCAAGGACTGCGCCGTGACCGCCGTCACCCTCGGCACGCTGCTGCGCACCGTCAACACCAAGAGTGCCACCACGGGCAACGACACCACCTACACGGTGAACGTGAACGGCGCGCTCTACCCCATGTACATCGACCAGGTGAACAACCGCATCTACAACGCCGACTCGCTGCCCATGCACACCAACACCGACCGCGTGGTGTTCGACACGTTCACCGCCAGCGGCACCGTGAGCATCCAGAGCCTCACCACGGGCAAGGACACCCTGCTCGTGAAGACCGACAGCACCGACTTCCGACAGATGCGGCTGGTGAAGGTGTACTCAGCCGACGGGTCGATGCAGCGCACCTACCAGATGGAGGTGAACGTGCATCAGGAAGAGGCCGACAGCTTCAACTGGACCTGCATGGCAGCCGATGCCGCACAGCCCGTGGCCCGGCTGACCGACTGCCGCCTCGTGAGCGAGGGGCAGACGCTCTACCTCTTCGGACGCCAGGCCGACGGCACCACCGTGCGCAGCACGGCTTCCACAGCCGACGGCCGCTTCGCTGCCCCCACGCCCTGCGCCACCCACGATGGCTCCGCACTGTCGGTGCGCAGCATCCAGCGGTTTGGCGGCGCATTCTGGGCCTTGGCCGGCGAGCACCTCGTGAGCTCGGTGGAAGGCACCGGCACCTGGGAGGCCGTGAACGACAACGTGGCCCTGCGCAGCCTCGTGGGATGCTCGGCCGACAGCCTCTACGCCCTCAGCGCCGAGGGACGCTTCATCTGCTCCGCCGACGGTGTGAGCTGGACGGAGCAGGCGATGGACGATGCCACCTTGCCCGCCACCCACATGGCAGCCGCCTGCACCCCCTCGCACACCGACACCGACATCAGCACCCTCGTGTGGGCCGGACACGACGCCAACGGCGCCATAAGCGTGTGGAAACACGACATCGACCGCCACGGCACCACCCCCCACACCTTCCCCTGGATCAACCTGCCGCAGACCGAGGAACTGCACACCTACGGGTGCCCCCTGCTCAGCCAGCCTTCGCTCCTGCCCTACGACGGCGGAGTGGTGCTCATCGGCATGAAGGCCGACGGCACCCTGGCTCCCATCTACCACAGCGCCGACATCGGCCGCACCTGGAAGAACGGCACCTTCACCCTGCCCACCTCCCTGCAGCAGCCCACAGGCGTGGCCGCCACGGTGGACGATGCGCACCACATCTGGATCGTGTGCGAAGGCACCGGCGAGGTGTGGCGCGGACGACTCAACCGCCTGGCATGGGCCGACGAGGACAAAGTGATCCTCAAGGCCCGCCGCAAGTGACCCCAAGCAACTTCCCCACCCCAACCCCCCAACAAGCATGAACCACCGCACGCTGCTCCTACTCCTCCTGCTGCTCCTCACAGCGGCCTGCCGCCTCAGCGCGCAGCAGGCCGACGAAGTGACGTACCGCCTCGAGCTGGGCGCGGGCATCGGACTGGGCGGCGCCGTGAGCGACGTGAAGGGGAAGGCCGCACCGGTCGCCACGGCCATCGCACGCTTTCCGCTCAACCCGCGCATGGCGGTGAAAACGCAGCTGGGCTACACGGGCATCAAGGGCAGCACCTCGGGCCTGAAGGAATACTTCCCCGCCGACCCCTCGCAGGGCGGCACCCAGCGCCTCGACCATGCGGTGAGCAGTGCCATCTACGACATCGCGGCCCTCTACGAGCTGCACTTCCTGCCCTACGGCTACGAACGGGGCTACCAGGGCTACTGCCGCCTCGTGCCCTACATGCAGATGGGGTTCGGACTGACCTACGGGCCGGCCGGCAAGGCCTTCACGGCCAACGTGCCCATCGGCCTGGGCATGAAGTGGAAGGTGGGGCCGAGGCTCAACCTGGGGCTTGACTGGACGGTGCACTTCTCGCTTTCCGACAAGCTCGACGGGCTGCAGCATCCGCTGGGCATCAAGTCGACGGGGTTCCGCAACAAGGACCACTACTCGGCCGCCCTCCTCACCCTGACCTACGACCTGCACCCGCGCTGCCCCAACTGCAACCGCGACTGATCCCACGACTCTCCCCCCCACGACTCTCCCCCCACGACTCTCCCCTCCCCGCCCCGAAAGGGCGCACGGAGGACAAACCCATAGCCATCAACCACATGGACAACATCGACAGCAAACGCATACCCCAGCACATCGCCATCATCATGGACGGCAACGGACGCTGGGCCAAAGCCCGCGGCATGAACCGCAGCATGGGCCACCAGCAGGGCGTGGTGGCCGTGCGCGAGATCACCACCGCCTGCTCGCGCATGGGCGTGAAGTTTCTCACGCTCTACACCTTCAGCACCGAAAACTGGAACCGCCCGGCCGACGAGGTGGCGGCACTCATGGCCCTCATCCTGCACTCGCTCGAGGAAGAGCTGTTCATGAAGAACAACGTGAGGCTGCGCATCATCGGCGACCTCAGCCGCGTGCCGCAGGAAGTGGTGGAAGCCATCGACGGACTGATGCAGCGCACCGCCGCCAACACGGGCATGACGCTCGTGATCGCACTGAGCTACAGCTCGCGATGGGAAATCACCGACACCATGCGCCGACTGGCGCAGGAGGTGAAGGACGGACGCCTGCAGCCCGATGACATCGACGAACAAACCGTCAACGCGCACCTCGCCACCAGCTTCATGCCCGACCCCGAACTGCTCATACGCACCGGGGGCGAAGTGCGCCTGAGCAACTACCTGCTCTGGCAGTGTGCCTACTCCGAACTCTACTTCTGCCCCACCTTCTGGCCCGACTTCGGCGAGGAGGAGCTGCGCAAGGCCATCCTCGAATACCAGCACCGCGAACGGCGCTTCGGCCAGACCAGCGAACAAGTGGCACCCTCTCCCTCCTCCACCCCCCTACCGTAACCCCACAACTCTGATGAAATACTCCGCACGCATCCTGCTTTCGCTCCTCACGCTGCTACTGGCGATCGGCGCGAAGGCCCAAAGCAACCCCACGACCATTGTCAACCCCGACATCACCTACTCGGCATCGCACCCGCGCTACGTGCTCGGCGGACTCGTCGTGGAAGGGGCCAAGAACTTCGACCCCGACCTCCTGGCCAACGTGTCAGGACTCACCGTAGGCGAAGTCTACGAAGTGCCCGGCACACAGATTGCCGAGGCCGTGCGCCGCTACTGGGCGCAGAAGCTCTTCTCGAACGTTGAAATCACTGCCGACAGCATCGTGGGCAACCGCATCTTCCTGCGCGTGAAGCTCACACCGCAGCCGCGCATCTCGAGCATCCACTACTCGGGCGTGAAGAAGTCGGAACGCGAGGACTGCGAGAAGGTGGCCGGCCTGCAGGTGGGCAACCAGATCAACACCGACGTGGCCGACCGAGCCAAGCACTTCATCAAGAAGCACTTCGAGGACAAGGGATTCAAGAACTGCCAGGTCGACATCGTGCAGCGCGAGGACGTGACGGGCGACAACCGCGTGATCCTCGACATCAACATCAACAAGAACGAGAAGATCAAGGTGAACCGGATCTTCATCACCGGTGCCGACCCCAAGCACGTGGGCAAGCTCAAGCGCGCCATGAAGAAGACGCACGAGAGGGGGCTGGCCAGCTTCCTCAAGTCGAAGAAGTTCCTGCCCGAAAAGTATGAAGAGGACAAGGGCCTCATCATCGACAAGCTCAACTCCTGGGGCTACCGCGATGCCATCATCCGCTCCGACAGCGTGCAGACGGTGGACGAGAAGCACGTGAACGTGTACATCGACCTCTACGAAGGACAGAAGTACTACCTGCGCAACGTGACGTGGGTGGGCAACACCGTCTACAACTCCGACTTCCTCGAGCGCGTGCTGCAGATGAAGCACGGCGACGTGTACAACCAGAAGGTGCTCAACAAGCGACTCCGCGAGGACGACGACGCCATCGGCAACCTCTACTACAACAACGGCTACGTGTTCTACAACCTCGACCCCGTGGAGGTGAACGTCGACGGCGACTCCATCGACCTGGAGATGCGCATCAGCGAGGGTCAGCAGGCCACCTTCAACCACATCCGCATCGCGGGCAACGACCGCGTGTTCGAAAACGTCATCCGGCGCGAGCTGCGCACCAAGCCCGGCGACCTCTTCTCCATGGAGAGCATCAAGCGCTCCGTACAGGACCTCGCACAGATGAACCAGTTCGACCCCGAGGCACTGCAGAACCAGCTCTTCCAGAACATCAAGCCCGACCAGGTGAGCGGCACCGTCGACATGACTTACCCCCTCACCACCAAAGGCGGCGACCAGGTGGAGCTCTCGGCCGGATGGGGACAGACCGGCATCGTGGGACGAGTGGGACTGAAGTTTACCAACTTCTCCGTGCAGAGCCTCTTCAACAAGGGATACAAGCGCGCCGGATTCATCCCGCAGGGTGACGGACAGACCCTCTCGCTGCAGGTGCAGACCAACGGCACCTACTACCAGAACTACTCGCTCTCCTTCCTCGAGCCCTGGCTCGGAGGCAAGCGGCCCAACCAGCTCTCCTTCTCCATCTACTACAGCAAGCAGAGCGACATCAACTCGAGCTACTACAACACGAACTACTACAACAACATGTACAACATGATGTATGGCTACGGCAGCAACTCGAGCTACTACAACTACTCCAACTACTACGACCCCGACAAGTATGTGAAGATGCTCGGACTCAGCCTCGGATTCGGCAAACGCCTGCGCTGGCCCGACGACTACTTCACCTTCATGGCCGAGCTCTCCTACACGCGCTACATGCTGAAGTCGTGGCAGTACTTCCTCATCACCGACGGCAACTGCAACAACATCAACCTCACCCTCTCGCTGCAGCGCAACTCCACCGACCATCCCTTCTACCCCCGAAAGGGTTCGGAATTCCTGCTCTCCGTGACGGCCACACCACCCTACTCGCTGTGGGACGGACGCGACTACAAGAACCTGGCCAACGACTACCGCGCGGCTTCCTACCAGCGCGAGGCCAAGGAGAAGTACCGCTGGATCGAGTACAACAAGTGGAAGTTCAAGTTCCGCAACTTCACCGCCCTCACCAGCGCCGTCAAGGCTCCCGTGCTCATGACGCGATTCGAGTTTGGCATCCTCGGTGCCTACAACAAGTACAAGAAGTCGCCCTTCGAAACGTTCTACGTGGGCGGCGACGGCATGTCGGGCTACTCCTCGGGCTACGCCACCGAAACCATCGGCCTGCGCGGCTACGACAACGGCTCGCTGGCCGGCAACGGCACGGGCGACGCCTACGCCTACTCGCGCATGACGCTCGAGCTGCGCTACCCGCTCATGCTCGAAACGTCCACCTCGATGTTTGCCCTGGCCTTCGTGGAAGGCGGCAACGCCTGGGAGCACGTGAAGGACTTCAACCCGCTCAACATGAAGCGCTCGGCCGGTGTGGGCGTGCGCATCCTGCTCCCGATGGTCGGCCTCATGGGCATCGACTGGGCCTACGGTTTCCAGAAGTACATCAACGGACAGAAGGCCGGCGGATCGCAGTTCCACTTCATCATCGGACAGGAATTCTGATCCCGATGCAAGGTTCTGGTCTTTTCCCCGTTTAGAAGGTTGGAGAGGGGCGCCGCACGCCGCTCTCCAACCTTTGCGGTTTCCGCCCCGCACGGCGCATCACCCGACACTCACACAACATTCACATCACATAAAGCAAGAAGCACACACACAACAGATTATGAAAAAGTTCATTTTCACCCTCATCGTGCTCGCTGCCAGCTTCAGCGGGGCACAGGCACAGAAGTTCGCCCTCGTCGACATGGAATACATCATGAGCAACATTCCCGCCTACGAGCGTGCCAACGAGCAGCTCAACCAGACATCGAAGGCATGGCAGGCTGAGGTGGAGGCGCTCAACAATGCAGCGCAGACGCTCTACAAGAACTACCAGAACGAGAGCATGTTCCTCTCCGAAGCACAGAAGAAGGAGCGCGAGCAGGCCATCGTCAACAAGGAGAAGGAGGCCTCCGACCTCAAGAAGAAGTACTTCGGCCCCGAAGGCGAACTCTACAAGAAGCGCCAGAGCCTGGTGGAGCCCATTCAGGACGAGATCTACAACGCCGTGAAGAGCATCGCCACGGCCAAGGGCTTCCAGCTCATTCTCGACCGTGCCTCCGACAACGGCATCATCTTCGCCTCACCCAGCATCGACATCAGCAACGAGGTGCTTGCCAAGCTCGGCTACTCGAAGTAGGCACGCGCCACACCACGCGAAAAGGCTCCGCAAAGCCGTGCAGCAGCACGACCTTGCGGAGCCTTTTCGCGTTCTGGGGGCATGGCTCGCGACACGTTGAAATCACAAAAAGTCGAAGTATACTTACAGTATTCCGCGCAAAAAGTCGAAGTATACTTCGACATTTTGCGCGTCAGCTTCACGAGTCTGACACAACAGCATGGCCCCTTGATGGAATAATTCCTATTTTCATAGCCCGAAATGACGGAATAATTCCTATTTCCATAACCCGAAATGACGGAATAATTCCTATTTTCATGGCTCGAAATGACGGAATAATTCCTATTCTGGAATTTGAGACAGCAGAAAAGGCCCTTTGGAATGGGGGGATTTCTTCGGTTTTTAGTACTTTTGCCCACATAAAATATGCAGCCATGTTGAATCGAAAATTTACATCCTGTTTGGAGCACTTCCTGCTTCATGAGCCCCGCAAGATTCTGCTGGTAAACGGCGCCAGACAGATAGGCAAATCGTATCTGGTGAGATACGTCGGGAAAAAGCTGTTCAAGCACTACGTGGAAATCAACCTGAAGGCCGACCAGGAGGGACTTCAGATATTCTCCACCGTACGGAGCAAGGAGGACTTCTATCTGCAATTGGGTGCAATTGCCGGCACGAATCTTGGAACGGCAGATGACACCTTGATTTTCTTGGACGAGATACAAAGCTATCCCCACCTGCTCACTTTGCTCAAGTTTCTGAACGAAGACGGGAAATACAGATACATTGCCAGCGGTTCGCAATTGGGCGTGGCTTTGGCACAAACATCGTCGGTGCCGATCGGCAGCATCGCCGTCAAGCAGATGTTTCCGCTCGATTTCGAGGAGTTCCTTTGGGCTATGGGGTGCGGGCAGGAAACCATCGGTGCGGTCAGAAATAAATTCCACGCACGCGAATCGCTCAACGATGCCATGCACAACTATATGCTTCAGCAATTCAAGATATACTTGCTGGTGGGCGGAATGCCCGATGCCATCAACAAGTTTCTCGAAAACAGGAACATCGCTGAGGTCAGAGAGATTCAGCGTAACATCCATGCGCTCTACAGGATAGATGCCTCGCAATATGATGAGGCAAACAGACTCGTCATACGCAAGATTTACGACATGATTCCATCGAACATGGAGAACAAGAAGAAGCGGATCATTGTCAAGAATATAGAAGGGAGCAAAGCTCACAAGCAGTTCAGCGACTACGCTGAGGAATTTGAATATCTCACCAACTCGGGAGTGGCATTGGCCGTACAAGCCATCAGCAACCCGGCCTTTCCGCTCATCGAATCGGAAAGCAAGAATCTGCTGAAGCTGTATATGAGCGATGTGGGATTGCTGACCAACCTGCTTTATTCCACCAACATCAATGCGGTGCTCAGAGACGAGTGCAGTGTCAACCTGGGCGCAGTGTATGAATCGGTGATTGCCCAAGAGCTTCATGCACACGGCTATGCCCTGCACTATTATGACAACAAGCAGAAAGGCGAAGTGGACTACCTGATTGACGACTACCAGAATCTGACGGTGCTTCCCGTTGAAATCAAATCAGGCAAAGACTACACGGTGCACAGTGCCTTGGACAAGTTTCTGGCAACGCCCGAATACCACATCCGCCATGCCGTGGTGCTCAGCAACGAGCAAAAGGTGTTTGAGGAAAGGGGCATCACTTATCTCCCCATCTACTACTGCATGTTCCTTGAGAACGACGGGGTGCAGGACCGCAGCGAGTTGATCGTGCCCGACATGGAGCTGCCCGCCTGCGAATGATGGCCGTGAGATAATCGGAAAGGCTCCGCCGGGCCGTGCGAGGGGCACGGCTTGGCGGAGCCTTCCTGTGTGTATGCATCGTGGCTCACGGAACGGTTGGCCACCACTGGCTCAGAAACTGTAGATGGGCTGCACGAAGCGGCGGAAGCGGCGGTAGTCGCCCCGGAAGAGGTTGACATCGATGCTGCCGTTGTAGCCGTTGAGCGCAGCTTTCTCGGTGAACTGCCACAAGCGCCAGTCGGTGCAGTCGGGACCTCGGTCGTTGTAGCGCGCGATCCAGTAGTCGTAGTCGCGGAGTTTCTTGTCCTGAAGGAGGCGGTTGCGAATCTTCTCGCGGGTGTAGATGATGGGGCGCACGCGGAGTCTCTTTTCCACCTCCTGGAGCCAGTATTTGGCCGTTTCGCACAGTTGCTTGTCGCCATATTCCTTGATTTCGTCTTCCACCTCGATGTCGAGCGCGGGGGGCAGGTCGCCTGGGGTCCAGCTCACCGTTTCGAGGAAGTTTTGCACCTGTGCGTCGACATTGCTGCCGAGGTGGAGGAAATGGTAGGCACCCTTGCACAGGCCGTGGCGCTCGGCTTCGATGGTGCGCACACTGTAGGTTTCGTCCTTCATCGTGCTGCCCTCGGTGGCCTTGATGTAGGCAAAGAGCACGGGCTGCAGGTAGGTGTCTCCCTTGCCCTTGGTGCGGTGAACGCGGCCCTGCGCATCGCAGTAGAGGGCGAGCTGGTCCCAGTTGATGTCGGGCTGGTGGTGCGACACGTCGATGCCGTACACCCTTTCGCCCACCTTGTAGGCCATGCCCTCGGGCTTCTGCCACACGCCGTCGGCATAGCGGCCGAACTCCATGGTGCTGTCGGCCATCACGCTGCGGCCGATGCCCTGCTTCACGTCGTGGCTCCAGTTGCCGTAGTAGGCGGCCACGATGGTGCCGTCGGCACGGCCCTGGCGGCGCTTGTCGGCCAGGTACTTGGGCGAGTAGCGCACGATGCCGTAGCCGTGGTTGCGGAGTTGCTTGTCGAAGTGGCCGGTGTAGACCGACCAGGGCGTGGTGCGCTGGCCGTAGCTCAAGCGGTCGTCGGCCCACTGGCCTTCATAGACGGTGCCGTTCTTGCGCTGTAGGCGGCCGAAGCCTTGGCGCGTGGACGTGCCGCGCACCACCTGCCCGTCGTACACCGAGCCGTCGGGCAGGCGCAGGCCGACCGTGTCGACCAGCTCCGACACGGGCACGGGTTTGGGCAGCACCATCTTGCTGATGTAGCGCTGGAAGGGCGAAGGCAGGAGGAGGCCCACCACGAAGGTGGCCGAAGGCACTGCCACAGCGAGCAAGCGCTGGTGGCAGCGTGCCCATTCGGCCAAGCGCTGGCCGACGGGGCGGGAGGGGGATGGGGAATGTTTCATATCTATATAGGAA
>DAIRWG010000022.1:16281-24981 GCA_036802405.1 Alloprevotella sp.
CGGAGTCCGGCCTTCGAGGTGCTGTCGGTGGCCGGCTGCGAGGGATAGATGAAGAGGAGGTTGCGCTGCGAGAAGCACCGCTCCACCTGCTCGGGCAGGCGCTCCATGTAGGGATGGTGGGAAATGGTGCCGCGGCGGGCACACACGAAGATGGCCATGTGCTCGAGGTGCACGCGGTGGGCCAGGGGCAGGAGGTCGTTCCACGAGCGGTAGTCGTGGAAGGCGGCCGCCGACTTGTGCTCCTGCTGCTGCCACTGCCGCTCGACGGCCGTGAGCGTCTGCTGCGTGCCGTACACGTCGACCGGGCAGCTGAGCTGCTCGGAAAGCAGGCCCACGCGGTGCATCCACAGGGCAAAGCCCGGCTCGAACTCGGCCTTCGACGGCACCATGAGGTGGAGGCGGCGCACCGTGTTGAGCGGAATGACCAAGCGGCTGATGACCACCTGCCGCTCGACGGCGGAGAGGAGGTCGGTGCCCAGTTTGCCGAGGAAGGAGTCGCTCAGGCGCTGCTTCTGGTGCAGGCCGATGATGAGGTCGGAAATGGCGTTTTCCTTCACCGTGTGGCTGATGCCGCTCACCACGTTCACGCTCCAACGGTTGAACGTCTGTATCTCCACATTGGCCGCAGCGGCGAGTTTCTCCACGCGGTGCAGCTGGTCGTGGCCTTCCTGGCGGGCGGCCGGGGCACCCTCCAGCACCACGTGGAGCGCCAGGGGCGGCACCATCGACGAGGGGGTGCGGAGCAGCAGCGTGAGGTGGACGAGCTGGGGCACGGTGTCGGGATTGTTGATGGCCAGCAGCAGGCGGTCGGGCGCATCGGCGGGGGGCTGGAGGCCTTCGGGCGAGGCCTTGCGGCGGAGCACCATGCGGCGCGACGTGCTCTCGGTGACGAACGAACACACCACGCAGCTCACCAGGATGAGGATCATGGCGCCATTGAGCACATCCTCGCCCAGCAGGTGGGTGCCGTCGGGCAGGATGATGCCGTAGCCCACCAGCACCACGGCCAGCGTGGCGGCTGCACGCGAGCCGGTGAGGCCGAACATGAGGCGGCCCTCGTCGGCCGTCATGCCAAACAGGCGCTGCGCGGCGGCCGAGGCGCACCATTTGCTCAGCAGCCCGACGGCCACCATCACGGCGGCCACCACGAATCCGTCGACGTGCTCGAACAGCGCGCCCACATTGATGATCATGCCCACGCCGATGAGAAAATAGGGGATGAACAGGGCATTGCCCACAAACTCGATGTGGCTCATCAGGGGCGAGGCGGGGGGAATGAGGCGGTTGAGCACGATGCCCACGAGGAAGGCACCGAGGATGCCTTCCATGCCCACCAGCTCCATCAGTCCGGCTCCGGCAAACACGAGGGTGAGCACGAACACGTACTGCACGACGCTCTCGTCGTAGCGGCGGAAGAACCAGCGCCCCAGGCGCGGAAAGGCATAGACGATCACGGCGCCGAGGGCCACCACCTTCACCACGAGCCACACCCAGTAGAATCCGCTCACGTGGTCCTTGAACACACCGCCCACCACGGCCAGCACAAGCAGCGTGAGCGTGTCGGCCACGATGGTGCCGCCCACGGCCAGGCTCACACTCGTGAGGCGCGACAGGCCGTAGCGGAGCACGATGGGATAGGCTATGAGGGTGTGCGAGGCATACATGGCGGCCATCAGCACGGCGGCCGCGGCCCCGTAGCCGAGCAGCCAGCTGTTGGCCGCATAGCCCAGGGCCATCGGGATGAGGAAACTCAGCAGGCCGAAGGCTGCCGCCTTGCCGCGGATGCGCTGCACGTCCTGCAGGTTCATCTCGAGCGAGGCGAGAAACATGATGTAGTAGATGCCCACCTTGCCAAACAGCTCGAAGCTGCCGTCGCGCTCAAGCACATGCAGGCCGTGGGGCCCGATGAGGATGCCGGCGAAAATCATCCCCACGATGGAGGGGATGCGCAGGCGTTCCAGGAGCATCGGCGCAAAGAGGATGATGCTCAGCACGATGAAGAAGATCCAGGTGGGGTCGGTGATGGGCAATGCGTTCAAATGGCTATGGACTTTTGGGAGTGGGGGTTCGTGATGAATCGGGCGGAATCGGGCGAGCAGGGGGCCGTGGCTGGCAGCCGCGGGCGCGCCCGCCGGCATCCCGCAAGGGGATGGTTCAGCAAAATTGCAAAAAAACTGGCATTTGGCCTTGCTTCCGCCCCACAAAACAAGCACGAAAGGGCAAGAACCAAAAATTAGTTGTAATTTTGCAGCGTTTTGGGATACGCACGCACGCTTTTCAGAGCCGTGCGCCGTGCGTCCCGACCGACGACCGAAACAAAATCAAAACACGAAGCATACTTTTACATATGAACGTAGCAATCGTTGGCGCCAGCGGTGCCGTAGGCCAAGAATTTCTCCGCGTACTGGCCGAACGCGATTTCCCCATCGACAATCTCCTGCTCTTCGGCTCGACCCGCAGCGCAGGCACCACATACAACTTCCGGGGCAAGGACATCACCGTGCGCCTGCTCCAGCACAACGACGACTTCAAGGATGTCGACATCGCCTTCACCTCGGCCGGTGCCGGCACTTCCAAGGAATTTGCCGCCGACATCACCCGCTACGGCGCCGTGATGATCGACAATTCCTCGGCCTTCCGCATGGACGACGATGTACCCCTCGTCGTGCCCGAATGCAACGCCGAGGACGCCCTCACCCGTCCGCGCGGCATCATTGCCAACCCCAACTGCACCACCATCATGATGGTTGTGGCCCTGCAGGCCATCGAGCGCCTGAGCCACATCAAGCGCGTGCACGTGGCTTCCTACCAGGCTGCCAGCGGCGCCGGACAAGCTGCCATGGACGAACTGGTGGAGCAGTACCGCCAGGTGCTGGCCGGCGAGCCTGTCACCGTCAACAAGTTTGCCTATCAGCTGGCCTTCAACGTGCTGCCGCAGATCGACGTGTTCACCGACAACGGCTACACGAAGGAGGAGATGAAAATGTACAACGAAACGAAGAAGATCATGCACTCCGACGTGCTCACCTCGGCCACCTGCGTGCGCGTGCCGTCGCTCCGTTCACACTCCGAGGCCATCTGGGTGGAAACGGAGGAGCCCGTCAGCGTGGAAGCTGCCCGCGAGGCCATCAGCCAGGGCGACGGCCTCGTGCTGATGGACAATCCCGAGAAGAAGGAATATCCCATGCCGCTCTTCCTGGCCGGCAAGGATCCCGTCTACGTGGGCCGCATCCGCAAGGACCTGGCCAACCCCAACGGACTCACCTTCTGGCTCGTGAGCGACCAGATCCGCAAGGGCGCCGCCCTCAACGCCGTACAGATTGCCGAATACCTCATCAAGGTGGGCAACGTGAAGTGAGACTCGCACCTCACATCGGTGGGAAAGCCGCTGGAGCTTAGGCTTCAGCGGCTTTTTCCATCCCCCTAATCACCCTAATCCACCCTAATCACCCTAATCCCCCCTAATCCCCCCTCCAATTTTCTCAAAAACCCAGCCAAGCCCCAAAGTTTTCCACGGAAAATGAGTAGCTTTGCATCCAAATCAACAGCAAACCCATCCCCATTATGTTAGAAACCGTCATCAGCGCCGCCCTCGAAGCCGGACGCGCCATCATGGACATCTACACCCATCCCGACACCGACTGGCAGGTGGAGCGCAAGGCCGACAATTCGCCCCTCACCCTGGCCGACCGCCGCTCGCACGAAGTGATTGCCCGGGCCCTTGCCCACACCCCCCACCCCCTGCTCAGCGAAGAGGGGGCACACCTGCCCTACGAGGAACGGCGCCACTGGACGACGCTCTGGATTGTCGACCCCCTCGACGGCACCAAGGAATTCCTCAAGCGCAACGACGAATTCACCGTCAACATCGCCCTCGTGAGCGAAGGCACCCCGGTGATGGGCGTGATCTATGTGCCGGCCAAGCACGTGCTCTTCTGGGGCACACGCGAAGGCGGGGCCTTCCGCGCCGAAGTCGACCCCGCCACGCTGCAGCGCGGCCCGGCCCAGCGCATCAGCGCCGCAAGCCACGAGGCACGTCCCTTCCGCGTGGTGGCCTCGCGCTCCCACCTCTCGCCCGAAACGCAGCAGTTCATCGATGCCCTGCGTCCCGCCCACCCCGACCTCGAAACGGTGAGCGCCGGCAGTTCGCTCAAGCTCTGCCTCGTGGCCGAAGGGCGCGCCGACGTCTATCCGCGCCTCGCCCCCACCATGGAGTGGGACACGGCTGCCGGACATGCCATCGCACTGGCAGCGGGCTGCACCGTGACGGATGCCGCCACCGGACTGCCCCTCACCTACAACAAGCCCGACCTCCACAACCCCTTCTTCATTGTGAAATAAACCACGATTGTGAAATAACCCCCACCCCTTCCACCGATGTCTTTCTCCTGCATTTTCGTCATCACCGTTCTCGCACTGATCATCCTGGCACTCATCCAGGACCGCATGCGCCCGGGCCTCGTGCTTCTGTCGGGTGCCGTGGTGTTCATGTGCGCCGGCATCCTCAGCCCCAAGGAGATGCTTGAGGGATTTGCCAACAAGGGCATGGTCACCGTGGCGATGCTCTTCCTCGTGAGCGAAGGCATCCGCCGCTCGGGCATCCTGGAGGAACTGCTGCGCCGGCTCCTGCCCCAAGGCGAGGGAGCGGGCATCCGCGGCGTGCAGATGCGCATGCTGCCCGTGGTGAGTGCCATCTCGGCTTTCCTCAACAACACGCCCGTGGTGGTCATCTTCGCCCCCATGGTGCGCCGCTGGGCCGAAAAGCACCACCTGCCCGCCACCAAGCTGCTCATCCCCCTGTCGTATGCCACCATTCTCGGCGGCATGTGCACCCTCATCGGCACCAGCACCAACCTCGTGGTGCACGGCATGGTGATTGATGCGGGCTACCGGGGATTCACCATGTTCGAGCTGGGCAAGGTGGGCCTGGTCATCGCCCTGGCGGGCACGCTCTACATCTGGGCCGCATCGCCCCTGCTGCTTCCTGCACGGCGCGAGGACCGCGACGAGGCCACCGCCTCGGCGGCCAACCAGCTCAAGGGCATGCACCGCGTGGAAGTGGTGCTCGGCCCGCGTTTCCCGGCCATCAACAAGCGCGTGTTCGACTTCGACTTCAAGCGCAAGTACGGTGCCACCATCCTCGAGCTGCGCCGCGCCGGCGAGGTGATGATCATGCACGACCTCCGGCGCGAGCACTTCCGCGAAGGCGACACCCTGGTGCTGCTGGCCGACGATGCCTTCATGCACAACTGGGGCGACTCCTCCTTCTTCCTCATGGTGAGCAACGGCAGTGAACCCGAACCGCAGCTCCCGCCGCTCAAGCGCTGGCTGGCCGTGGTGCTGATGGTGCTCATGATCATCGGCGCCGCCGTGGGCGAACTGCCCGCCGTGCGCGAGGCAGCTCCGGCCATGAAGCTCGACATGTTTTTCTTCGTCAGCGTGGTCACGGTGGTCATGGCGTGGCTCAACATCTTTCCGGCACGGAAGTACACGAAGTACATCTCCTGGGACATTCTCATCACCATTGCCTCGGCCTTTGCCATCAGCCGTGCCATGCAAAACTCCGGCATGGCCGATGCCGTGGCCGCCTTTGCCGTCGAACTGAGCAAGGCCCACAGCCCGATGCTGCTGCTGGCCGTGGTGTTCGTCATCACCAACCTGGCCACCGAGCTCATGACCAACAATGCGGCCGCAGCCCTGGCCTTCCCCATCTCGCTCTCCATCGCGCAGCACATGGGGGTGAGTCCGCTGCCGTTCTTCGTGACCATCTGCATGGCAGCCTCATCGAGTTTCAGCACGCCCATCGGCTATCAGACGAACCTCATCGTGCAGGGTGTGGGCAACTACCGCTTCGCCGACTTCGTGCGCATCGGACTGCCGCTCAACCTCATAGCGCTGGCCATCACCGTGCTCCTCGTGCCCATCTTCTGGCCGTTCTAAGGACTTGCGCATGCGAACGTACTGAACGCCTATCCGTTACCCACATAAAACGTTTCTGAGCCCCAAAACAAATCCCCGGCGCGGTGTCAGCACACCGCGCCGGGGATTTTTGATTCTTCAGGTTCGGGATCAGTCAGCCACGGCTTCCACCGTGATGTTGGCCTCGCTCACCGCCGTCACACGCACCCGCGTGCCGGGATTGATGAACGCCCCCGACGACTTCACCTCCACCTGCTTGCCCTCGATCTCGGCATTGCCCACCAAGGCCAGGCGGGTGAGTGCCCGTCCCTCGTCGCCCACCTTCACCGACAGCTGGTCGGGCGTGGCATTGGTGGAGGAGATGGTGCTGCTGAGCGACATGCGGTCGAGCGTGCGGCTGTGCGCCATCCACCACAGGGCCAGCAGCAGCAAGGCCACACCGACGGCCGTGGTCACCAAGGCTGCCGTCATGCCGTAGCCTTGGTAGATGAGCACGGCATCAACCACCGCGCAAACGATCGAACCGATGCCGGCAAAGCCGAAACCGGGAATCACGAAAATCTCAAGGAAGCCCAGCAACAGGGCCAACACTGCAAGCAGAATGATGATCGTCATGTGAGAAAAGATGTTTGGGTAAATACAGCAGGAAAGCCATCCTGCGCCAGCCGTTCAAAGCTTCTCTCGATACTTTCCTTCCTCCTTGTCGTCGAGCATGCTCAAGTAGGAAGCATAGCGCGAAGGCGCCAAGCGATGGTTCTCCAATGCATCCATCACGGCACAGCCCGGCTCGTGCGTGTGCGTGCAGTTGCTGAAGCGGCAGTCGGCCGAGATGTGGAAAATGTCGCGGAAGAAATGCGCCACCTCCTCGCGCTCGAAGTTGAACGTGCCGAAGCCCTTGATGCCCGGAATGTCGATGAGCGCCCCGCCTTCGGGCAGTTCGAAGAGTTCGCTGAAGGTGGTGGTGTGCATGCCCGTGCCGTGGGCATCCGAAATGTGTGCCGTGCGCACATGCGCATCGGGAATGAGCAGGTTGAGCAGCGTGCTCTTCCCCACCCCCGAATGTCCGGCCAGCAGCGTGGTGCGTCCCCTCAGCTCGTCGGCCAACGCTGCGATGCCCTCGCCCTGCAGGGCCGAAATGCGGAAGCAGCGGTAGCCGATGGAAGTGTAGATCTGCTCCCAGTAGTGCATGGTGTCGCGCTCCTCGTCCGTCTGGTCGTCCACCTTGTTGAAGGCAATGCACACCGGCACGCGGTAAGCCTCGGCCGAAGCCAGGAAACGGTCGATGAAGGTGGTCGACGTGTCAGGCCGCGCGATGGTCACCACGAGCAAGGCCAGGTCCACGTTTGCCGCCAGGATGTGGCTCTGCTTCGAGAGGTTGGAAGCCTTGCGGATGATGTAGTTGCGCCGGTCGTCGATCTCGGTGATAAAGCCCACCTGCTCGCCCTCCGCCTGCCGGATGGTCACCCCGTCGCCCACGGCCACGGGATTGGTGGAGCGGATGCCGCGCAGGCGGAAATTGCCCTTCACCTTGCATTCCACGGCACGGCCGTCATCGGTCCGCACCAGATAGAAGCTGCCTGTATTCTTGATTACTAATCCGTGCATAGATAGGAATGGGCGTACCGGCGAGGCAAACGCGAGGGCGGCTTCCGCACCCGAGGTGCATCAGCATCCGCCGCAGCTTGCCCCGCCGGCCCAAGGCCTCGGCCTTTTTACACCGTCATGATTTCTTTGTTCTTGGCAGTGAGGAGCGTTTCGATGGCCTTCACCTTCTTGTCATGAATCTTCTGCAAGTCGGCTTCGGCGTCCTTCTCCACATCCTCCGAAAGTCCGTCCTTGATGGCCTTCTTGAGCTTGTCGATGCCGTCGCGGCGTGCATTGCGAATGGCCACCTTGGCCTCCTCAGCCTCCTTGGCGCACTGCTTGGTGAGCTGGCGGCGGCGCTCCTCGGTGAGGGGCGGAATGCCGAGGCGGATCACCTCGCCATTGTTTTCGGGCATGATGCCGATGGTGGAGTCGATGATGGCCTTTTCGATCACGCGGAACATGTTCTTGTCCCAAGGCTTGATGGCAATGGTGCGTGCATCGGGAGTGGTGATGGCTGCCACATTGTTCACGGGCACCATCGAACCGTATGACATCACGCGCAAGTCATCGAGAATGTGCACATTGGCCTTTCCGGCACGGATCTGTGCCAGTGTCTCTTCCAAGTGCATCACACTCATTTCCATTTTTTCCTCGCAGTCGGCGAGGCATTTCTTTACGTCGAACATAGGATGGTCGTTTGTTAGTTGATATTTCGATTGTTGTGTATGCAAAGATAGTGCAAGGTGAGAGAAGAACGCCAAGCTCGCTTGAGCGTTCTTCCGAGCCGCCGCCTATCTTATGCAAAGATAGTGCAAGGTGAATGCAGTGAAAAGGAAAAAGATTTTTTCTTTTCATTGCTGAGCCGCCGCCTATCTTATGCAAAGATAGTGCAAGGTGAGCGCAATACAAAATAAAAGGCGATAGATTTTTATTGCCGATCCGCATCCCGTCCCCCCAAGTGCAGCGCTCACGCCTCGGCCCAGTCCTCGATGGTGCCGGTGGTGGAGGAGAAGCTCACCCCGATGCGGCGCACTGTACGGCTGTCGGCAGCATAGGGACGGGCGTAGCCGCGCGCCTCGATCTGCGCCAACGCTTCGGCGGCCGTGCCGTCGAGCTTGAACTCGAAGATGTACACCGCACCCGGCGCCTCGATGATGCAGTCGGCACGGCCCTCGCTCTGCTGCTTCTCCGTCA
>DAIRWG010000023.1:0-16408 GCA_036802405.1 Alloprevotella sp.
CCCCCGCCGAGCCCAGCGCCCAGCACCGCCGAGCCCCCCGCCGAGCCCAACCCCCACGGCAAGCACCAACCGCATGGTGCGGTCAGCCTCCCACAGGAGGCTGTCCGCACCATTTTTCTTATTCCGCCATCGAAGAGGGCCGCTGCATTTGCACATGTGGCGCGGATTTCTTACCTTTGTGGCTGACGAACTTTCTAACCCTAAACCACCGATTCTGCCTTATGAAACACCGCTACGCATCAGCCCTGCTGCTCGCCGTGGGCAGCCTCATTCCCCTGGCATCGCTGGCCAAGTCCACCGATCTCCTGCCTTTTCCCCACCAACTGTCACTCACCGAAGGGGCTGCGCCCTTCCGTCTGCACCGCGCCGTGGCTGTGGACGATGCCACTGGCTCGCAGGCCTTGCTCCGTTTTCTGGCCGACAACGGCTGCACCGTCAGCCCCCAGGCGCAGGCACGTGTCTGCGTGAAGCTGGTCGACCGGGTGGACGGTGCCTACGACTATCGCCTCGAAGGATTCCCCTGCGAAGCCTACCGCCTCGACATTCGTGCCGACGAGGTGTGCATCGAGGCCGTCACCCCCACGGGCGTGCTGCGTGCCGTGCAGACGCTCACGCAGCTGGCCGAGGGCTACGAGGCCGGCACCGAGGCGCTCGAAGCCCTCACCCTGACCGACTGGCCTGCCTTCAAGCTGCGCGGATGGATGCAGGACGTGGGCCGCTCCTTCCTGTCGGTCGACGAACTGAGGCGCGAGATCGACCGCCTCTCGCGCTTCAAGGTGAACGTGTTCCACTGGCACCTGACGGAGAAACTGGCCTGGCGCTTCGAGGTGAAGGCCTATCCGCAGCTCACCGAGGCGAAGAACATGGTGCGCTATGCCGGACAGTTCTACACCCAGGCGCAGTGCCGCGAGCTGGAGGCCTATGCCGCCGAACGCGGGGTGACCGTCATTCCCGAAATCGACATGCCGGGCCACAGCGACGTGTTTACCAAGGCCATGGGCTTCGACATGCAGAGCGCGCAGGGTCGTGTGGCGCTGAAGCGCATTCTCGATGAGGTGGGGCAGACGTTCACCCAGGCTCCCTACATCCACATCGGCGGCGACGAGGTGGCCTTGCAGGACGGATTTCTGGAGGAAATGGCTGCCTATGTACGCACCAGCCTGAAGCGCCGCGTGGTGGTGTGGAACCCGCTCAACAACAAGAGCGTGACGGCCGCGATGGCCGACATGACGCAGATGTGGTCGTCGCGCGGACAGGTGGTGAAGGGCATGCCCAACATCGACTGCCGCTACAACTACACCAACCACTTCGACGTGTATGCCGACCTCGTGGGCATCTACAAGAGCAACATCTACTATGCCCAGCAGGGCAGCGAGGAACTGGCTGGCACCATCTCGGCCGCGTGGAACGACACGAAAACGCCCACCGAGCACGACATCATCCGCCAGAACAACCAGTATGCCAACATCCTGGCTTCGGCCGAACGCGCCTGGCGGGGCGGCGGCAAGCAGTACATCGAAACGGGCGGCACCACGCTGCCCAATGCGGGTGAGGAATACGAGGAGTTTGCCGACTTCGAGCGCCGCCTGCTCTTCCACAAGGCCCACTCGCTGAAGGATGCCGACATGCCCTATGTGAAGCAGAGCAACGTGCGCTGGCGCATCACCGACCCCTTCCCCAACGGGGGCAATGCCTCGCTCACGCTGCCCCCCGAGCAGGCCACCGACGACATCCTGCCCCAATCCTACACCTACGGCGGCAACACCTACCGCACCCGGCTGGCCACAGGCGCGGGCATCTATCTGCGCCACATCTGGCATCCAGTGGTGCCGTCGTTCCTGCCCAATCCGTCGACGAACCAGACGGCTTATGCCTGGACTTATGTCTATTCGCCCGAGGAGCAGGAGGTGGGGGCGCAGATTGAATTCTACACCTACAGCCGTTCGGGCAACGACTATGCGCCCAAGGCCGGCCAATGGGATCGTCGTGGCTCGCGCATCTGGCTCAACGGGCAGGAGATTCCGGCACCGAAGTGGCAGCAGACCGACCGCGACATTCCGCAGGACCATGCCACGCTGGGCCTGACCAACGAAAACCTGACGGCGCGCGAGCCGGTGGCGCTGCATTTGCGTAAAGGGTGGAACAAGGTGTTCCTTAAGCTGCCCCACGTCGACAGCGGCGGCACGAAGCGCGACAAGTGGCAGTTCACTTTCGTCATCACCGACACCGAGGGGCGCAATGCCGTGGAGGGGCTGGTGTACTCGCCCGACCAGTCGTTTGAGGTTCCCGAGGAGGAGGGCGCACCGCGGCTGAGCGACGAGGCCGACACGTGGTGGTACGAGTTCAACTCGCCGCTGCGCGACGGCTATTATCCCACATCGCTCGGAGCGGGCGCGGTGCTCTACGGCAAACCGCAGCCTTCGGCCGCGGCCGAATGGAAATTCGAGAATAGGGGCGACGGCACGTTCAACATCGTGAACCGTGCCGACGGCACTTACGTGTCGCCCTCCTCGTCCAACAACACGGCGCTGCGCACCGTACGTACGCGTCCGGCCAAGGGGTGGACTTTCAAGGAGGCTGCCACTTCGGGCTACTACATTCTGACGAGCGGCACCGTGCAGTTCAACCAGACGAACGCCGGGCTGAACTATCAGATCTACAACTGGGGCAGCGGCACGAACACCACTGACACGGGGTGCCAGTTTGCCTTCTATCAGGCGGCCCATGAGCACCACGTGCCTTCGGCCATCGGCGAAGCGCAAGCCGGAGCCGACGATGCCCCCGTGGTGCGCGTGGTCGACCGCCGCATCCGCTGCACCAGTCCCTACCGCCTCTATGCCGCCGACGGCCGCTCGCTGCCCGTGGGGCAAAAGCTGCAGCCGGGCACCTATGTGGTGCTGACCGCTGCGGGCAGCCAGCGCGTGGTGGTGCGCTGAACCATTGAGCGACCATGAATGAAGGTTGGAAAATCCGTGAACGGGGTAGGGACAGTGTGAGGGGTTTGCCTTAACTTTGCTGCCGGTTCGGACAGAACCTTGCAAGAACAATCCTACAAGAACTCAAATCACACACACATGAAAGTACTCGTCATCAGCACCAGCCTGCGCGCCCACAGCAATTCCGACGCACTGGCTGAGGCCTTTGCAGGCGGAGCACGTAAGGCCGGACATGAAGTGGAATGCATCAGCCTGCGTGGCAAACGCATCGAATTCTGCCGCGGCTGCCTGGCCTGCACCAAGACGCTCAAGTGCGCCATCACTACCGACGATGCCCCGGCCATCGTGCAGAAAATGCACGATGCCGATGCCATTTGCTTCGCCACGCCCATCTACTACTACGAAATGAGCGGGCAGATGAAGACACTGCTCGACCGTGCCAATCCGCTCTATGCCTCCGACTACCGTTTCCGCCACATCTATCTGCTCACCTCTGCCGCCGAGGATGCAGCCTTCGTGCCCGAACGTGCAGTGGGTGGCCTGACGGGCTGGATCGACTGCTTCGAGCATGCCCGTTTGGCGGGCACGGTGTTTGCCGGAGGCGTCACGGCTCCGGGCGAAATCGAGGGACACAAGGCCTTGCAGGAAGCCTACGACATGGGAACCGTGGTAGGCCATTGAACCTTAGGGACTGATAAGCTGACAAGAAATGCGCCGCATACATTCGCAACGGATGTATGCGGCGCATTTCTTGTCAAAAAAGGTTCAGAGCACCGGATTCTAAGGTGCTGGGGCATCACTTGGCCTCATCCAGCACCCACACCTTGGCTTCGTGCGGGGCGACGGTGCCGCTCCACTTCGAGGCGCGTGCAGCCACCTGCTTGTGCTGCCACACGTCGCGCAGGCGGTATTTGCTTTCCAGTCCGAGTGCGCGGAAGTCGGCCGTGAGTTTGAGCGGCTTGTCGCCCGTGTTCATCAGGGCCACGGCATGGCGTCCGCCCGACAGCTCACGCACGAAGATCTGGTGTGTGGCGAGGTTGACCTTGCGCACGGCGGCACGGCCGAGGGGGTTCTGGTTGATGGCAATGACCTCCTTGTTGAGCAGGATGCGGCGGTCCTCGTCGTTCATGTTGCGCAGGTCGTTGGAGAGGGCCAGGGGCGAGGAGAGCATGCACCAGAGGCTCATCTGCGTCTGGTATTCCGTGTAGGTGCATCCCTTGCCGCCGAGGTCGCTTGAAGGGCCGCCCTTGCCGTTGAGGCCGACCACGAGCATGTCCATGTCGGGCCACTGTCCCGGGCGGGCATAGGAGGCAAGGGGCGCCGTGACGTTGATGATGTCGAGAATGCCCATGCCGCCCTGGTGGAGGGTGTCCTTCCACATGTCGCGCACATCGTAGGAGGTGCGCCAGAGCTGTCCGCCCACTTCCTCGCACCATTCCTCGGCCTGGCGCTGGCCCCATTCGCAGATGCCGAGCGCGATGTCGCGCCCGCTCTGCTGCAGGGCTTCGGCCATGGTGCGGTAGCGGTGACGGGCCGTGGCGCTGTCCTCGGGGGCATTGCAGTAGTCGTACTTCAGGTAGTCCACGCCCCACGAGGCGAAGGTGCGCGCATCCTGTGCCTCAAATCCGAGGCTGGCCGTGTAGCCGCCGCAGGTGAGTTGGGCCGCATCGGAATAGATGCCGAGTTTCAGGCCCTTGGAGTGCACGTAGTCGGCCAGGGCCTTGATGCCGTGCGGAAACTTCTTGGGGTCGGCAATGATGTTGTTTTGCGCATCGCGTCCGCCCTGCCAGAGGTCGTCGATGAATACGTATTTGTAGCCGGCATCGGCCAGTCCGCTTTCGACCATCGCATCGGCCGTTTCGCGGATGACCTGCTCGTTGATGTTTCCTTGGAAATAGTTCCACGTCATCCATCCCATCGGTGGGGTGGGGGCCAGTTCCTTGCGTGCGTGCTGCTGGGCCGCTGCGGGCAGCGCCAGCAGGCCCGTGAGGGCCAGTAGGAGTGTTTGCTTCATGGGGTGATTGTTTGGGATAGGGAGTTATAGGGTGTTGTTTGAACAATAGTACGTTAATGTAGGCCCCAATGTGGGAGCTTGGTGCGAATCACTCCGAACGGGGTGAGCCTGACGGCGGAAAAATCAATAGTCAGGCATCGGGTTCTCCGCTGAGGATCTGCTGCATCTGGCGTGGCGAACGGAGCAGCTGAAGGGCACGCTCGAGATTGCGGTCGGTGCGGAGCAGGTATTCCTCGCCGCCGTTCTGGTAGTAGTAGCTCTCCACAATCTTGCGTTCCACCACGGCACGGATTTCCTTCTCCCAACGGCGGAAGTCGTAGTCCTCGTTGTGGCGGAGTTTGGCCTCGAGGGCACGCAGCTCGTCGCTGGCCTCTGTGTCGTAGCCCTCGAAGCGGGCCACTTGGCGCAGCGTCTGCAGCACGCGCAGGCTCTGGCGGTCGTAGGTGAACTGGTGCTGCTTCATGTAGGCCGTGAAGGCGGCATATTCCGCGTCCGTCAGGCGGAACTGCGAGGGCGGGGCGATGTGGTCGTGGCGGGCATGGTAGTCCACGCAGAAGTCGAAGAGCTGGTCGCTCTCCTCCAGATAGTCGAGCAGGTGGGGCAGGCTGTCGGCCGGCACCGTCACGTCGGGCTGGATGCCGCCGCCGTCGCGCACGGGGCGGCCGTTGGCCGTGTGGAAGGTGTGGGCCAGGGAGTCGGGGCGCGCCACGGGCTGCCCGTCGCGAAACTCGTAGGCCTGCACGCAGCGGCCAGAGGGAATGTAGTACTTGGCCGAAGTGAGCTTGAGGATGCCCTTGTAGGGCATCTCGCGGCTTTGCTGCACGAGTCCCTTGCCGTAGGTGCGGCGGCCGATGATCACGGCACGGTCGTAGTCCTGCAGCGCGCCGCTGGTGATTTCGGAGGCCGAGGCCGAGTAGTTGTCCACCAGCACCACGAGCGGACTTTCGGCATCCAGCGGGTCGGTGGTCGTCTTGTACACGTTGTTGGCCTCCTTCACCTTGCCCTTCGTGCGCACCACTTCGCGTCCGCGGGGGATGAAGAGGTTGACCGCGCGCACGGCTTCGTCGATCACGCCGCCGGGGTTGCCGCGCAGGTCGAGCACGAAGCTGCGTGCTCCCTGCTGCTTGAGTGCCACGAGGGCGTGGCGGAGGTCGGTGCCGGTGCCTTCGATGAACTGCGTGACGTGCACGTAGCCCACGGAGTCGGGCAGGAGCTTGCGCAGCGTGACGCTGGGCATGAGGATGTTGCGCCGCGTGAGCCGGATGGTGAGCACTTCGCCCGAGGTGGGGCGGCGCACGCGTATGTCGAACGAGGTGTTGGCATCGCCGCGCAGGCGGCTGCTCACGTCGGAGGTGTAGTCGCGCACGTTCTGGTGGCCGCAGGGGGCGATGTCGTGGCCGTCGATGCTTAGGATCACGTCGCCCGGGCGCAGTCCGGCCTCGGCGGCGGGCATGCCCTCGTAGGGTTCGGTGATGATGCAGCGGTCGAGCTTCTGCCGGTAGCTGATGGCAGAGCCGATGCCGGCATACTTGCCGGTGGTGAGCTGGCGAAGCTCGTTGGTCTGGTCCTCGGGATAGTATTCCGTGTAGGGGTCGAGCTGGTTGAGCATGTAGGCCACGGCATTTTCCACATTGCGCTTGGCATCGAGCGTGTCGACGTAGTAGAGGTCGAGGTCGCGGTAGATGGCGTTGAAGATGTCGAGGCTCTTGGCCACTTCGAAGTTGTGGCTCGTGTGCTGTGCGCTGGCCCAGAGGGGCAGCAGCGCCACAAGCAGCACGGCGGCGGTGAAGCGTTTCATTGCGGGAGGGATAATGACTTTTTGGGGGAAAAGGGTGGGGCGGTGCGCCCAGCCGTCAGGCTCAGGCCTGGGCGCGCCAGTCGGCCATGATGCGCTGCCACGTGTCGGGCGTGAGGGCGGTGCCCACCACCTCGATGATGTGGCCGGCCAGCAGCGACCCGAGCTGGGCGCAGCGCAGGAGGCTTTCGCCCTGCGAGAGGGCATAGAGGAAACCCGCGCTGAAATAGTCGCCGGCGGCGGTGGTGTCGACCACGTGCGGCACGTCGCGGGCCGGGCAGGCCACTTGTTCCGTGCCTTGGCGCACGAGCACGCCTTCCTTGCCCACCTTCACCACGGCCGTGTGGCAGAGGGTGGCCAGATGCTCCACATTCTGCTGCGGATCGTCGATGCCCGTGAAGGCGCGTGCCTCCAGCTCGTTGGCAAAGACGATGTCGGTCTGTGCCAACAGTTCGCCGAAGAAGTCGCGGTCGGATTCCACAATGTTGTAGCTGGCCAGGTCGAGGCACACCTCGAGGCCTGCTTCGTGGGCCATCTGCACGGCGCGGCGGATGAGGTCGTGGTTTTGCACCAGATAGCCCTCTATGTAGAAATAGTCGTAGCCTTCAAACCATTCCTCCTTCAGGTCGTCGGCCGTGAGGGCCACGGCGGCGCCGAGGTAGGTGCCGAAGGTGCGCTGCCCGTCGGGCGTGATGATGGTGGAGGCCACGCCTGTGGGAAGCTGCGCATCGCGGATGAGGCGCGCCTGTATGCCGTGCCGCGTGCAGCTCTCCTCGAAGGTGCGGGCCAGGGAGTCGGTGCCGATGCGTCCGATCAGGCCCGGCGTGCCGCCCATGTTGGCAATGGCCAGGATGGTGTTGCAGGCCGAACCGCCCGTGGTGTGCGTCTGGCGGAGCGAGGCGAAGCGTTCGCGGATGTGGAAGTAGCGTTCGCGGTCGATCAGCTGCATCGAGCCTTTCGGCAGGTTTAACTCACTGAGTATCTGATCGTTGTCCACTTGCACGAGGGCATCAATAAGGGCATTTCCGATGCCCAGGATTTTCTTCATCGAATTTTTTTTTGAAATTTTCTGTGCAAAGATAGGGCTTATTTCAAAAATAACCCTTACCTTTGCACCGCAATTCAGCAATAGACGCTAAGTTTTTCACGAAACACTGCTTCAGTAGCTCAGTTGGTTAGAGCACCTGACTGTTAATCAGGGGGTCGTTGGTTCAAGCCCATCCTGAAGCGCACTTAGTAGAACTTACGTCGCTGAATTGATAGGCTTCAGTAGCTCAGTTGGTTAGAGCACCTGACTGTTAATCAGGGGGTCGTTGGTTCAAGCCCATCCTGAAGCGCACTTTAAAGAATGTCCCGCAAGTCTTTTGATTTGCGGGATTTTTTTGGTTCCGTTTCTCCTGCTTCCTGCTTGCCGGTTGGGGCAGTGCTCCGTTCCCCTTCTGGTGGCGGAATCCTTGGGGCAGAATCCTTGGGCCGCGGAATCGTCCTCCGGATGACGGAAACGCCCGTTTGGGCGTTAGTGGATCAGCCTAAGTCGCGCAAAAATCATCAGAATCAGAGTTTTAAGGCGAAAAAGTTTGCAAGGTTCGATAGCAATCACTAATTTTGCGCCCGAAACCATTCATCTTTTCCGTGTGCGAAGCCTCTGCTTCCGCTCCGTCTTTGCAGTGCCCTTCATCTGCGCCCCGCGGAAGCGATATGCGCGCCACTACAGCTGACAATCAACATTTTACAAACAACAAATAATCATTCAACGATGAAAAGATTTATGCTGATTTTCAGCCTTCTCCTTATTTGCACTTGGGGGGGGTAATTTCAGCCTTTGCTGAAGACTTCAAGCCCACGCAGGGGGTGAAGTATTTGATCAAGTGCAAGCAAAACGGTTCTTTTGCAATTTACAATTCAACTTGCTACAAAGGGGAAAATAACAACACGGTCGTGCTTTCTCGTTGGAATCAAACGGACGAACGTAGCTACTTCTATATTGAATTCGTTTCTGGAAACGAATATTACATCAAGTCGGCTACAAGCGAGAATGTTTACGTTTATGCTATAGACAAGGGAGCAAATGCCAGTAACATCGGCATTAAAGCGTTTGAAAGTCCGGATGAAACTTGTTTGTGGACAATTACCTATAATAGTGGTACTGCAGGATTTTATATCAAACCGAAAGGTGGTAGCAATGCTTGGAACTGCTATGGCAGCTATGGAGGTAACAACCATATAAGTCAGTGGGGTGATGCAAACGATCCCAATAGTACTTGGTACTTCATCCCGCAAACGATTTCTTCTGGTTACTTTACTCTGAAAAACAAAGCAACAGATCGTTACACCAACTATTTCAATGACTTTACGTATGCGTCAAACCCCAACGGATATACGATGGGGTCAAGTACACTGCCCGAAACATTGCCTAATGGCTACATTTGGCATGTGAGCAGCAACGACAAGGGTGTGCTTACTGTAACTAACGGCCAGGGTGGACTGGCATTTAAAACAGATAATGGTGTGTCTACCTCAACTTTGACCGTTATGGCCTATACGGATGGCAGTTATGCTTTTTCACCTGTATTGAATGCCGGGAATAGTGGAAGACCTGTTGGTAATTACCAAAGACTCACCACGTGGTCAGATGGAGGTGTTGCTCATGCCGACAACCTTTGGAATTTCAATACCATCAATGACTTTGACGAAGCGAATATCTACAATGTAGAAGTCAATATACCTACAGGTTATGCAAAACTTACGGCTACCAGTGAAGCAGCCAAGAATGGAGGTTTCTTCTATTTGACTACTGCTCCTACAGCTTCTGACTTTGCTGCTGGAGATGTTGCTTATATGAGCGGGACCGTTTCTGTGGAGGGTCATACTATCAAGGTGAATTATACAGGTGTACCTGAAACGCTGAAAACGGCAGCAGAGAATGCTGAAACCAATATTCTTTCCAAAGAAGGCCTCGGCTATCCTTTGCATTCAAGCACTGAATACAGAAAATTGGAGCAGGCTATTGCGAATGCAAAAGTTGCATCAGCTGATCAGGTGTATGCTTTAGGAAACACTTTTGATGCAGCCCTATCCGCATATATCAATACGTCAAACATCCAGATGCCCGAGGATGGAAAGGCCTACCGCATGGCTTATATCTACAATGACGGTGTGAAGCAGTATCTCTATTGGAACGGCAGTCGTATTGCTGCCAAGCAGGCTGATCAAATCACGGACGAGAATACCAGCATCTTCGTTTGCCATAAAAAGGCTGACAAATATATCTTTGCTACCAACCAAGGAACCTACCTCAGCTGGATGGACAACGGAAATGCCAACAAGTCCTACAATCTAAAAGGTGTGACTGAGAGCTACATCGCTCAAAACGCTTGGACCGTGGAACCCGCCGATGCCAATGGAAACGGCGGAACAGTTACTGCGGCCAGAGCCGATTTGTTTGGTCGTATGCAGATGAAGGCCTTGGATAAAGAAGGAAAGAACTATTATTATCTGAATGCTCGCCACAGTACTGGTGCCAACATCAATGCTGATGCTGACTTTATTTCAGGCACTGCGAACACAAAATACTATGATTCTGGCTGGAATGGCCAACCCCGTTCCCACACCTTCGTGTTCGAAGAAGTGACCTATCCCAACGAAGTGAAATTTGCCAGCACCAACGGCAAGGTGACGGGTGCCGACTATGTGGCCACCTTCAGTGCTCCGTTTGCCACAATCATTCCCGAAGGCGTGACTGCCTACATCGTGAAGACCGAAGGCACTACCGCCACGCTGACTCCGATCGAAGGCGCGCAGGCCATTCCGGCCAGAACGGGTGTGATCCTCACCTCTACGGACGGCGCTACCGCCCGCATGGTGCCCGCAGCCGATGAAACGACTGCCACTGTGGCCGACAACGAACTCGAAAATTCTGCCGGAGCTGCCCTCGAGCTGACCGCCGAAAGCGGCTACATCCTCGGCCAGCGTGACGGACAGATTGCCTTCTACCACACCGCAGACGGCACGCTGCCCATGAACCGCGCCTACCTGCCCAAGAGCGCCGACCAGAGCGTGCAGTCCATCCAGATGGTGTTCACGCCCGCCACGGGCATCGGCGAAGCCACTACGACCATCAACACCGTGAACGTTCCGCTCTACGACCTCGCCGGCCGCCGCGTGATGAAACCCGCCAAGGGCGGCGTGTACATCCAGAACGGACGCAAGTTCATCGTGAAATAATACATGGCGGGCATCCCTCCTTCTTCCTTCCGCCTTTGCGCCGTCTCCGGCAAGCGGGCGGAAGGAGAAGGACTTGCCTCGCCCCTTCTTACACACACACTTCATTTCAAACCCCAATACGACAACACCTATGAAAAAGAAATATATGGCCCCCACGCTCAGCGTGATCGAAATGGATCCGCTGACTCCCGTAGCAACTTCTCCTTCCTTTAAGGTAGACGACAGCGGTGATGGTTTCGACCCCACACACTCGCTCTCCGTACGCCCGTCCAGCTGGCAGAAGGCCGACGACGTTGACGACGAAGACAACTTCTAAGCCGCTCGCGCTTCCCCCATCGGCAGCAGCCTTGAGCTGCTGCCCCGATTGGCGCCCCAAGCATCAGGCCACTTTCCTTCGCCCGGAAGGTGAGGCCCTGACGCTTGGGGCGCATTTCATCTTTTTTAAGCTCCAAAAGTGGTGCGCTATCATGGCCTATTCCTATCTTTGCCCCCACATAAACCCGTTGCAAAACGAATCTTTCCAAACAACCTAAACACGAAGCCTTATGAAGAACTATCGCTTGGAAGCCATCATTCTGGCTCTCGGCACCCTGCTGCTGGGTGTGTGCATCTATCTCGGGCTGGCCGCCTTTGCCAGCAAGGACCGCGTGGTGAGCGTGCGCGGCCTGGCCGAACGCGAAGTGAAGGCCGACCACGTGATCTGGCCCATCACCTACAAGACCACCGGCAACGACCTGCAGGCCATCTATGCCAACCTCAACTCCGTGACGCCACGCATCGAAGCCTTCCTCACCGCCAACGGCGTGAAGCGGGCCGACATCAGTGTGGGTGCGCCGCAGATTGTCGACCTGCGGGCCGAACGCTACTCCTCGGCCGAGGATGCTGCCCGCGACCGCTACAACGTGACCACGGTGATCACCGTGTCGAGCGCACAGGTTGACCTGGTGCGCGGACTGATGTCGCGCATGGGCGAGCTGCTCAAGCAGGGCATCGCCATTTCGGCCGGCGACTACGGCTCGCAGGTGCAGTACGAATTCACTAGCCTCAACAAGGTGAAGCCGCAGATGATCGAAGAGGCCACCAAGAATGCACGCGAAGCCGCCGTGAAGTTTGCCAACGATTCCGAGAGCAAGCTCGGCAAGATCAAGAGTGCCTCGCAAGGACTCTTCACCATCGACGACCGCGACCAGTACACCCCCTATGTGAAGAAAGTGCGGGTGGTGACCTCCGTTGACTTTTTCCTGGAAAACTGATGCCGCTGCAGACATCAGCAAACACCGGGGGCGGTGAGCCGGCAGAAGGCTCGCCGCCCCCGGTCGTTTTGTCAAAAACCAGGCGGGGAGTGCCCCTTGCGGCGGCAGCACCTTCGCCTCCGACGGCAAAAATGCCCCCATGAAGAAAGAAAACGCGAAGAATCGGGCCAATTTAGAAAGAAACCTTGTATCTTCGCAATGAAAAATGCAATTTGCCCGAAAAGGGCCGTTCGCACGGAAGTGCACCGACGGCCTGCGGCATGAACCACAAACCAACGCACACAATGAAATTCGCACTCATCGGATATGGCAAAATGGGCCATATGATAGAAGAAATAGCCCGTCAGCGCGGCCACGAGATTGTGGCCATCATCGACGTGGACAACATGGACGACATGGAATCCGAAGCCTTCCGCAGTGCCGACGTGGCCATCGAGTTCACCAATCCCACGGCAGCATACGGCAACTACCTGCGTGCCTGGAAGCAGGGCGTGAAGGTGGTGAGCGGCAGCACCGGATGGCTCAAGGACCACGAGGCCGACGTGCGGCGTGCCTGCACCGAGGGAGGACACACCCTGTTCTGGGCCTCCAACTTCTCGCTCGGCGTGGCCATCTTCTCGGCCGTCAACAAGTATCTGGCCCACATCATGAACGCCTTCCCCACTTACGACGTGACGGAGGTGGAAACGCACCACATCCACAAGCTTGATGCCCCCAGCGGCACGGCCATCACCCTGGCCGAACAGGTGTGTGCCGAACTCGACCGCAAGAAGGACTGGGTGAAAGGCGAAGTGCACCAGGCCGACGGCACCGTGAGCGGCACCAAGGACCATCCTGCCGACTTGCTCCGCATCGATGCCGTGCGCGAAGGCGAGGTGCCGGGCATCCACACCATCACCTACGATTCGCCGGCCGACATGATCCAGATCACGCATTCGGCCCACAGCCGCCGCGGATTTGCCCTCGGTGCCGTGCTGGCTGCCGAGTTCACTGCCACCCACGAGGGGCTGCTCTCCACCGACGACCTCTTCAAGTTCTGAGCTCCGGCCCGTTTTTTTCCTTCACACCTATCTCCAATTCTCTTCAGCACCACAACCAACCGCATGGAACAATCCTATTCCGAAAAGCAGGCCGAAGCCATCCGCCGGGCCAATAGCCCGAAAAAGCCCTCGTGGGTGAAGTTTGCCGTTGTCACCGCACTCTATCTCCTCTTCCTCCTCTGGGTGGGCTCTTGGTGGGGACTCCTCGTGCTGCCCTTCATCTACGACCTCTATGTGAGCCGCCGCATCAAGTGGGGGTGGTGGCGCGAACCCGAAGTGGGTTCGGCCACGCGCTTCATCATGGGCTGGGTGGATGCCATCGTGTTTGCCCTGGTGGCCATCTACTTCCTCAACCAGTTCTTCTTCCAAAACTTCGTCATCCCCTCATCTTCGCTCGAGAAGACGCTCCTCACGGGCGACTACCTGCTCGTGTCGAAAGTGGCCTACGGGCCGCGCATCCCGCAAACGCCGCTCTACATGCCCCTCACGCAGCACACGCTGCCCGTGGTCGGCTGCAAGAGCTACTCCGACTGGCCCCATTGGGACTACCGCCGCGTGAAGGGACTCGGCCACGTGCAGCTCAACGACATCGTGGTGTTCAACTATCCGGCAGGCGACACCGTGGCCCTCAACCAGCAGAACCAGGACTACTACCGCATGGCCTATCAGGCCGGCGACCAGCTGGCCGGCACCCCTGCTGCCCAGCCCGGCGAAGCACCCACGTTGGCCTCGTCGGCCATTCGCCCCGACATGAGCTACGAGCAGCAGCAGGCGGCCTATAGCCGCATCTATGCCGCCGGAACGGCTTATATGCGCCAGAATCCCGAACAGTTCGGACGGATTGTGGCCCGCCCCACCGACCGTCGCGAGAACTATGTGAAGCGTTGCGTGGGCCTTCCCGGACAGACGCTGCAGATTCGCCACAACGTGGTCTATCTCGACGGACGTCCCAATCGTGAACCCGAGAATTCGCAGTATGCCTACGAGGTGACCTTCAAGCAGGATATTCCCGTTGAGCTGAAGCACGAGCTGGGCATCACCGACGAGGACCTCTACTCCGTGAGCAACGGCAACACCGTGTGGATGCCGCTCACCCGTGCCGCCAAGCGTGCCTTGGAGCAGCATCCCGAACTGGTGGCTTCCATCCGCCAGGCCCAGCCCGCGGCCGACTGGCTCTATCCGCAGAATATGGCCAAGAACTGGACCACGGCCGACTACGGCCCCGTGTGGATTCCGAAGAAAGGGGCGAAACTTCACCTCACGCTGCAGAACCTGCCCATCTACGAACGGCCCATCCGCGTGTATGAAGGCAACGACCTGCAGGTGCGCGGCGGGCAGATCTACATCAACGGCCACCGCACCGATTCCTACACCTTCCGCCTCGACTACTACTGGATGATGGGCGACAACCGCGACAACTCGGCCGACTCGCGCTTCTGGGGATTCGTGCCCGAGGACCACATCGTGGGCAAGCCGCTCTTTGTGTGGCTCTCGCTCGACGACGACTACGGCTGGGGCGACGGCCACGTGCGCTGGAACCGCTTCTTCAAGCGCGTGTGGGACATCAAGTAGGCTGCTGCTCATGCGCCTCCCCCTGGCGCGCATCCATCGGTTTGAGCCGGGGCTTGAGCCGGAACACCATCCTTGTTGGAGCCACGATGCTCCGTGCGCCACTTTCCATTCCTTGAACACCGATTCATGAAGGCATTCGTCCACAAAATACTCATTCCCGCATTGCTGGCAGCCACCTTGCTGCTGGCAGTGCGTTTTTTGCTCTTCATGCACCTGCGCATTCCGCGGGATTGTCAGGTCGACGGATACCGCAGCGGACAGCACGTGGGGGTAAACCTTCTGGCCTACGGGCTGCGTGTGCCGGGCGAACGCCTGTGGGGCTATCACCGGTGGGGCTACGCGCAGCCCGCCGAGGGCGAACGGTTGGTGTGCCGCTATGTGGGTAGCGGCACGCTCTTTCTGGCCACTTGCCGGGCCTTGCCGCTCGACACGGTGTGGATCGATCCCGTGCGCCAGCGCATCCTGCCGGCCCGCACCTCGCCCGATGCCTGCCCCATCGTGATGCCCCGTGCCGGACGTTCCGTGACGGTCACGCACGCCAATGCCCGCTTGCTGGCCTATCTGCTGCAAGCGTTCGAACACGGCCATGCCCGGGCCGATGCCTCGGGCCGACTGGTGCTCGACGGAAGGGTGCTGCGCTCCGTGCGTTTCACCACCGACTACTATTGGGTGGAAACCTCCCGTGATTCTTTCCTCATCGTTCCCCACGAAGCACTGGTGGGGCGCGCTGTGCCGCTTGGCAAATGACGGCTTCTGCCCAGATGTGCGAGTTCCGCCCCGACAAATCTCTGACCCCTCTACTCCAAACTCATCATGTGTCATACATCCCCCGCACTGCTCTTTGCAACTTCCTATCTGGGGCCTGTTCAGCTCTATGCCCACCTCTATGCGGCCCCCAGGGCCGTGGAGGACCGTCATGAGCACTTTCTGAAGCAAACCTACCGCAACCGCTGCTACATAGCCACCCCCACCGGACCGCAGGCGCTCACCGTTCCCGTGGTGCGCAGCGGTGCTTCACACACAGCCACGAAGGACGTGCGCATTTCCGACCACGGCAATTGGCGGCACCTCCATTGGGCTGCCCTGTCGTCGGCCTACGAGTCAAGCCCCTACTTCGAATACTATGCCGATGATTTCCGTCCGCTTTACGAAAAGCCTTACGCCTTTCTCGTTGACTTCAACGAGGCGCTGATGCACCTGGTACTTTCGCTGCTCAGCCTCGACCTGCCGATCGAAACGGCCCCGCACTATGTGGACGCCCCCTCCGACGGCAGCTTGTTCGACCTTCGCTCCATCGTCAGTCCAAAGGTCGATGTGCAGGCCGATGCGGCTTTTCACCCGGTGCCCTACTATCAGGTGTTTGTCACGCGCACGGGCTTCCTGCCCAATCTCAGCATCGTCGATCTGCTCTTCAATCTCGGTCCCGAAAGCCGCATGGTGTTGCGCCGCAGCCGGGTGATGCACGAAATGTGAGGCAGACGTTTTGCAGGTTCGCCTTTTAAGCGGTATATTAGCATCCGAAAAGTAAAAGACAATCCCTATGACCATTCCAAGCGAAAACTATATCCGATTCG
>DAIRWG010000023.1:16508-24915 GCA_036802405.1 Alloprevotella sp.
AAAGTCTCTTCCAAACCAGTCATGACGACGGCTTTGCCGAAGGCCGTGAAAAAGGTCGCGTTGAAGGCCGTGAAGAAGGCCGCGTTGAAGGCCGTGAAGAAGGCCTCGTTGAAGGAAGTGAAAAACGTGCACTTGAGATTGCCCGCCGAATGAAATCGATGGGCATGGCTGTGCCGCAAATTGTTGAATTAACGGGCCTGAGCGAAGAGGCCATCGGGAATGCATAAGCCCGTTCCGACTCTCATTCCGATCAAACAAAGAAATATGAACAAACGAATTCTCTCTGTGCTGCTCCTCGCAGCCATCAGCCTTTCTGCCGCACTGGCGCAGACTGCTGCATCGCTCGTGCCGCTGCCCCAAAGCGTGAACTGGCAGCAAGGCACGTGGCACCTTACGCCCCAAACCGTCATTTCCTACAGTCCTTCGCTCGCGCCACAAGCCCGGTGGCTGGCCGACCGCTTGGCGCAAAGCACCGGCTGGGACCTCCGCCTGCAGCAGGGAACGCGCAGAAATGGCCTTGTGCTGGTGCTCGACACGACGGCCGTGAAGCGCAGCGAAGCCTATCGCCTCACGGTCGGCCAGAAAGGGGCCGTCATCACCGCACACGATGCTGCCGGAGCCTACTACGGCCTGCAGACGCTGCTCCAGCTCCTGCCGCCCCAGGTGATGTCGGGCGTGCGCCATGCCGGGATGGATTGGACAGTGCCCTACACCACCATCGAGGATGCACCGTCGCATCCCTACCGTGGCTATATGCTCGATGTGTCGCGCCACTACTACGACCTGTCGTTTCTCAAGAAATGCGTGGACTGGATGAGCACCTACAAGCTCAACAAGCTCCAGCTCCACCTCATCGACGATTCGGGATGGCGGTTGGAAATCAAGAAGTATCCGCGCCTGACAAGCGTGGGCGCGTGGGCAGGCAAGGATGCCGAGCGCATCGGCGGCTACTACACCCAGCAGCAGATGCGCGAGCTGGTGAGCTATGCACAGGTGCGCGGGGTGGAAGTGATTCCCGAAATCGAGTTTCCCGCCCATGCCCTTTCGGCCATTGTGGCCTACCCGTGGCTGTCGTGCAGGGGCGAGCAGCTGGAAGTGCCCACCCAGCACTTCATCAGCGAGGACATCCTGTGCATCGGCAAGGACTCCGTGATGCAGTTTCTGCGCGACGTGCTCGATGAAACGATGCAGGTGTTTCCCTCCAAGTACATCAACATCGGCGGCGACGAGGCCGTCTACAAGCGTTGGGAGGAATGCCCCCGTTGCCAGGCACTGATGAAGCGCGAAGGCATCGGCAAGGCCAGCGACCTGCAGGGCTATCTGACCAATGAGGTCAACGACTACCTGTCCGACCATGGGCGCACCGTGGTGGGCTGGGAGGAAATCATGATGCGCGGCCGGGTGCACCGCCCGCTGGTGAGCATGCTCTGGCACGATGCGGCCGACACGCTCAAGGCTGCCGAGGCAGGCCTGAAGGCAGTGGTAGCCCCGTGCGACTATGCCTACTTCGATTTTCCCGAAAGCAGCACACCGGGCGAAGTGTACGGAGCCAGCTGGCGTCCCCCCTTCGGCTATGAGCAGACCTATGCCCTTCCGCTCGACGACTATTCGCCCCAAGGCACCACGCTCGGCACGCAGGGCTGCATGTGGAGCGACCGCTTCATCATCGGCCCGCAGCTGCACGAATTCGCCTACATCAACGAAAACCGTGCCCAGCAGTATGTGGAGTACTTCACCTTCCCGCGCCTCATGGCGCTGAGCGAAGTGGCGTGGACCCCCAAGGCACAGCGTTCGCTGCCCGACTTCAACCGTCGGCTCGCCTCCCAATACGCCCGCCTCGATGCCATGGGCTGCAACTACCGTGTGCCCGAACCGCGTGTGGCATCGGCCGAGCAGGGCGCCGACAGTGTGTGGACCATCCGCTTGGCCTCTCCGGTGGCAGGAGCCACTGTGCGCTTCACCACCGACGGCACCTATCCCACCATCCATTCCTCCGTTTGCCGCGAAGGTATGCCCATTCGTGTGGCCCGTCGTGAGAATTTGCGTGCCATCACGGTCGTCACCCCCACGCACTATTCGTTGCCCCTCATGCTGAAGTGACGAACCGGGGGGAAGAAAACCGATCCATCATTCCCTGCCATGCACAGGATGACGGGCGGGCTGAAAGCTGTGATGAGGCTTTCAGCCCGCTCTTTTTGTAACCCTATATGTCGAGACCAGCTGCACTTGTTGTTCCATTCTTCCTCGGCCCTCCGTTTTTTTTTGAAAAAAATGCCCGAAGCCTGTAACTTTTCCTCTACTTGCCCGTCTACCTTACAGAAAGCCCAATGAAACAAATCGATTTCCGCCACGATCTCCTTCCGCTGAAGGACAAAATCTACCGAATGGGACTTCGCATCACGCTCAATGCGCAGGAGGCGGAGGACCTGACGCAGGACACGCTCATCCGAGCCTGGAGCAAGCGTGAAGAACTTGCGTCGGTCGACAGCGTGGAGGCTTTCTGCATCACCATTTGCCGAAATCTGGCACTCGACCGCATGGCACGGAAGGAAAACGCCAACGTTTCCATCGAGCAAACCGACACCGATGCCTACGACAGTGCCCGCAACCCCGAAGAGCGGCTCATGCACGACGAGCGACTCCAACGGGTGCACCAGCTTTTCAACGCGCTGCCCGAAAAGCAACGTACGGCCATGCAGCTTCGCGACATCGAAGGCATGACCTACGAGGAGGCAGCCCGCGTGATGGGCATCAGCGAAGAAGCCTTCAAGGTGACCCTTCATCGCGCCCGGAAAGCAGTCAAAACACAATACGAAAAAATCGAGAACTATGGACTATAAATATATCGAACAGCTCCTCGAACGCTATTGGGACTGTACCACCTCGCCCGAGGAGGAAAGCATCCTGCGAGCGTTCTTCAGCCAAAAGCAAGTGCCCGACGAGTTGGCCAGGTACAAGGCCCTGTTCGAATATGAACAGCAAGAGTCGACCGTCGGTCTGGGCGAAGATTTCGATGCCAAGGTGCTCTCCGCCATCGGCCAGAAGCCCGAGCCTGCCACGAAGGTGGTGAAGGTGGGCCACATCACCCTTGCCCGCCGTCTCCGTCCCCTCTTCCGCGCTGCAGCCGTGGTGTCGATCATCACCCTGCTCGGCACGGCGGCCCAACACCAATTCACCCGGTCCGACGACAACCCCGCCGGATGGGACTACAACCAGCAGGCCTACAAGGACTCCTACCAGGATCCGCAGAAAGCCTACGAAGCCGGCATGAAGGCCCTGGAGATGTTTAAGGAGGGACCGCAGACCGCGGCCATTGATTCCTCGCACCACAAGAACGCTGAGCCGCAGATTCCCGCCAACGACTGATGTCACGGTTCCTATCCATCCTCATCGGTCTGCTCCTCTCCGTCACCTCATGGGCACAAAACGAGCAGGATTTCGCTTCGCGCTACATGGCTCTGTATGCGCAAGGCACTTCGCTCTCCTGCACCACCGTCAGTCCCCTCATGATGGAGCGCCTCCTGCAGTTGCCCTCCGTCGAAGGCAACGAGCAGATGAAGCAAGTGCTCTCGCAGCTCAAGTCGATCCGCATGGCCTCCAACACCGATTCCGATGAAACCACTCGTCTGCATCGCTTGGCCGTGAAGCTGGCCCGCCGCAATGCGGCCCGCTACAAGATTTGGGGCAGCCAAGGCGACAAAATGCTCTTCACCCGCCGCCGCGGCAAAGTCATAGTCGAGCTGGTGCTCATCATGAAGAAGAGCGGACACTTCTGTCTGGTCGACCTCACAGGCAATATGGGCGAGCAGTTCATCGAACAGATTTTGAAAATCTGACTTCCCCGACGCCCTCCCGTCCAACATTCCTGAACAATCAAGCCAAAACAAAACATAAAACAATCAGACGCCCAACAACCTTATGAGCGCACCGAAACGCGGAGCGCAAACATTCGCCTTTAAGTAAAACAAGTCTTTCAAAACAATCAACGCTGAGACATCAAGCTCCTTCACCCGATGGCCGAGAGGCTGGGGCTTGCACCAAGGTTTCAGTTCTCTCACATCGCTGTCCAGCGGGACGCACCAAGTTGTTCAAAGATAAGCAGGGAAGCCATTCCACCTGACAAGGTGAGAATGTCTTCCCTTTATCTTTTGGGGACTCTATAACGAATTTCACCCTTTCATCCAGCGGGTCCGTTCGTCGGCCGGCATCCGCTCGATGGCATAGCGCAAGGTGGTGCGCGGCAGGGCATGCAGATGCTCGGCCAGAAAAGCGCGGAGCACCTCGATGTCGCGTTTGCCCACTTCGCGCAGCATCCATCCCACAGCCTTGTGTATGAGGTCGTGCGGGTGGGGCAGAAGCTGGGCGGCAATGCGCAGCGTGTCGTCAAACTGGCCGTGGCGGATGAGCATACCCGTCGACACGATGCTGATGCGCTGCTCCCACAGGTTGGAGCTGCGGGCCAAGCGGTCGAGCACCCAGCGGTCGGGCAGCGCCCCCGTGGCCGATGGATGGAGCAGCCAAAGTCCGACGATTGGGCCGCAGGACAAGTCGACCAAGTCCCAGTTGTTGGCCCGGTGGGCATGAGCCAGATAGAAGCGTGCTATTTCCTCGCGCCTTCCGGCACCGCCATCAGGTTGTGACGGGGATGCGGTGAGGCCGTTGGGCGCTCTGCGCGAGCGTTTGGGCAGAGCCGCCTTCATCTCCTCCACCAGCAGGAGCAGGCCGCACAGGCGCACCTCGTGCCAAGGGCTGAGCAGCAGTTTGCCGATTTCCTCCAGCGTCACATCAAGGCGTGCCTCCTTCACCACGCTGCGCGTTTGCGGCACTTTCAGTCCGAGAAAAAGGTCCCCTTCGCCGTATTGCCCTTTGCCCGTCTTGAAGAATCGCTGTAGCACTTGGGCCTGCAGCGCGTTTTCCATGCTGCGCAGGGTGAGAATGATGTCGTGGGCAGTAGTCATAGCTTTCTTTCGTAATAACAAGAATAGGGCAAAGTTAAGCAAATCCTGACGAAAAATCAATGAGCTTGGTAATGATTAAGGTTCCGCAAGGCATCCGTGTGAGTAGGCAAGTCGAGAGCACAGCTTCGTTTACCCGTTTCGCGCACGTCAAGGACGGGCTGAAAGCAGCCACAGTGCTTTCAGCCCGCCCTTCCAAGTAAGCTCACACGAATACTCGTAGAAGCGTTAATCTGGAATAATGCCTAATTCTTATCCAAATAGCCCTGTTCTATATGCACGATACCGGTTCCATAGTCCAGATAGCCACCATCTTCACTAGAATCGCTACATTCTACCAATATCCTTTTATCATAAATAATGGCAAAAGGAATAAATGGTTCCTCGATCCCCTGAATAATCTCTGTACGATCCAAAACGAAAAGTACCTTTTGCGGATCGAATTCTTCATCTTCAGGAATACTGAACTCGTATGTGAATACTGCTTTTACATTTTCCTGAGATTCGTAAGCTATCGGAATCTCATCTCCATCGAAAATGTTTTTAGCTTTTGCGCGAGTGCCATAAACATCAACACAGAAAATTTGCCAAAAATTTCTTGCAATTTTATCCTCGTTATTTTCTTCTGTTATATCCCAAGAATACTTCTGTGCAGCTTCTTGCATTGCTTTTAGTGCCTTTTCTTCAGCAGCACTTGCTGCAACTAAATTAAATGGATTTATGACATAGCGTCTATCGAAGTAGGGATAGTCATTTTCATCCTCCATTTCCAATTGAGGATCCAAATATAAATCCGCATCAATTTCTTTACCATTGACACGCGCGATGCCTTCTACTTCTTGGTCGGGAACAATTCCGATAAGGTAATTCTCGAAGGGATAAGAAGAAGGGTCATCTTCATCTTCATCTTCCGCCAACTCACACATGCCAAGTTCATTCACTCTTGCCCAAATGGTTAAAGTCACCTTCTTCATTTTCTTCGGTCCTTCAGGGCAGGATTCATTTTCGTTAGAATTTACCCCCCCCTAGTGCGCCATCAATGTCGGCCTGCACTTGTTGCAACTGGGCATCAAGACCAGCCTGCAAATCAGCCAATTGCTTGTCTAAGTTATCCATTGCTATAGATTGTATTAGTAGTGCCTACTCTGTTTTAGATTTTCGGCTTCCTCTCTGGCTTGTGCCATGTAATTGTCTGCTGCAAAAGTAGTGAAAAGCCAAATTGTTTGCCTTTCCAAAATTTTCCATTCTCGGATTCTATGCTATACAACATCTTTCTGCGGAAATAAAAGGCACTGCTCGCATTCTAACCCATTGGCGTTTTGTCAATGATGGAAAACATTGTAACTTCGCTCATAATCTATAAATAGCATAAGACTTATGGCATTAGCAATAGCATCAGTGCCAGTATTGACTGGCGAAGTGGCCGAAAGGTTTGAAGCCGAAGCTCAGAAGAACTATGAGAAATATCCCAATCGTAGTGAATCTGAGAAAAAGGAAGTTGCCGAACGCTATGAGCGTGGTATGGAGATGGTAAGACAGGTATTGGCTAAATCACATATCGGCAACAGATGAGTTCCCTTTTAGACGAATGTTCTATTTACGACTTGGTGAATGAGAACGAGATGGCAAACTTCACCTGTGGAGACCGCGACCTTGACGATTTTTTGACTCTATAACGTTTTGTGCGGGCAGTCAAACCGGACATCATTATTCACTTGAGTTTACCACCAAGGGCCACGAAGAAGCACGAAGCCATGCGTAAAATTTGACTGCAATGACCATCAGTGCAATGTCTTGAAGGCACATTGGTTGCTAAGGTGTCCAGTTGGGTTATCACATTATTGATTCAACAATCATCCGAATGAATGGATATGGAATGTGCGGGCTGAAAGCAACAAGTTGGGCTTTCAGCCCGCCCTTGACGCATGTCAAATGAGTACACCAAACTTGACAATTGGTTGCCTACGCGAAACGTTACAGGGCCCCAAATACCCTACTGTTAACTCACACTAATTCTTGTAGAACCATAAATATAAAGTGTAACATGGCAAACGAAATTTCAACATACACTCACGAAGGAATGGAACTTCCTTTTGAGGATTGGAGCAAAACACTCCACTCTTTCAGTGACTTGGCATCCATCATTCAAACGACCCATGATGCAGCCCAGTTATCGGCAGTAAGGGCAATCAACCGTATGCAGACCATGCGCAACTGGCTCATTGGCTATTACATCGTGGAGTTTGAGCAACACGGCAAGGACAGGGCTGAGTATGGAACACAGCTGCTGAAGAAGTTGGAGGAACGAGTAAACAGAAAAGGACTGAATGTTACTCTGTTTCAGACTTCTCGAAACTTCTACAACTTATACCCACAAATGGGGGGGCTATTCGTTCCAAATGAAATTCATTCAACGCTGTCGAATAAATCAGAGAGTCGTATTCCTTTGATGGATAAATCTGCTGAAGCCCAGTCTAATACAAATTGTGCGACAGTGTCGCATAATTTTCAGACACCGCCAGAAATGATAGTCTCACGCTTGTCTTTTTCTCATTTACGTGAGATAATGACCGTTGACGACCCTCTTGCTCGTTACTTCTACGAGCAAGAGTGCATCAAGTGCACATGGTCTGTTCGTGAACTTCGCCGTCAGATCAACACTAATCTCTATTTCCGCACAGGTATCAGTGCCAATCCCGAGAAAATGCTTTCATTGCCATCGGTGCAGGGGCATGACTCGGCTGCATTGCAGGTTCGCCAGCCATTCACCTTTGAGTTTCTTGGACTGAAGGCGCAGGAAATTGTGGATGAACACGATTTGGAGGATGCGCTAATCAGCCACCTTCAAGAGTTTATCCTCGAATTGGGCAAGGGCTTTTGCTTTGAGGCTCGCCAAAAGCGCATCATTATCGATGACGAATATTATTACCCCGACCTTGTGTTCTACAATCGCATTCTGCATTGCGGTGTCATCATCGAATTGAAGAATGAGGAATTCTCGCATGAGAACCTTGGTCAACTCAATGCATATGTGTCCTACTACAAGGAGAATGAGATGCTGTCAGGGGATAACCCACCTGTCGGCATCTTGCTCTGCACACGAAAGGGAAAAAAGATGGTGGAGTATGCTCTTGCAGGCATGGATAACCAACTCTTTGTTTCCACCTATATGCTCCAGTTGCCCGACAGAAAGACATTGGAAGATTTCTTGTTGAAGCAGTTGGGTGAATGAAACGTTTTCTCAAATTGCCACCTAATAGCAGTAACATAGCGGATGGATATGAAGAATTTCAAAAAGAGTTCTACAAGAATTAGTGTGAGTTATAGTCAAACAAAAACGGATTGGGAAAACCTGAAGTATAATCTATGGGACGTAACATCTGCTCTCTTCATCCCCATCCCATGCCGTAGGTCACCCCGTTAGGGGTGAAATTGGGTAGCCAGGTATGCGG
>DAIRWG010000024.1:0-24648 GCA_036802405.1 Alloprevotella sp.
CAATTTCACCCCTAACGGGGTGAGTCATGCGGAAAGTGGCGTGGCTGAATTTTCCCAAACCATTTTTGCTTGGCTATAAAAAATCCCCGGGAGCCGTGGCTTGCGGGGATTGCCCGTAAATGGGGGTTACTTTTTCTTCGGTTGGCGGTTGAGGCGATAGACGAGGCGGAACATGGCGTAGCGGGGAATGACGTTGGTGTAGTACTCCCACATGCTGCGGCTGTTCATGCCCGTGTTCACGCTCGAGAGGTTGCCCAGAATGTCCCAGGCATCGACCATGAGGGTGAGCCGGTTCTTCCAGAGCGACTTCGAGAGGCGCGCGTTCCACACCAGGTCGTCGCGGTTCATCGAGGCCGACTCGTAGCCGCGGCGGGTGAACATGGTGAGGTCGGACGAAAGCTGCAGACGCCACGGCAGATCGACCACGGCATGGAGGCCGTAGCGGAGGTTCCACGTGTTGGGCGACGCATAACCCTCGAGGGTGGATGCCTGGTGGTTGTAGGTGGCGGCAGCGGTCAGGCCGAGGTTCACTCGCTTGTAGCGGTAGTCGAGGCGGAGCGTTTCGCCCGTGAGTGTGGCCCGGGTGGTGGTGCGCTGCGGAAGTTGCTCTTCGCGACTGCTGGCATAGTCGACCGTGTGGTAGAAACTCACTGACGATGCCGTGGTGAACATCAACCGGTGCCGGCGGTCGAGGGGCAGCGTGAAGTTGAGGTTCATCCAGGCACTCCAGTTGCCGTCGACGTTGACCGTCTGCGTGGTGGTGACACCCGTCAGGCGGTTGTAGGTGTAGCTGGCGGCCAAGGCATTGCGGGTGATGTGCCATCCGGCACTGCCGTAGAGCTGGCGTTCCTTGCGCTGCAGCCATTGGTCGGCGCGGTAGTTGAAGGACACGTGGCCGTCGAGCTTGCGCTTGAGGGCGGGATTGCCCACCGTGATATGCAAGGGGTCGGCCGTGTCGGTGCGGCGGAGCAGGCTTGTGAGGGAGGGAGCCGACGTGTTGAGGCTGAGGTCGAAGCCCAGCCGATGGCGGAACGAGGGCGTGCCGCGCTGCAGCTGGAAGTAGAACTGCGGAAGCCAGTAGCCGGGGGTGAGACGCTGCGGATCGTGGGCAGAACGGTAGTCGAAACGGTTCGTTTCGTAGACAAGGTCGGGGCGCACCGTCACGTTCCACGACGAGAGGGTGCGTTGGTTCTCGTCCTTCACATATTTGGTCCACTGCCAGTCGAGCGTCAGCTGGTGGCGCCAGTTGTTGAGGGTGGACTCGTTGGAGTTGTCGGCATCGAGGGCCTGCAGCAGGCTCTCCATCTGCGAAGGCAGCCAGCCGAGGGCCTGCCCTTCGGATTCCGACAGGAACTCGAGGCGATAGAGCGAATGGTTGCCCACGGAGCGCTTGAACTGCAGGGTGTAGCTGGGGTTCAGATAGATGTAGCGCGTCCAGTGCCAGAAGTATTTGAGGCGGGCCTGCACGGTGGTGTTCTGCTGGTGGAAGTAGTTGTAGCGATTGCGGAAATCGGTCTGCATGGCTTCCTGCTCGAGGTGGTTGTAGGTGAAATGGTTGAACTCCCCCGACTTGGAGTGGACGTACTGCACATGGCCGTCGACGGAGAGGCCGTCCTGCGACTGGGGAATCTTGATGAACGTCCAGTAGGAGGCCCCCACGTCGCGTCCGTCGGAGTTGCCGCGGGCCTGCTGCCCGTTGCGTCGGATGAGGTGGCACACGGTGGTCGTCCATTCGGGCGAGAAGAGGCTGTCGAGCACTTCGGCATAGTGGTCCAGCGGTTTCACGCCGAAGGTGCCGTTGCGGTAGTTGGAGTGGTAGTCATTGTGCGAATAGGTGAACCAGGGGGAGAAGCTGGCGCTGTTGCAGGTGGTCTGGTTCGTAAACTTCCAATTGTGGCGGGTGGAGAGGTTGAGGCTGGACGTCTTTTGCCTGCTGGACACGGCGTTGAACACATCGCCGTTGGAAAGGAAGTCGGTGGAGGTGCCTCCCCACTGGTTGTCGGTGTCGGTGTAGGTGGCATTCACATCGCCTTCCAGCTGGAAACGGTTGCGCTTGTCGTAGACACTGTAGTCGAATCCGCCCCGCTTCGTGGCCGTCAGTCCGCCCGAAGGGTCGAAATCGCCCCATCCGCCGTTGCCGTCGGGCTTGCGGCGGTCGTTCACATTGTTGAGGTTGCCATACACGCTCAAACGCGACTGTGGCGTGAAACGCAGGGCGAAGAGGCGCCCCAGATAGCGTTTCTCCGTGCCGTAGCCCCACTCCGTGTTGCCAATCCAGCCGATGGAATATTGGCGTTTGAGCTTGATGTCCATCACCAGCTGGCCTTCATCCACCTTGCGGCCCAGAAGTTTGCTGGTTTCGCTCTCCTGATTGTACACCTCCACCCGGTGCACCATGTAGGCGGGCAGGTTGTCGAGCAGCACGGTGTTGTCGTTCTTGAAGAAGTTGCGCCCGTTGAGCAGGAGGCTCTCCACCTTCTTGCCGTGGACGAGTATCTGGCCGTCGGGTCTGAGCTCTGCCCCAGGCAGCTGGCTGATGAGGCCGTCGAGCATCGAGCCTTCCTGAAGCTGGAAGGCATCGGCATTGTAGACAAGGGTGTCGCCCTTGCTGTAGAACTTGATCTTGGTGGCCGTCACCTTGGCTTCGCCCAACTGGTGGGCCTCATCGGATGCGGTGGTGCGGCGAAGAGCAATATCTTTATACGTTTCTGTGTATTTCTTACGCCAGTATAACTTGACAGGAACACATTTCGATTCATAGCCTTTTGCCGCAAGCTTCACAAAAAATTCATCTTCCGCTTGCTCGGGCACCTTGAAAATGACCAAGATTCTTCTTTTCCCATTTCCAGGAAATACATTCTCAATGGACTCAGTTGCTTGCAGCAAGGTACTGTCTTTACGCAAGAGCTGGGCCTGTACCTTGATTTCTGAAGACAGTGGCTGGCGGGTAAATGCATCGACCAAATTTAGCCATAGCTCATGAGGAGTCTTCTGTGCCGAAGCAAATGAGCAAGCACAGAACGCGAGAAACAAAAATAAGCAGCGAATGATTTTCATGAATTGAGTAAGTCTTCAGATTATTGTAAATTATTCATCCCAAAGGAATCATCAACAGGCATCCGCTTCACACGAATATTTCAAACTATTCTTGCAAAGCATCACAAAATAGCAAAAGCTTATTCTCGAAGTATACATAGTCAGATGAAGACACTCCGCAAATAAACTTTTGCCATTGACTTTTCTTATACCATCATCGATCCACCAAATCCAAAGGACATGAAAGCCATCGAATTCTTCGTGGGCTGAGGCGTTACGACTGACGCGGGAGTGGGCGAGCAGCCACAGTTGCAGTTACAATTGCCGTCAGACTCGCAGCTACAATTGCAGTTGCAATTGCCGTCAAGAGTGCAATGACAGTTACAATTGCAATTCACATTGACAATAAGGTCACCAGAGGAGGCACCCACGGCACAGAATCCACCGCGCAGCTGCCCCTCCTTGTCGGCCTCAAGGGCGGGAATCTCCAACCCTAATGAAGCCAAGAGGTTTTGTGATTTGATCATTTGAAACAAAATTAAGGGGTGAAAGCGATTCAGAATGACAGGGTAAAGCCCGTTTGCGCCTTACGGCGGCAGCTGTCGTTGGACTTGCACACACAGTTGCAGTTACAGTCGGGATTGGCCGGACGATTTTTTTTCTTGCCCTTTGACTTCCCCTTGCAGTTGCAATTGCAGTCGGTGTTGTCCTTGGTAATTTCCTCGCAGGAGTCCGTTTCGCAGAAAGCGCAGAATCCTCCATGAAGCCGTCCTTCGAGGTCGGCGGTCAGTGCAGGCATTTCCTGCAGCAGACGGGTGAGTGTGGCATCTGTTTTCATAGTTTTCAGTTATTAGCGGGTTGATGATTGGCAATGAGTTCTTTGAGCCATTGGAGCATTCGTTCATCCTTGTCGTCTTCACTCATGCCATTGTAGCACGAATCGAGGTTGTGGGCATCGAGCTTGTTCTGCGAACAGCCGCCGTTACAAATGGGCAGGATCTTGCAGTCGAGGCAGGCCTTGTTGGCATATTTCACCTCCATACGCTGAACGTACTTCTCGTTCCACACCACTTCGCCATCGGGTTGGAGGCGGCCTTCGCTTCGCGCCTCCTTGAAGTCGCGGGCCGTGCATTTGAAGAGCAAGCCGTCGTAGTTCACCACAAGATGATTCTCATGATCGGCATAGCAGTTGTGACGATGGCAGATGTGGTCGGACTCCACGGCAAAGCCTTCCTTCGCAAACTGCGACTTCAGCTCTGTCACGGCCTCGGTGAGGTCGTTTTGTTCCTGATCTTGCCAGATTTGCTGGAAATTGAACTGGATGTAAGGTTTGTCGGATTCGGGCATCAACGAGAAGTCGTCGAGCACGTCAACAAACGAGGTAATGTTGGTGGCAGTGTAGTTGAGACGGGCAAACACTTGGTGATGACGCGCGGCGGCCTGCTTCATGTGACCGACGATGCGGTCGTAGGTAGGTTCGCGGTTTGCCCCGATGCGCGAATGGTCGTGGTGCTCGCGATTTCCATCGAGCGAAATCTGGAATGTGGCGGGCGTGTCCAGCCCCACGGACTCCAGAGCGTCGAGCACCTCTTCGGTGAGCAGTACACCATTGGTGGTGAAACTGGAATGGAGTGCGATGCCCCTTGCACGGCACGCTTCAGCCGCATGACTGAGAATCGGCATGACAACCTGCCTGAAACCCATCAAGGGTTCACCACCGAAGAACGACACGCTCAGGGTTTGCAGCCCATCTGCATCAGCCTTCCGATCGATCATCCTGCAGATAGAGGCCCGCACGTTCTCCTCCATCATGGGCATGCGGTCGTGCTGCTCATAGCAATACCAACAGCGGAGGTTGCACCCAAGGGTGGGATTGATGATGAGCCCGAATGTGGAAGGATCGGAATCGTGCGCCCGCCATCTCTCCACCAAATCCTTCACCTCATCGGTTTCTGCATCTACCATCATGCCCATACGAAGCATTTGGTCAAAGAGTTCGGGATGCACGCTCTGAAGTTGACCAATGGATTCGCGCAGCGCTTCCACACGCTCTCCCAATTCCCGCTGAAGAAGCAGGAAACCGTTGGAGGCCAGATTGAACGCGATGACCGCTCTGCCTTCGTTCACGAAATGCGTGAACTTACTGAGTTTGTAGGTTGTCATGATGATCGATGTTCATTCTGGAAAGCAAGGCACCCATGCAACCGTTTGCTAAGGCAGGCTTCCAGAATTTTGGATTAATAGAAAGAGTTGGCGGGCAAGTCATCCATTCGCTGATTCGCGGTGTGTAAGGCTCACGAGAGGGGCCATTTTCCTGTATGTCGAGCCAAAGCATGGCATAGTAGGTGGTGGGCAGGTCGGACCGGCCCTGTTCCACAATGACGCGGGCGGCTTGTGTGAGGTCGCGATTGAATTCGCTGCTCCAGCACGGTCGGCCTGTCAGCATCCGCAATGTGGCGTAAGCCATGAGGCCGCCACTGCCATAATCGATTTTGTCGACGGGCATTTTTGAGATATGGGTGCACTCCAGCTGCCGGTCGATGAGTTTGAGCAACGACGTCGGGTAATCGTCCACAAAACCGTGTTTGCACAGATAGAGGAATGTCCACCCTACGCCGGAGAGCCCTTGCGCGAAATTGCATGAAAGCATTCTTGCCTTTACTGCAGCAGCGCATTCATCCCACCACTGCTGAATGAGTGCGTCATGCTGGTCGGTTGCTGCCCAACGGCTGAAGTGGCATAGCCAGATGAGGCATCCAGCCTTTCCGTCGTAAAGGCCGACATGTGATGCAGGACGTTCCAATAGGAAGCGGTTGACTTCACGTATCTTGCCGTCTGCATCACCCGACTGATGCGACTGCAGCCACAACCGGCGGTGCTGCTCAAGCACCTGCTCGAAGGACACGGAAAATATGCCGTCAAGGTAGTTCTTCTGCTGCTTGATGTGAACGGCATTCACTTCCAGAATCCTTCGGGCCTGTGCATAGAGCTTCGCGTCCTTACGCAGGGCCACGGCTGAAGCCAAGCAACGCCAAGGTTGCGAAAAGGTCAGATCGGAAGTAAGAAGATAATTGCTCACTTCCACTGCCTGATGGTGACGATAGGGCGATGTACTGCGGTAAATATGCCCGATTTCAACGTCTTTGACCAATAGGCACCGTCCTCCCTCGCGCCACACTTTCGTGCTGATGAGGGCTTCATCGCAACCGTATTTCTGCAGGCCCTGCAAGCCATGCAGCCGATTCCAATAGCGACGGCTGATGGCATATCCGGCTCCAAGCACATAGGCAATGGGCTCTATCTGGCTTCCAGGCAATGATTCGTGCAGGTTCCAATCGACATCGGGCCAATAGCTTCCCGACTGGAATGAGGAGTGAGCGCCGAAACCGGTGGGGCATTGTTTGCTAACAACAACCTGCCCGTCAGCATTCTTTGCCAAAAAACGAGATTGGGCGCACAGCAGCACACGGTCGTCAGCATCCAGCAGATCAACCAAACGATGGTCCCACTGAGAATCGTAGAAACGCATATGGGCATCGAGAAGCAGCACATAGGGTGTCGTGCTGAGTGCCACCCCCAAATCGCGGTTGGCCGCCACTCCTCTGCGATGCTTGCATTGCACATAGTCCACTGCAAACGGGGCGATGTCCTTGGCATAATCGTATCCGTCATCAGAGGCATCGTTGATGAGGATGATGCGAACACGGCGTCCCACCGTCTGACGTATGCTGCGCAAGGTTTGGGCCACTTCATCGCCTTCATTGAGGAACGGCATGACGATGGTCAGTTTGCAGCCGTCACCCGATGAAATGGGGGATTTTTGAAATTCGAAGTCCGATGAAACCGCGGATTTTTGAAAATTGCCGTTTTGGTCAATCGGCTTGAAAACCTTGCCATATAGGGTTTGGTAGACTCGCTTCAGAATCTCTTCGGCATGCGCCTTTTGCTCTTTGTGATGCTTGAATGACACCTGTTCATCGCTCAGCCGATAGTAGATGAAATGGTAGAGCATGTTTTCTATCCTCAATCCGGCCCTCAAGGCTTCCACCCAGAAGTCGTAGTCTTCGGCATAGATGTAAGCCGGCCGATAGTGCAACTGCTTTTCGCGGATGCGGTTGGCACGCATCATCACGGTGGGATGGGCCAGAATGGTGCCTTCAGTCATCAATTCAAGCGTCACGGGATAGCATTCAAGGCTGTTTTCAAAGGTTTCCCGTATACGGCCCGTAAAGTTCATCATTCCCCCGAGAATATCGATTTCGGGATGGCGGAGCATATAGTCCAGTTGCACCTCCAATCGGTCGGGCACCATCACGTCGTCGGCATCCATGCGTGCGATGAAATCGCCCTTTCCTTCGTAAAGCAGACGATTGATGGTGCCTATGTAATCGTGATGATTCTGCAGCAGACGTATACGCGGATCGTCATAGGAATGCACAATTTCCACGCTTTCATCGGTCGAACCGTCATCCACGATGAGCAATTCAAAGTCGCGGAACGTCTGCGCGAGGATGCTGTCGATGCATTCGCGCAGGTGGCTTGCCGCATTGTACATGGGCATGCACACCGTGACTTGGGGATGTTTCGAACCGTTCATGCGATGAAATGGGGTTATTGGGTGATTAAAGCGACCACGGCTTTTGGCTAAAAGTTACGCCAAAGCACGAATTCTTCGGGAGGAAGCACATCGTTGGTGAAGGAACACTGGGACCGATGAACAGGTGCAAAGCCATGGACGGCGGAAAAGGCTGCCCGGACTCTGCGGTCATTCAGCTCAAGGGGCTCGCACTCCGTGGCCGGATGATAGTGCACGTGCATCGCAAGCTTGCCGCCGGGCTTGAGCACTCGGATGATCTCCGCCGCGGCTTGCTCGAAATCATCGACGTGATCAATGGCATTCACCGATAGCACAACATCGAAAAAGTGCGATGAAAACGGCATTTTTTCGGCATTTGCCTCGCAGTAGTGGACATTGGGAAACGGTGTTCGCGAATAGCCGATAGACTCATAGAATTCTGCCAAAGGATCCAGGGCATAAATGTCTGCCCCTTCGAAGCAAGTGGCGCTCGGGATGGGCCCCGAACCCACATCCAGCACCTTCAGTCCACGGAATGCATCTTTCCCCAACTGCAAATCGTGCAGATATTTGGGGCGTTGATGCAATTTGGCCCATGTGACGAGGGCGGACACATGGAGTTGACCTGCTTGCACCTTGTCTGCCTCAGCTGGAGCAAGAGTCCTGTAAAGATTTCGTTTTCGACCTTGATACCAATCTACGTAATTCTTAATCTCTTCTGCCCAAAATTGTAATTCAGCACGCTGCTTGCTTTCAAGCCGCATGACTGATTCGTCGAATTCTGTTTTGGTTTGCATCATAAGGCTAATTCCATTTGCAAGTGGCGTCATGCAACTTATACAGTTGAAAAGCATCCTGCCATTTTTACCTGTAGATGCATTTACGCAGTAAGTATTCGCTATTGAGTTGTCAGTTTCTGATTGCAAATGTACGACATTACATTCTCTGCGGCAAATTTTCTAAGCTTACTTTTGAAGTAGTGATAAAGTTGTGATGGAGACGCCTATTAAGTAACTGATTTTCAGCCGTTTCAAAATGCGTAACCAATCAAAACAGGAAGAATGGCGCGAAGCCTCCTGAAAAGCGCGCGAATGGGGAGTAGCAAAAGTGATGGTTTTGTGATAGTTTTCAGACAAAACTCTCTGATTTACAGCGTACTCAATCGTGGAAGCGAATTCTCAAAATATGTAAAATTCCATACGTTTATAGTGCGTATCTGATGTTGTCCTTACAGGGCGGTTATTCATTATCACGCTATTTTTTGTACCTTTGCGGAGCAAGCATAACTTTTCAATATAGAGTCATACTAACTCAAAAATTATAATGTCCAAATATTTCCTAATTATTCTCGCTGTTTTCGTACATCTGATGTTTACACATACAGCTTGTACAAACATTGATTCCGACTCCGACTGCGCCATCATCGATCGCGCTGAATCCATGCTTGCAGCAGACTCCCTGCAAGAAGCTCTCAACTTGCTCAGAGAAGACAGCACAAAACTCGCAAGCAAGCCCCCCCGCATAGCCATGCGCTTCCAACTGATGCTATACAATGCCATGGACCAGTGCTTCGTTCCTATGAAAAATGACAGCATGATGAAAGAAGTGGAAAAGTATTATGCAATTAATGGTAATGCCTATGAGCAAACGCTCTCGCGCTATTTGCTGGCAGCTTGTTACCGCGACATGAACCTTTACGATGAATGCCAAAAGTGGGCTAATGAAGCTGAAGAGAAAGCTGACACTTTAGACAAATCATTTGACTATCTCTTGCTTTACAAATTGTCTGGACTGAAAGGCGAACTCTACGTGTATAAAACCGCTGACGAAGTAGCCCTTCAATGCTACCAAAATGCAGCATACTATGCCAACAAAGCCAAGGGACCCTTTGAGAGAAACAGATGCCATGTTTCGTGTGGCTTACATCTACTCGAAGATGAAGCAATACGAAAAGGCCAAGGAGCTGATAAAAGACTGTATCAAGAAATACAAAATGTGTCAGGTAAAAGAAACCAAATACATTTCCTTATGCCTAATCAAACTTGCTGAAATTGAAATCAATCAAGATCACCCCACTCAAGCCGGAACCTATCTGAATGAAGTAGAAAAACGAGAAGGTCATCGACTTGACAGCATGGACTATGTGCTTAAACAAGGCTTGTATTCGTACTATCCGCACAAAAGTGATTGGTATAGCCTCTTACACGATTACCCGGCAGCTTTGGCTTGCAGCAAAAAGGAACACTCAATGGGGGGAATATTTCAAGGATATTCGTGTGACTACATGGCCAACTGGTTTGCTGAAATGAAGCAATACGACTCAGCATACATCTACTTGAGAAGATTTGTACAATTCGATGATTCTGTAACTAAAAGTCAAAGAGCTGCAGAGCTTCAAGCCACGCAACATTTTTTCGAAGCCAAAAAATTCGAAAATAGAATCAGAGAAGCAAAGCAGCAGACATACACCTATCAGGTCATAGCACAAGGTCTCGCCATTGTCCTGCTATGGGGTGCCTATCTGTCTACGTTATATTTTCTCAAGAGGAAGGAAAAGGAAAACGAATTAAAAGACCGATATGGTGTCATATATTCTCAGCTTGAGAATTTGAAAGAGATGGTAGAAAATGAGCAACATGTCGAACGCGAAATCTCGCCAGCCGAAGAAGTTCCCTCTGAAGTTTCCAACGAAGCCTGCAACACTGAGTCCGAGAGAACGGGCATTGAGGCACAAGAATCAAAAGGCAGAAACGACTTTGGCATGAACAAAATCGAATACGACGAGATGATCAAAATTCTCGAAAAGGAAGCATCAAACATTGAGATAAAGAATTCAAAAATTAAAAATATAGTTACCTTACGAAATAATTTAAGCAGCTGCCAAGAAAGTCGAGATCTACGTTTGAAAATCAAAACGGGAGCACGAATCAGGAAAGAGGATCTGGCTAAAATGGAAAAAAGCATACGCACATTTGCTCCAGCCATACATGCTTTTCTAACAAAGAAATATGCAGACGGAACCATTCAAGATATTCAATACTGGACATGTATTCTCACCCTTTTCAACATAAGAGTTAGTGACATTGCGGAAGCTCTAAACAAGTCACAATCAGCAATCAGTATGTGTAAGAAAAGGACAAACATTGTTCTATTCAATACAAACTCAGGCGTATCCTTGGCTATCAATCTGTTATTTGTTCAAATCTACAAGGGGAAATACCCACGTAGCAGATAATTATATTCCATACGACCTATCTTATTACAAAAACAACGATGAAGTATTCATTCACAACCATCGCATTTTGCATTTTCTTCATGCTTTCCGCACCCCATGATGTAAAGGCAAGCAGCTACAAACTTGACGGCGACACCCTGTCCATCGGATTCACCCCGATATCAATAGGATATGACAACAATAACAGATCTGACATGCGGCCTGGAGGATTAAAAAGAATGCCCCAACACACACACTCCCTATTATCCATCTCTGGCCACACACTCCGCCTGAGTGGGGAGATGACGCCGGGGATGGTGGAGATTGCCTTGCAAGAGCCGGATGCACATGCTGCATCCCTGTGGGAAACGAGTGTAGTGATGACCGGGAAAACGGCCTATGTGGAGCTGCCCGAATGGCTTTCGGGAAGCTATGCCATCAGGCTGCGCACCACGGATGCAGCCTACATCGGAACCATCGACTTGTAAGGAAGTGCCCCAAACGATTTTGTAGTAACAAGCCCAACCTCCCGACACCGTCATGAGATTTCCCTTCACCCGCCAATTCGACCAGATGGACTGCGGACCGGCCTGCATACGCATGGTGGCCGCGGCCCACGGCAGGCACTACCCGCTCTCGTACCTGCGCTCGCTCTCCCACCTCACGCGGGAGGGCGTGAGCGTGGCCGGCATACGCGATGCACTGGCACAAATCGGCATGGAAAGCCTCAGCTTCGAGATGACACTGGAGCAACTGCGCGAGAAATGTCCACTGCCGGCCATCCTGCATTGGGAGCAAAACCACTTCGTGGTGCTCTACGAAGCCAAGCGGAGCCGATGGTCGGGACGCTGGCACTATTCCGTGGCCAACCCGGCCTACGGCAAGCACACGTTCAGCGAGGAGAGCTTCAGCCGGTTCTGGCTCAACGGCGAGAAGGGTGTGGTGGTGGCCATCTCGCCCACCGAGGACTTCTACAGCCGGAAGGATGTGAAGGAGAAGCACAGCCTGGTGCGATTTGCCCGCCGCTATGTGTGGCCCTACAAATGGGAGATGTCGCAATCGGCACTGGGCATGCTCTTCGGGCTGTTTCTCTCGCTCGTCACGCCGTTTCTCACCCAAGCCATGGTGGACGACGGCATCGGGCTACGCGACATGAGCCTCATCGTGAGCATCATGCTGGCCCAGCTGTTCATCTTCTTCGGCACGTTCTCGATGGGGCTGATCAGTTCGTGGGTGAGCCTCTACATGAGCACACGCATCAACATCAGCGTGCTGAGCGACTATCTGACGAAACTGCTACGCCTGCCCATGACTTTCTTCGAAACGAAGAGCGTGGGCGACTACCAGCAGCGGCTGGGCGACCACGGACGGCTGCAGAGTTTCGTGACGTACAACACGCTCTCCACACTGTTTGCCCTGGTGAGCGTGCCGTTCTATCTGGCCATCATCGCTTGGTACAGCCCGGTGATTCTCGCTGCCTACCTGCTGCTCACGGCGGCCAGCACAGGGTGGATGATGTGGTTCTTCCGCCGACGGAAAGCTTTGGACTACGAGCAGTTCCGCATCAGTTCGGAAAACCAGAACCGGCAGTACGAACTGCTGCAGGGCATCACCGACATCAAGCTCAACGCCTACGACGACTACAAGATGGAGGAATGGCGCTCGCTGCAGGAACGGCAGTACGGCATGAGCCAGAAGGTGCTGCGCCTGGAGCAGGTGCAGAGCACGGGGTTCATGCTGATCGGACAGCTGCGCAACATCTTCATCACCTGCTGGATTGCCGCCGAGGTGGTGAGCGGGGAGCTGACGCTGGGCATGATGATGAGCATCTCGGCCATCATCGGGCAGGTGAACGGCCCGCTGTCGCAGCTCATCGGGTTTCTGCAGCAGCTGCAGAATGCACGCATCAGTCTGGAGCGCTCGGAGGAGGTGCACCTGTGCCAGAACGAGGACACGCCGCAGCAGGCAGAGCTGCCGGCCGACCGCCCGCTCGACATCCATGTGAGCGACCTGAGCTTCTCCTACACGGGCCGCATCGGCACGGAAGTGCTCTCGCACATCGACCTCCACATCCCGGCCGGCAGCATGACGGCCATCGTGGGCGAAAGCGGCAGCGGCAAGACCACGCTGATGAAGCTCCTCCTGAAATTCTATGCCCCCACTTCGGGCGAAATCTGCTTGGGCGACCGTCCCTTGTCGCACTACACGGCCAAGTCGGTGCGGCAGGCGGCGGGCATCGTGATGCAGGACAATTTCCTCTTCTCCGACACCGTGGCACGCAACATCATGCTGGGTGAGGCCCCGGATGAGAAGCGATTGGCAGAAGCCGTGCATGTGGCCTGTCTGGACGACTATGTGGCGCGCCAGCCGCTCGGACTGCTCACCAAGGTGGGCAGCGAGGGCATCGGGGTGAGCGGCGGCGAGAAGCAGCGCATCATGCTGGCCCGCGCGGCCTACAAGCATCCGTGCTACCTGCTGCTCGACGAGGCCACCAGCTCGCTCGATGCCGAGAACGAACGGCGCATCACCGAACACATTGCGCAGCGCTTTGCAGGATGCACCCGCATCGTCATCGCCCACCGACTGAGCACCGTGCGCCATGCCGACCAGATCATCGTGCTACGCCACGGACGGGTGGTGGAAGCGGGCACCCACGACGCGCTGGTGAAGCAACGGGGCTACTACTACGATCTCATCCACAACCAGCTGGAACTGGCGGAGTGAGCCTCAGCGGCCATCCGGCCCCGCACGCAGCCCCGTTTTCTCCATCCATCAAAAGAAATCCATCCGCTGATTTTTCCCACCGTCATGAAACGTTTTCTCCTTCGCTACGGGGTGTTTGCCATTCTCTTCCTGCTCTTCTGCGGCACCCTATTCATCATGAACCGCCTGCAGCTGCGCACCAAGCAGCCGGTGAGCATCGTGTGCCTCGATGGCGAATGCCGCGCCTACGTGGCAACATCCTCGTGGCTCCCCCACCCTGCCGACACGCTGCGCGTGGTGCAGACGCCGCACGGTGAACTCGTCTTCACCATTGATTCGATCACCCGTGAACCGTCGTCCACCGTGCTCCACCTGCGTCCCGCCTCGGGCATGCCTTCATTGCAAGCACGCTTGCAGGGCGACACCTTTTTCTCGGGCTTCGTGTTTGTGGGCCACGAGCGGCTGCGCGATGTGGTGATGGCGAAGATGGGGATGAACTAAACGGGGTGATGCGCTTTACAACCCACCATTCCAAAGCTGATGGAAGAAATTAAAAACGTAAATGCACTCGATATTTCCGATTTTTCGCTCAATAGGGTCAAGGCTGACTATCATGAGACGGGCCTCTGGATTTTCTTCAGCAAAAGCCTTCAACCCCTTCAAATGCCGTGACTGCACCTCTTCCGATGATTTGATTTCAATGGCCACTCTGGCATCACCGATAATCACATCCACTTCCTGCCCACTATAAGTGCGCCAATAAGCTAAGTCTTCATCACTTTCCGTATACGACAACCAAGCTCTGATTTCTTGTATGACAAGGTGTTCAAATGCATGGCCATATGCTTCTGTACCCCGTACGAGTTCCTTTCGGTGCAACAAATGATTCGCCACACCTACATCAAAATAGTAGAAGCGTGGGGCTTGCATGATGCGGCGCTTCTGTTTCTTGGTAAAGGCCGGAACACGGAACCCGACCAGAGTATCCTCCAGTATGTCAAAATAAGCCGCCACCGTATTGGCACTGATTCCGCAATCCTGAGCAATGTTTTTAAGATTGATCATTTCACCATCCGTCATGGCGGCCACTTCCAGAAACCGTTGGAAAGCATCCAGATTGCGTACCAAGGCTTCCTCCTTGATTTCCTCTTTCAGGTAGACATCGATATAGGCAGACAAGCGCCTTCTCGGGTTCTTTGCCAAATAATGCGGTGGCAGCATACCGTAAGTAATAGCTTGCTGAAGATTGAAGTCGGGGATTTCTGCGCTCACGAAGGGATACAGATAAATCGGATAGGCACGCCCTCCCAACGTGTTGTATCCTTTCCGCTTCAGTTTTCTCGCACTAGAGCCACAAAGTATGAACACATCATTTTTTTCCGACATGAGCCGATGCACTTCATTCAGGAGTTCGGGCACTTCAGGAATCTCATCAATAATGACCAACGAGTTCTCAGGTTTGTCACACATCATTTCGTAGAGAAGGGAGGGATGGCGCGCCATACGCGATTTCACGCGTGTGTCCAACAAATCAATGTAAATGCTGTCGGGAAACTGCTCCCTAAGAATGGTGCTTTTTCCCGTTTGGCGCGCACCAAACAGGAAGATACTTTCCTCCAATCCGTCTTTGTTAATCTGGCAAATTCTCTTATACATAAGCAAAGGCTAATTATCCAATCAGATGCCTCGTAATGAGCACATCTGCAGCAGTACATTGCAAATGTCTACTGCGCATTTTCCTTGAAAATCCTCAGTAGTACTGCGCATTTTCCTTGAAAATCCGCAGCAAAGGTAGTAATAAATATCTGAAGTACAAGCATTTACCGCGAAAAACCAATTTTCCTTAACATAACTGCACAGTTCGTAAAAAGAATCGACAGACACAGCCTCCAGGGGAGGGCGTGTCTGCCGATTGTCTCAGGTTGCAGGCAAGGCTTCCGCAGCGGTTGCTGCTGGAAGCCCGCACTGGGGGAAAGGTCACTCAGCAATGAGTTGGAACTCTGCGCCGGAAGCGTAGTCCTGTCCGTGCTGCTCGCTGAGGGCGCGGAAACGGATGTAGCGGGCGCGTACGGGCTTGCCGAACATCACCTTCTTCAGCTCGGCATTGTTGGCAAAAGTGCCCTTGGCAATGGGTTCGCCCCAGTTCTTGCCATCCTGGCTCACATAGATTTCATAGTCCTTCACCCATCCGTTCGAGCCGTCCTGACGGGGCAGGAAGGTGAAGCCCTTCATCGTTTTCACCTCGTTGGCATCGAAGTCCACCCAGTGGGGATACTTGGCCAGCGTGATGGAGTACATGGTGTGCCAGATGGTGGATTCGTCGCCGTCGAGCAGATGCTCCGCATCGCCTTCGCCAGCCTCCACGGAAGAGGCAAACACCACGTTGAGAGGCACGCTCTCAATCTTGGCAAACGACTGCGTGATGCTGATGGAAGGATTTTCCTTATACCATGCCTTCACCGTGCCGCCTGCGCGCAGGTTGATGGGCTGGGTGTAGACGCTGGGCTTCTTGGCTCCGTTCACCGTGTAGAGGATGGTGCGGTTGCTGGCCGAAGTGCTGAGCGTGACCACACCCACCGTGCTGTGGGCCATGCTGATGGGGCGTTCGCCGGAGGGGCTCACCTTGGCCGTTTCGGTGATGTGGGCAGCGGCAGCGCGGCCGAGGTTGAGCGGACGGATGATGAAGCCGAAGTCGTAGTTCGACGAAGTGGTGCGGTCGGGTGCCAAGGGGCCGCCCTGTCCGCAGCTGGCTCCGCCCAGACCGGTGACTTTGGCGTCGAGGTGCAGATGCGTGCCCGTGGACTGCGGCAACTGGTGCGGATGGGCGGCAGGAGTGAGTTCCTGCTGGCTCCAGGGCAGTGCCGATGCCGACATGGTGCTGTCGGCCACAAACACCACGCCACGTCCCGACTCGTCGGTGAGTGCACACCAGCGCACTTCCTCGCGGTTGCCCATGGCCTGAGGCTTGGGCAGCATGATGCCCTGCTTGTCGACGGTGCTGGAGTAAAGCTCGATGAACTGGCTCGTGCGGCGGTCGTTGTAGTTGTTCTCGGGGCCACGTCCGTAGTAGTAGTACTGCTTCAGCTCCTTAGGCAGCTTCATGGCGTAGCCGATGCGGGGCAGCACCATGTTGGCCTTGTTGGCCGAGATGGACGACTGCAGCTCGATGGACCCGTCGGGATAGACGGTGTACACCTCGTTGGTGGTGAACTTGAAGTCGCCCTCGCCCAGCTTGTGGCGGCCTTCGCTGAAGGTGTACATCTTGTCGGGCGTGCGGTCGCCGTTGCCGTAAGCCTGACGGCAACCCTCCTCGCCCTGGCTCTCGACGGTGAAGGTGAGCTGCACGGTGCCGTCCTTCTTCATGCTGTGCGAAGCGGAAAGCACGCGGTGCTTGAGGTCGTAAAGGCCGTTCTTGAACCAGTCGTTGGGATAGCCGATGCCGGCATCGTTGTCGGTGGGTGCACGGAAGGCATCGAGCTTCGGGCCGTTGCCCTGGCTGATGATGGTCTGGTCGCCGTAGCGCAGTGCGGTGAGCGAACCCGTCAGCTTGTCGAAGCTGGCTTCGAAGCCTTCGCCCTTCACGGTGGTCACGCCCTCGGCTTCGGCCACCTGCAGCTTGGTGCCGGCCTCAGCCTTGGCCACAGCGGCCACAGCGGGAGCCTGCTCCGTGGCGGTGCGCACAAGGAGCTGCTCCTCCATCTGGGCATAGCCCTTGGGAGCCCAAGGCATGTCCTTGCCCTGCAGGAACTGCACCTTCACGAAATATTCGGAAGCGGGATCGAGCGAAGCATAGTTGTAGTCGAGCGTGTAGACCTGCTTCTCACGCGGGCCCACGATGTTCTTGGCCCCCATCAGCGGCTGGTCCTTCATCACGCAGGTGCCGTCCTTCCAGAGCGACCACACGATCTGGTAGCCCTGAAGCGGTTCGAAGTAGTTCTTGTTGAAAATCTCGATCTGGCCCTTGGTCATGTCGATCGCCTTCACGCCCACGTTCTGGTATACCTTCTTCACCTCGTAGTACTGTGCCTTCGGAGTGAGGTCGGGGCGCATGATGCCGTTCATGCAGAACATGCCGTCGTTGGGCTTGTTGTCCATGCCGAAGTCGCCGCCGTAGCCCCAGAAGCGGGTGCCGTGGTCGTAGCCGTAGATGGCCTGGTCCACCCAGTCCCAGATGGCACCGCCCATGAAGAAGTTGGTGCTCTCGATGGCGTTCCAGTAGTCCACCAGGTTGCCCACGGCATTGCCCATGGAGTGTGCATACTCGGAGATGTGGAAGGGATACTTGAGGTTGTAGTTGCCCTTCACGGCTCCCTGCACCCAGGGGATGGAGGGATACTGGTTGGAGCCCATGTCGACAATGTCGTTGTTGCGCTCATACTGCACGGGGCGGCTCGTGTCGTAGGCCTTGATGGCATTGTAGCAGTCCACGAAGTTCTTGCCCGGCCCGGCCTCGTTGCCGAGGCTCCAGATCACCACCGAAGGGTGGTTGACCGTGGCGTGCACCATTTCCATGTTGCGGGCCACGTGGGCATTGCGGAATTCAGGCACGTGGCTCAGCGAAGCGTTGCCGTAGTAGTATTCGTGGCTCTCGATGTTGGCCTCATCCTCCAGATAGATGCCATACTTGTCGCAGAGGTAGTACCAGTAGGGCGCATCGGGATAGTGGCAGTCGCGCACATGGTTGATGTTGCCGCGCTTCATGAGGAACACCTCGTGCTCCATCTGGTCGCGTGTCACGTAGTGGCCCGTGGCGGGGTTGTTCTCGTGGCGGTTCACACCCTTCATCTTGATGGGCTGCCCGTTGAGGTAGTAGTAGCGTCCGGCCAGTCCGAATTCGTCCTTGTCGGCCGGCGTGTCCTTGATTTCGATCTTGCGGAATCCCACGCTGGTGGAGAAGGTCTCCACCGTCACGCCCTTCTTGTCCTTGAGTTCGCCCACCAGCACATAGCGCCAGGGAGCTTCCGCACTCCAGGGCTTCACCTTGCTGCCTGCCTCCAGGCGCACCTTGGCCGTGAGCTCGGCCCCCTTGCCCACTTCGCCCACCTGAGCCACTGCCTTCACGCCTGGCACGAGGGTGTTCTCGTCAGAGTAGAGCTTGTTCTGGTAGAGGGAGTATTCGATGGTGTAGCCCTTGGCCACCTTCGTGGTGAGGTTGCGCACCTCGGCCGAAATGTCGAGGCTGGCCTGGGTGTAAGAGTCGTCGTAGTCGGCCACGGCCTTGATGTCGCGCACCTGCATCTTGGGCTTGGCCGTCAAGGCCACGGTGCGGAAGATGCCCGGCAGGCGAAACATGTCCTGGCTCTCGAGGAAGGATCCGTCGCTGTGGCGATACACCTCCACGGCCACCACGTTCTCGCCCTTCTTGTTGAGATAGGGTGTGATGTCGAACTGCGCCAGGTTGCGCGAGTTCTTCGAGAAGCCCACATAGTGGCCGTTGATGTAGAGGTAGAAGAAGGAGTCCACGCCATCGAAGTTGATGTACACCTCCTTGCCCTGCCAGTCGGCGGGGATGGTGAACGTGCGTCGGTACGAGCCCACCTCGTTGCGGTCGGTGTGGGTGAGCCAGTCCTTGCGCGGCTCGCGCATCACGCCTCCCTTCCAGTCGCCCACGCGCACACTGTGCTGGAAGATCACGCGCTGGTTGGAGTAGATGGGCTTGCCGTATCTGAATGTGCCGTCGGTCTGCAGGCCGGCCACGTTCCAGTTCATCGGCACCTGCACCTTGTCCCACTTCGAGTCGTCGAAGTCCGTGCGGTAGAAATCCTTCGGACGCTGGTCGGGATTGCTGGCCCAATGGAACTGCCATTCGCCGTCGAGCGACTGCCAGAGCGAGCTGTTTTCGGGCAGCACGCGGCGTGCCTGCTCCACGTTGCCGAAGGAGAAGAACCAGGCATGCGGCTGCTGTTTGTTGTAGGCCACGGAATCGGGGCTTTGCCACTCCCATCCTGTGGGTGCCTGCATCTGCCCGTAGTAGAATCCTCCCAAGGGAGCAATCTGTGCCCAGGCCGGTGCGGCGATGAGGCCCATGAGGAGGGCCATCGTTGACTTGCGCATAAGTTGATTGGTGTGTATGTGTGATGTAAAATGTTTTTCGGTCCGCCGCATTTCCTTTCAGTCAAAGCGGCTTTGAGCATTGAGTTCTGCAAATATAGGCATTTATGCGCGAACTTCCGCACTTTGCCCCACGGCATTGGCCACTGAAAAGGCTTTTCGCCCGTTTCCTCCACGCGAAAAGCCAAAATGGAGGCGGCAAGCTCGCCTTGCCGCCTCCATTCATGCCGTTCGGTCCGGCTTTCGGTCAGAGTTCCACCTGCGCCTCGTTGATGAGTCGCCGCACGAGGTCGGGGTCGCCGTTGGGGCAGATGAGCAGCACGTCGCCCTGCTCAGCCACGAGGTAGTTGTCGAGTCCGGCAATCACGGCCCGCTTTTCCTTGGGCAAGCGCACCATGCACCGCTGCGTGCCCGAAAACATCACCCGTGCATCGCCGCTGAGCATGTTGCCGTCGGCGTCCTGCCGCCCGCACTCGCGCAGCCCCGTCCAGCAGCCCACATCGGCCCAGCCGAAAGTGCACTCCTGCACCGCCACGTTCGGGCACTTCTCCAGCACAAACAAGTCGATGGAGCGAGGCATCTCGCTCGAGAAGGACGAGCGCACATAGGCCATTTCCTCGGCAATGGTCACCATCTGGCGTGCCAGCGTCTCCACGTTCTCCGACGGACGGCCCGCCAAGCGCGCCATCGTGTCGCCCAGCACCTGCGCACGCCACAGGAATATGCCCGTGTTCCAAAGGAATTCGCCGCTGTCCATAAACATGCGGGCGTAGTCCAAGGCCGGTTTCTCGCTGAACGACTGCACCTTGTAGAGTCCGCCGCTCACCTCCTCGCCCATCTGGATGTAGCCGTAGGCCGTGTTGGGCATGGTGGGGCGCACGCCCAAGGCCAGGAATTCGTCGTGTGCAGCCACATAGGCCAGTCCCTTGCCGATCTGCTCCTCGAACCGGTCGGCATGCTGCACCAGCTGGTCGGCCGGGCTCACCACCACGCGGGCTTCGGCATCCTTCAGCGCCACGTGCCACGTGCCCCACACGGCAGCCTGCGCCGTGTTGAGCTGCACGGGTTCGGGCAGGAGGTTCTGCTCGGGCACCTCAGGCAGCTGCTCGCGCACCAGCGGCACGTAGTCCTCGAAGGTTGAAATGAAGATATGTTCGCGGGGAATGAAGCGTGCAAATCGGTCGAACGTCTGCTGCAGGAGCGTGCGTCCGGAGCCAAAGAAGTCAATGAATTGCTTGGGAAGTTGCTTGGTGCTGGCAGGCCACAAACGCCGGCCGATGCCGCCGGCCAAGATGAGGCAATAGTTCTTCTCCAGAGTTTCCATCATAATGTGAGGCAAATTTTGTTTTGATCAGTTTCGATGTTCGGTCAGTTCATGCGATGCTGCCGACAACCGCCCTTCGGCGGGGCATCCGCTCTATAGAACGGCTGATTGTCCGCGGTATTGCGATGCTAAGTTAAGAAAATAACCGCAAGCTTCTCCATTTCCCTCCTATAAAAAAGACGAAACGAACCAAAGAAGCGAAAAAACGGCCATATTCAGCAAATTTTCCGCCCATTGCTTTGCACGTTTCGCCAAAACTTCCTATCTTTGCACCGCTTTAAGCCCCTAACCGGGGACAGAGAAGCAGCCCAGATGGCGGAATCGGTAGACGCGCTGGTCTCAAACACCAGTGGGGCAACCCGTGCCGGTTCGACCCCGGCTCTGGGTACACAAAAACGGCTGACACTCCTTGAGTATCGGCCGTTTTCTTTTTGTCGGGTAGCCAAAAACGACAACACCCCCATTTCTTTGGGGTTCTATAGGAGTGTTGAGGTATATTACACAAAAAAGATGTTCATCCGACATTTCGAGTGATAAAGTCAAGTCGAATGAACCTTAGATAGGTAATCCTTATGAAAAGACAAGCGATATAGAAAAAGGAAATATATGCTGTGAGGCAGAAATGTAATTGACATTCCTGCCTCATTCGTTAGTTGCTATCATGCCATACGGTATATCTCTTCCATGTCATGCATATCCAACGCCTTGAAATGCCCTATCGTACAAGTGTTACCCAAACTGCATTTTTTCGCCATTAAATGTATTTCGTCATCGGTGATGTCACGTCCAATGAGTTCGTTGATGGAAATAGGCATGGACAAGTCCCTGTAGAATCGTTCCATGGCCTCGATGCCAGCCAATGCGGTGGCTTCTGGGTCGGTGAAATCATTAGGAACGCCCATCACATTGACAGCGAAGCGTACAAATCGTGACACGTTTTCCTTGAGAACGTAACGTGCCCAACTGCCCCACAGTGCGGCCAATCCTGCACCATGAGCCACATCGAACAAGGCACTCAACTCATGCTCAAGTTGGTGAGTGGCGAAGTCGCCAGTGGTTCCGCATCCAGTCAGTCCATTATGTGCAAGGCTTCCTGCCCACATGATTTGGGCACGATTGCGATAATCATCTGGCGATGCCATCACCTTATAGTATGCCATTGCGCTGCACGCCTGTTGTGAAGTCTTTTATGTTCATTTCTTTAGTTATTATTTGCTAATTATTAGTTATTGATTCCGTCGCTGATTTTTCAGCCGTTAATTGACGGTTACAGATGTATTATCTGCGCCCCTATCTGGAAATATGCCTTGTCGGCCTGCGGATTCGTTGTTGGCAAACGTATAGCCAAGGTCGGTGAACACAACGCAGCCGTCGGCCACCTCCATGCCGCGGCATAGGTGGTTGTTCTGAAGGTTCACGGTGAGGTGTATCTGTGCATCAGCCGCCACGCACAACGCTGATGCGGTGAGCAGGGATGATAGCCTGTGCATATCCTAAATGTCGTTACAGAGACTTCAAATCCTCGGGTAGTACGGGCATTGATGTGCGGCACTTTCTACAAACGTATGCCATACTTTGCCACGCCTTCAGCCATCATGCCTTTGGGAAGATACTCCTTGAGCGTGTCGGTTATGGTGTTGAGCAGACGCTGCTGTATGAAGTCGTCCTTTATGTATAGCGATATGCGGCGTTGTGACAGATGGTCGCCTTCTATTTTGCGCACATTGGCACGCTGCCGCTCACTGAGAAACGGGAGGTGCATTTCAGGAATAATGGTGAATCCACCGTTCTCGTCGACTATGCGTATGAGTGTGTCTATGCTGCCCGCCTCATATATGTGATGACCTTTGCTGCGGGCCTTGCAGAATGAGAATGCGCTGTCGCGCAGACATTGTGCTTCTCGCATAATCCACATGCTTTCATGCTCAAGGTTTTCGGGCTTGAAGGTGGGAAGCTTGCGCCAGCAACTTTCTGCCAAATACACATAGAAAGGTTCCGTATAGAGCTGAATCTCTAACAGTCCACGGCACACATTGCCACTGATGGCTATGCCGACATCAATCTCGCCGCGCAGCAAGGCTTCAATCATGGATGATGCCTTCATTTCCTGAATGGACAGCTCCACTTGCGGATAACTCTCACGATAATGTCTTATAAACTTTGGCAGAAGATATGGCGCGATTGTCGGGCCGACAGACAATGCAAGCCTGTCACCTATGCTCCCCTTGTCTTCTGCTACAATTTCTGCGATGCGGTCGGCCTCCATCAGCGTCTTCTCAGCCTGGCGTATTATCTTCTCTCCTACGGCAGTGGGTGTAACCGACTTGTTGGTGCGCTCAAACAGTTTGATGTCAAGTTCTTCCTCTAGTTTCATGAGCATGGCACTCAGCGTGGGCTGCGAGATATTGCACGACTCAGCCGCTCTCGCAAAATTGCGAAAGCGGCTGATTGCTACTATATAACGTAGTTGTTGTATTGTCATTTGTCAGCGGTCTGTTTGTTCTTAAGCTTGCAAATCATTTGCGTCATGTTGCTCATCGGACAGAACACGCACCATGTGCGCGGACGGAATGTCACGGTGAGAACTACGCCCACTATCAGCGATGTAAGCATGATGCCATACAGTCCGAAGGCAAACTGCGCCTTCCAAGGCTCTATCGCCACGGGGTAAGCCCAATGCCAAGGCACGTCAAATGTCCACAGCAGATGTATGCTCTCGCGAAGCGACTCCATGCCCTTTGCCACCTGCACCGTGAGCCATATCATCTGGATGAAGAAGAACATGAAGAAAAGGAGAAACCCGTTTCTGAACCACTTGCTCGACAGCCACCTTGGTGCCACTCTTCTGCTTGACAATCCCAATGTATTGCCTATCTGCATGAATAGTTGCCCGCGGCCGCAATAGTTGTTGCAGTAGCCCTTGCCGCCCCCGAATATCGCCATGAGCAGCGGTATTATGAAGCAGATTACTCCAAGCCATGCAAACACTATGTTGAAGAATCCGAGGGTGAAATATGTTGCGGAGACTATCCACATATAGTCGCTCCACTTTTTTGCTTTCTGTCTTGCCATAATCTTTCTATCTCAACACTTTGTGCATCACTCCTGCCGGGCAGTTCTTCTCGCAAATTCCACATCCTATGCATACATTTTCATCCACCACGGCGTAACAGCCCTTACATATGCTAATAGCCTCCAAGGGGCACACTTTCACGCAGACACCGCACGCCACGCAGCGGTCTTGCTCATTTTCAGCCTTATACTTTGCCATGACGCATCAAAGTTTTTCGAGTTGTTCCTCAAGAAATTCCGACGCATCGGCCACACAAAGTGGACATTCGCGCAGCACTCTGCCGCCTCCAGCACCCTTCAGCAGTTTGCATTGCGTGGCGCCATTGCGTCCTTCAAACTTATTCATAATCTCTCGCATACCCTTCATGGCGCGTGCCTTGTCGCGTGTGGCAAGGCCCAATACGATTCCGGCACCTACTATTGCGCCACATGTGCCTTCCATGTTTCCCATGCCAGCGGCAAAGCTGTTGCCGATGTGTTTCAGTGTCTCTTCGCCAAGTGCGGTAAAGTCGCTGTAAGCACAAAGCACCGACTGTGTGCAGTTGTGCGCCCCACAGCGTTTCAGTTGAGCTGCCTTTTCTTTTCTGCTTTCCATATATTTCTATTTATTTTTAGTTTAAGTAGGTGTTCAGAATTATTTTATATTATCTCACTCTGATTACTTTCAGCTTA
>DAIRWG010000025.1:0-22822 GCA_036802405.1 Alloprevotella sp.
GCTTTCAGCCCGCCCTTGACACATGCGAAATGAGAACATCAAAATGGACACCCTATTTATCTGAACATTACAAGTAACTGGCAGAAAGAGCCCTGGACTTGTAAAACTCCCGAGAAGCGGTGACACGACACCAAGGCAGACGACCAAACAAGGAGCGGCCGAGGTTTGCGGACGGGAAGGAAGTGACAGGTGACAGCAAGTTGTGCAATTACTTGTAACGCGTGCGCGCGCGAAGAGCTACGAGAAACGAGCAGAGCATCGACTTCCACAGGGGGCGGCAAAGCCTCGCGGCTGGATATTTCCACCAAGCACGCCCACCCCCGTTCCAACGGGATGAAGTCAGTCCGAGAATCCGTCGTCGCGTGTGGTGTCCTGGTTTTTGTCGCGCACGATGCTGGAGGCACCGCCGTCGATGGGAATTTCCACGACGAACGCCGGCCCTTCACCGATGCCCACCTGCCCCACCTGGGCACCCAAACGAATGGCATGGCCATCGCTCTTGTCGGAATCGTAAGCCATACCCAAGAGCACGGAGCCCTGCAACTCCTCCTTGCTGAGGAAATCCTCGAAAGCCTCGCGCGTGTAGCTCTTGTGGAAGAAATCGCGGCCTTCGGTCGTGATGTTCACCTCCACACGGTTGGCATAGAACTTCTTTCCCAGCTCGTCCTCCACCACGGGAAGCGAGGGGTCGGCCTTGCGCGTGATGCTGATGATGAATTCATGGCCGCCCAACTTGACGGATTGGGCATAGGTGGAAGGCGAATCGGCATAAGGCTTTTCGACGACCGTTGCTTGCTGCACGGTGTCGGTGGCCGCCACCTCCTTATCGTTTTTGTTGCCACCGCAGCTGAGCGCGGAAAAGGCCAGCACGGCCATGGCAATTGGGGCAATGCATGAGTTGCGTTTCACGTTGAAATAGGTTTTAATGATCAATCAAGAAGCAAAATAACGAAATCTTGCTCAGAAAAGCAAGGATTCGGGCCGAAGAAGTGGAGAGAATCGGCATAATTCCGTAAATTTGTGGTTGAGAACGGGCGGTTCATCACAGCATGACGCCCCGGTCAGAATCGCAAACACCACACAGCCTTATGCCACACAGCCGCACTCCACGCCCTCGCACGGTTCACGCCACAGTGCATCGCCCTTATGCCTTGGGCATTCTGCCCCTCATCATGGTGCTGATGCTGCTTTCGGGCAGCGGATGCAGAAGGACATCGGCCCCATTGCAACGCGCCGACACAGTGCAGGCAGCCCAGCTGCCCGGCACACCCCGCATCGTGATGGAAGTGGCACGCACCTCGCGCCTCTACACGGCCGAGTATCAGATTCACAAAGTGGTCACCCACTCCGATGCCCCCACGCTGGAGGGGCAGGTGCTGGGCATGCCCGTGAAAGTGGCCACCCGAGTGGGCGACCGCAAGGTGGCCATTCCCATCACGGTGACGCTGAAGGCCTACATCGACTTCAGCACTTTCAGTGCAGCCCAGGTGGACCGCGGAGCCGACAGCAGCATCGTCATCACCCTGCCCGACCCGCAAGTGGTGGCCACGGCTTCACGCGTTGACCACAACGGCACCCGGCAATACATTGACCTGACACGGTCGCGCTATTCCGATGCCGAACTGGCCGACTTTGCCCGGCAAGGGGCCGACAGCATCATGAGCCATGCCGGACGGCTGGGCATTGCCGCACAGGCCCGTCGCAATGCTGCCCAGATTCTGGTGCCGATGCTCCGGCGCATGGGGTTCGACGAGCGGCGCATCACCATCCGATTCCGCAAGGACTACACCGACCACGAACTGCTGCAAAACATCCATCCCGCATGAAAGAATCACCCTTCCCCTCCGAACGGCCGAACCATCCCACGGATGGAAGCAACGGCCGACAGCCCGACAAGCACAGGCACTGGCCAAGGCTGGTGTGGGCTTGGTGGCGCCACCTGATGCGTTTCTGGTGGCTTGGGCTGGTGGCGCTGATTGCCGTGGCCGCTGCCTACATGGTGCACACGGCCAAGGAGCATCCGCCCGTGCAACTGGCCGTGAAGCACGACACACGCATCGATGTGAGTGCCGAGGAGGTGCGCTCCATCCGCGACATCGGCCAGTGGGAATTTCTATCCGTCAGCACGGAGGAACTGGTGGAATGGTCGCGCCGCCGCACCTTCGGCACCGACCGTCTGGTGCGCATCTACACCGGCACGCTGCGCCTGGGAGTGGACCTCACAAAGGCATCCGACGATTGGTTCACCTCGCTGCCCGACTCGGTGGCCCGCTTGCGGCTGCCCGCCATCGGCCTGCTCGACGACAACTTCATCGACGAGGCCCGCACGCGCTCGTTCTACGAGAAGGGCATCTGCCCGCCCGAGGCACGCAACCAGCTCTATGCCCAGGCTCGGAAACTGATGATGCAGCGCTGCCTCACGCCACAGAATCTGAAGACGGCGGAGGACAATGCGCGCGTGCAGTTCACCAAGACCTTTGAAGCCATGGGCTTCAAAAAGGTGGACATCGAATTCGCCTCTGCCACCCAAGCACGCCAATGACGCATTCAGCGAAGGGGGAGGCTTTCACAGAATTGTACAAGTATCCGCATTCCATACAGAACAAAAGTTTTTCACATATGACGCAACCATCCGGCACCGCACGCTTCCGCCGATGCGGCATCACCCGACTTCTGGCCGCTTTGCTGGCGACAGCCAGTTGCATTTCCTTTTCGGCTTGCCACGACGATGCGCCCGAGGGGGCAACGATCACACGCACCGTGCTCGTCTACATGGCCGCACAGAACAGTTTGGGAGCCGGCAACTACCATCGGGCCGATTCGGCCGAAATCATGCGCGGACGCAAATTCATTCCCTCCGACGGGCGCGTGCTGATGTTCGTCGACGACAATCGTGCGCCACGCCTCTACGAGGTGACGCGCCGCACCTCCGAGCCCCGGCTTGTGCGACAATGGAGCACGGACGTCTGTTCCACCGATCCCGCCACACTGCACGATGTGCTGCGCTATGTCGACACCACCTTCACCAGCAAGGACTTCGGTCTGGTGATGTGGTCGCATGCCGACGGCTGGATTCCTCCCACCGACACCACTTACTCGCGCCAGCCCAAAACGGTGCCTGCCACGCCCTCGCTGCTGGCCTTCGGCATCGATGCGGGGCCCAACGGACACATGAGCAACAACGGGCCGCAAATGGGCGTGGAGGATATGGCACGCGCCATCACGACAGCGGGAGTGCATCCGCGCTTCATCTTCTTCGATGCCTGCCTGATGCAGAATTTGGAAACGGCCTATGCGCTGCGCCATGCCACTGACTATGTGGTGGCGGCACCGATGGCCACTCCGGGATGCGGGTCGAACTACACGAACGACATCCGGCACGGATTCTTCACCAGCGATGTGGCCGATCTGGCGCGCACCTATCTGGCCAACGTGCAGGACACGACCTACGCCAACGACTATGCCGACTTCGGACTGAGCATCTCGTGCATCCGCACCGACCGTCTGCAGGCATTGGCCGATGCGCTGCGCGAGACACTGCCCCACTCTTCGCTCACCGGCCGCCGTTCGCCCGACCTGCAAGGGGTGCTCAACTATCAGGCTTACACCTCGTCGTATGCCTACCGCCCGCACAACTACGATGCGCGCCAGGCCCTGCGGGCCATCCTGCCGGAGGCTGACTTCGAGCGGGTGAGCGCTGCACTCGACGAGGCGGTCATGTTTCACGGATCGACACGCAGTTTCTGGATCGGCCCGGGGGTGTGGACCATGCAGTATGTGCCGGTCAGCACCGATGAATTCCGTTCGGTGAGCATGTTCGTTCCGCAGGACGTCTACACCCGCAATGCGCGTTTCTCCATCCACGGCGATCTCAACCGCTCCTTCCAGCAAACGGAATGGTACTCCGCTGCCGGATGGGCACAGACCGGGTGGTGAGGACTTTCCTCCCCCCCCCAAAAAAAAATCACTCATTTCACAACCATAAAACTCCACCACATGAAGACACACCCCTTGGCATTCATTTTAGTGGGTTCACTGGCCACGTTTCCCGTAATGGCTCAAAAGACTGACGCCCCCGAAGAAGGGAAGGTGTACCTGATCAACCGTGTGAGCATGCAGCATGCCTACATTTACGAATCGACGGCTGGACTCGCTGCAGGAACGGCTGACCGCACGCACAAACAGTACTGGCGCTTCATCCCCACAGGCGAGGCCGACCGCTACTATGTGCAGAACGTGGCCTCGGGACTCTACATCCAAAGCACACATTTGCCTCAGCAAAACGGCACGACGCAACAGGTGCAGGTGGGCACCGACAAGGTGCCTCTGGAAGTGAAGGCCAACACGGCCGCCGGAGCACTCAAAGGCTACTACTACCTGTGCAGCACCGACCAAGTGATCGACCCGCAAGCCGACAACACTCTTGGCCTCAACTTCGAACAAAGCACAAACCGCGTGGTGGCTTACTCCATCCGCTACAACCGCGGCAATTCCTACTGGAGGCTGAGTGCAACGGACTTTGACTACGAGGCTCCTCAGCCCGATGTGCGCAGCGAGTTTTCGAAGCGAATCGGGGTGTACAATCTGCCATGCGGACAGGGCACCAGCACCTTTTTCTCGGCCATCGACCTGCAAGGGCCTGCGGTGACTGACGAGGTGCATTTCAGCCAAGCCAAACGACCGACCGATGCCTTCGTGATGGAACGCAACGACCGGGCCACGGTGGTGCGTGGAGCGGAAGCCACCGTGAGCTATAGGGCTCAGAAAATGGATGGAAGCTACGAAGCTACCGTTTACTTCGATTGGGACGGCGACGGCATTTTCGAATCGTCGCACACGCTGGGCACAAAGGACGCGGGTGAATGCACCTTCACCGTGCCCGACACGGCCAGCCTGCGCACTTCGCGCTTTCGTCTGCGATTGACCAACAACGGCATGGAGGGGGCGGAGGACGATGTGCACGGCTTCTGCCACGACTTTTTCCTCCGGGTGACCGATGGTGATGCTGCGCTCCGCACACTGACCATTGCTTCGTGCGACTCCCTGCGCGGACGGGTGGCTTTTGCCCAGACGGACGGCAACGAAGCATTCGCTGGCAAACTGACCTGTTCACTCAGCCGGGGTACGGAGGTGACACTCAAGGCCGTTCCAGCAGGCAATGCCCGGTTCTTGGGATGGACGTGCGAAGGGAGAACGGTGTCGACCCAAGCGGAATACACCCTCTCCGCTACGCAAAGCGTGACACTCACAGCCCTGTTCTCGCCCAACACCGACAAGTCGCCCACGGGTATTGCCTTGCCCTCCGCATCGGACCAAAGCCATGCTTCGCTGAAAGCATTCAACCTAAGCGGCCAACGTGTGAACCCCCAAACGCACCACGGCGTGTATGTGCAAAACGGCAAAAAGCGCATCAGGAAGTGAGCGAAGGGGAGATTCTTCTGCAAGCTCCCTCTCCCTCAATTTCTCTTCAACCATAAGCACCCCCACGTTCTGCAAGGCCCCTCCCTCTTTAGAGATTGAAGGCTTTTGGAGCATGGGGGAGGTTTCAAAAAAAGTAACAAACAAGTAGAGTGTACAGTTTGTTGTTCGCATTATTGATTCAACGAGCATCCGAATGAGTGGGCATGGAATGGGCTTTCAGCCCGCCTTTGACGCATGCAAAATGAGTACATCAAACTGGACACCCTAACAAACAAGCAAGAATGAACAAATATCTCCTTCTCGGCGGTGCGCTCCTCGCTCCGCTCGGCGCGGCAGCCCAGCATGCCGACAAGCCAAACATCATATTCATCCTGTGCGACGACATGGGCTACGGCGACCTCGCGTGCTACGGACAGCCCTACATCAACACGCCCAACATCGACCGTCTGGCCTCGGAGGGCATGCGCTTCACCCAAGCCTATGCCGGCAGCCCGGTGAGCGCTCCCTCGCGCGCCACCATCATGACCGGACAGCACACGGGACACACCCATGTGCGCGGCAACCGCGAATACTGGACGGGGCGCCCCAACGTGACGTATGGCAAGAGCCAAGACCCCGACCGCGTGGGACAGGAACCTTACGACCCGCGCCACATCATCCTGCCCGAAGTGATGAAGAAGAACGGCTACGCCACAGGCATGTTCGGCAAATGGGCCGGCGGCTATGAGGGTTCGACCTCCACGCCCGACAAGCGCGGCGTGGACGAGTTCTACGGCTACATCTGCCAGTACATGGCCCACATGTACTACCCCAATTTTCTCAATCGCTTCAGCACCCGGGCCGGCGACAAGCAGACGGTGCGCATCGAACTGACGGAGAACACGAAGTACGGCACCGACAATGCCGACTATGCCCACCGCACGCAGTACTCGGGCGACCTCATCCACCAGGAGGCTCTGAAGTGGCTCGACGAACAGAAGCCCGACCAGCCGTTCTACGGTTTCTTCACCTACACGCTGCCGCATGCCGAACTCTACCAACCCGACGACAGCATCCTGCAAGCCTACAAGCAGCGATTCTGCAACGACATCTCGTTTGCCGGAATCGACCGCTACCATGCCAACACGCACATGCATGCCCAGTTTGCGGCCATGATCACCCGGCTCGATGCCTACGTGGGCGAAATCATGGCCCGGCTGAAGCAGCGCGGACTGGCCGACAACACCATTCTCATCTTCTCCTCCGACAACGGCCCACACGAGGAAGGCGGTGCCGACCCCACTTTCTTCGGACGCGACGGCAAACTGCGCGGACTGAAGCGTGCCTGCTACGAAGGGGGCATCCGCATCCCCTTCATCGTGCGCTGGCCGGGACATGTGAAGGAGGGAAGCGTGAACGATCACCAGCTGGCATTCTACGACATCCTGCCCACCTTCTGCGACCTGCTCGGCCATCAGGCCAACGACTATCTGAACCCCGACTACGCCGACGACTGCTTCGACGGCATCTCCTTCCTGCCCACCCTGCTCGGCCACGACAAGGAGCAGAAGGAGCACGACCACCTGTACTGGGAGTTCCACGAAACGAACCAGATGGGCCTGCGCAAGGGCAACTGGAAACTGGTGGTGCGCAAGGGGGTGTGTGAACTCTACGATCTGGCCACCGACATCCATGAGGACCACAATGTGGCTGCCGACTATCCCGACATCCTGAACGAACTGAAGCAGGAACTGCTGAAGGAGCACAAGGAATCGCCCCTGTTCAAGGTGACATTGCCGAAATAGCCGCATTCATATGATGAAGGGCATGTGCCACGAATCGTCTCGCGGCGCATGCCTTTCTGTAATATGGGTTTGGAAATCCGTAAAATTCATAGAAAGGGATGGCACGCTTTCTTCTAATTTTGCATGGTGAACACAATGGGCAACACCTCCATGCTGTGAGAAATCGGTCGGAATCGAAAGGATCCTCATGGCAGTGCCCCTAACAAGACGATACGATGCAAATGAAGGCTAAACGAAAACTGATGCTGGCCGTACTGACGGCCCCCGCCCTATGGCAACCATCCGCTGCCAAAGGATTCACATCAGCAGCCGACTCTGTCGGCACGCAACTATCAGAAGCCGTGGTGACCGGCACACAAACGGCCACCGACCTCCGCCACCTGCCGATGACGGTGAGCGTGGTGGCACGGCCGACACTGACCGAGGACCATCGGCCCAACATGCTCTCCACACTGGCCGAACAGGTGCCCGGGCTGATGGTGACGGGGCGTGGCGTGATGGGATATGGGGTGAGCGGAGGCGGCAGCGGAGGCATGATGCTGCGCGGCATTTCGTCGGGAAGCGGCCAGGTGATGGTGCTCATCGACGGACATCCGCAGTTCAGCGGCATCTATGGACACAGCGTGGCCGACTCCTACCCGACCTTCATGGCCGACCGCGTGGAAGTGCTGCGCGGCCCTGCTTCGCTGCTCTACGGCTCGAATGCCATGGGCGGCGTGGTGAACATTGTGTCCCGGCAGATGCACCTCGACGGGGTGCAGACGCAAGCATCCATCGGTGCGGGAAGCTACGGCACGCTGCAGGCTGAAGCCAGCAACCAGGTGCGTCACGGACGTTTCTCCAGCACTGTGGCCGGAAGCTATGGGCGTTCGGACAACCACCGCCCGCACATGGGCATCTACGAATATGGCGGTTACGTGCATTTGGGCTATGCCCTGTCGGACCACTGGGACATCAGCGCACAGACCAACCTCATGCACTTCGCCGCATCATGGCCGGGCACGGTGCAGCAGTCCATGTTGGAGGCCGACCAGTGGATTACCCGAGGGGCGGCCAGTCTGAGCATCGGCAACCACTACGGGCGCACGAGCGGACGGCTGAGCGTATACGACAACTTCGGCCGCCACAAGATCAACGATGGCTACGCTGCTAATGGCGGCACACCGCAGTCGCGGTTGTTTCGTTCGCGCGATGCACTGGCTGGCGTGAACTGGTGGCAGGCTGCCGACTTGTGGAAGGGCGGACATCTGACCATCGGACTGGACTACCAGCACATCTACGGCCGTGCCTTCTACACCGACCGGCAGAGCGGCACCGTGCTCGACACACCCAACAAGCAGTCGGGGCATGTGCACAACAATGAATGGGGAGCCTATGCCGAACTGCGTCAGGATCTGGCTTCATGGCTGACATTCGATGCCGGAGCACGGTTTGACCACCACTCGGTGAGTGGCGGTGAATGGGTGCCACAGGCGGGCATCGTGGCACGGCCGATGCCCCATGCGGAGGCAAAGCTGATGGTGAGCAAGGGATTCCGCACCCCCACGATGCGCGAGCTTTATCTCTATCCGCCTTCCAACGAGAACTTGCTGCCGGAACGCTTGATGAACTACGAGATCTCGTGGCGGCACCGCTTGCTGCAAGGGCGGCTGAACTATGGACTCAATGCATTCTACATCCATGCCGACAACCTCATCCAGACGATCAACCGACAGAACGTGAACACGGGCGAACTGCACAATGCGGGGGTGGAGGCTGACATGTCCTTCGCCATCAACGACCACTGGAGCGTGACCACCAACCACAGTTACCTGCACATGAAGCACCCCGTGGTGTCGGCTCCCGTCTACAAGGGATATGCCGGAGGCTCCTTCCATGCTGGAGCCTGGAACGTGCATGCCGGAGTGATGCAGGTGGCCGGACTCTACACGGCCACGGGCAGCAACGAACAAAAGGAATGCTTCACTCTAGTGAATGCCACGGTGGACTATCGCGTCAACCGGCATCTCACAGTCTGGACCAAAGGCGAGAACCTGCTCGGGCAGCACTACCAGCTGGTGGACGGAAACCCGATGCCGAAGGCCACCTTTCTGGGGGGCGTGAGCATTTCTTTATGAAAAACGTTTTCCAAAGAATACTTTTCATCACACTTATTTCCTATGAAGAGAACACTTTTGACTTTGGCGGCAGCCTTCGTGTTGGCCGCATCGGCTTTGGCTCAGGGCACGAAACCGGTGGTGTACGTCACTCGCCACATCGAGCCCCAATCGCTCGTCAAACTCTACCATGCCATGGGCCGCAAGGCTGAAGGGCGCGTGGCGGTGAAGATTTCCACCGGCGAGTCGGAAAAGACGGGCTATCTGCGCCCCGACTTCATCAAGCCGCTGCTCGACGAGGTGCACGGCACCATCGTGGAGTGCAACACGGCCTACAACGGCACGCGCAACACGAGCGAGAAGCATTGGCAAACAATCCGCGAACACGGATTCACCCGCGTGGCGCCGGTGGACATCATGGACGAGGAGGACACGATTCACATTCCCGTGACGGACCACACGCACCTGAAGTACGACATCGTGGGCAGCCACCTCAAATACTACGACTTCATGATCAACCTGGCCCACTTCAAGGGCCATCAGATGGGGGGACTCGGCGGCGTGCTGAAGAATGCCAGCATCGGCGTGGCCTCGGCTTCGGGCAAGGCTTACATCCACTCGGCTGGTGTGACGGAGGATGTGAACGAGTTTTGGAAACACATCGACAACCAGGACGGATTTGTGGAGAGCATGGCTGCCGCCGCACAGGGTGTGCACAACTTCTTCGACGGAGGCAAGAAGATTGTCTACATCAGCGTGATGTATCGCATGAGCATCGACTGCGACTGCAATGCCAATCCGGCCACGCCGCTGGTTGCCGACTACGGCATCTTGGCTTCCACCGACCCCGTGGCGCTCGACCAGGCCTGCTACGACATCGTGACGAAGATTCACAACGATGAGCACAACAACACGCGCCCGCTGCTCGACCGCATTGCCAAGCAGCACGGCACGCACATCATGGAATGGGGCGAACACATCGGTCTCGGCAGCCGCACCTATTCGCTCGTAAGTCTTGACCAATGATGCGCAACACGCTGACGATTCTTACGGCGCTGGCCGCATTTGCTGCCTCTGCCTTGCTTCTGCCATCGTGCGGAAGCAAGGCGGAGCTGGCAAATGCGGCTCTTTTTCTGCCCGACACAACGGTTTACAACCGGGAATGGCAAACGGCTCGCCTAGCTTTGGCCACCGACACCGAAGAAGTGTGGGTGAAGGGCCGCGGCCATTCCACCTTTGCCCAACCGAAACATCCCTATGCACTGAAGTTGCACCGCCCTCAACCGCTCTGCGGACTGCCCGCCCATCGGCATTGGGTGCTGCTGGCCAACTTTTTCGACCATTCACTGATGCGCAATGCATTGGCCATGGAAGTGGCTCGGCAAACGTCGCTGAGGAAGGTGACGCCACAAGGCCGATTCGTCAGTCTGCAGGTGAACGGAACGTGGCAGGGCATCTACTGGCTCTGCGAAAGGGTGAAGGACAAAATCGGCCAAGGTGACAGCCTGCTGCAACTCGACGTGTACCACTGGCAGGCACAACGCGAGCGCGGCCTTGCCACGGATTCGCTGCCGGCGGCAGTGCCCATCGACACACTCTCCTTCATCGACTGGTGGCTGGTGCACGAGCTTTGCATGAACGCCGAACCCAACGGCCCGCGCAGCTGCCATGTGCGGATTTCACCCGAAGGTAAGGCCATGGCCGGCCCCGTGTGGGACTTCGACATGGCGTTCAACGAAGTGGGCGTGGACAATGGTGGCGACCTCCGTCCGCAGAAGTTCCAAACAATGCGACCGCTGCCGCCTTTCCTGAAAGGGAAAAGCATACGCTGGCTGAGCACGGATTCCTTCTACTGCGACCGTTCGCAGATCATGGCGCCCTTGCTGGCCGACCATGCGTTTCGCCAAGCCGCACAGAAGCGCTGGCATCAGCTCCGCCCGTCATTCACGCGCCTCACTCAAAATCTGGATGCATGGAGCCGCCAGCTCAAGCCCGTGGCTCCAGCCGACCAAAACCAATGGAACGCCCTCGAACCCGCCCGCTTCGATGCTTCTCCCACCTGGCAGGAAGCCGTGAAAACACTCAAGGCGCGCTACAAGCAACGGTTGAAAGCACTTGACAAGCTTTTCGACTGTATCTGATCGTTTCCACTAACTTTTAAAATAAAGTATAGCGATAATCGCCAATAAATGTTTAACTTTGCAACACTCACCTTGCAATGATAAGGATTGCCAAAGTCATAGGTTGGGTAGACATACAAATTAAAAGACGTAACCATACACTTGAGTTCCAATGCCCTAAGAGCTACTGAAGCTTCATTCTGATACCCTAAGCTCATTTATGGTATGGCACTGCTACTGGATAGACTCCACGCCTTACTTCTGTATGTATCAGCAAAATGATTTCGTCAACGAAGGAGTCGGTTGGCTATGAATGTTAACGGACCAAGATGGATATACTGCAGAATAACCCATATCGGCTGCTTGGAGTCTATTCAAACTCTCCTGTCAAAGAAAGACTTGCAAACCTCAATCGTCTGAAAGCGTTTTTGAAGGTAGGAAAACCTACATCTTTTCCTTTAGACCTAAGCCAAAACGACTTTCCAATCTATCGAACCGAGGCAATCGTAACTGAAGCAGATGCCCAACTAGCTCTTCCCAATGGCCAAATGCTGTATGCACAGTTTTGGTTCATGAAAGTCACGCCATTAGACGAAGTGGCTTTCAGACACCTCACATCCGGAGAAATGAGCAAGGCCGAAGAAATATGGCAGAAGAAAGAGTGTGCATCATCGTTGCAAAACCGCATCGTATGTGCTCTGATTCGTCATGATTTAGGAACCGCCATCTCCTGCGCAGAAGCATTGTATGGAAGTGTACAGTACACAGAGCAGTTCACATCTGCCATTTTGGGAAACATCAGCCCGACAGAAACGGCAAACTTAGGTGTGTCGTTCATTGATGCCTTATGCGCTGAGGCCGGCGCCAAGGAACTGCTGACGCACGTGACGTGCAAGACGTGGAGAGAACATCTTGAAGAACAAGCTGTCAAGCCACTCATCGAAGGCCTTCAGAATGCCGTTGGCAAAGCAAAGAAATCAAAAGGGAAAGGCCCCCGTGCAAGGCTTTCTGCAGGTGAAACGTTGGTTCGCGAATCATGGAATCCGCTCCGCGAACTAAGAAGCCTGCTGTCGGACTCAAACGTGCAGTATCAAACGGCTGCTGACAAGCTCGGACTGGAAATTCTGCAATGCGGCATTGACTACTACAACGATTCGGAAGAAGAAACCACTGCATACAAGGCCTTCGAGTTGCTCAAATACGCCCAATCCATCGTGATCGGCCAAATGGCCACCGACAGATGCGATGAGAACGTTCAGATTCTGGAAAAAGTAATCAAAAGACTTCCACCTTTGTCGGTTATCGCTCACCATGAGTCCATTCAAGGCCATCTAAAGGATTTCGCACAGAAAGCCCCAAGGATATGCAACTCCATCGAACTGATAAAAGAGTGTGCGCCCCATATTGTGGCAATCAAGGAAAAGTTGGGAAAAGAGCATCAGTATTATCTGAAAATTTCGACGACGGTCGTAAACGAGGCACTTGGCTACGTCATTGCTGAAGTCAATGGAGCACTGAAATCTGAATCTGACCAATTATTAAGACAGACACTGATTTCTGCATGGCAGGCTCAATTGTATCTGGACAAGTTTGATCTGGAAACAACGTACAAGAACGGCAGATTCAAGAAGAACAGACAGACTTTGCGTGAAATCATAGCAAAACGCAATGGATTTGAGGATTCGGACATATCGCGTCTGTACAACATCCATTACGGATGGTGCAGCAGGTTGAATGCAAACGACCTTGATTTACGCACTGATGACGAAAACTACCAGTCATGCCGTAGTCTCAACGATTACAAGGCATACCTAAGGGCTTTTCCCAATGGAGAACATGCCAAGGAGGTCAAAAAAGTGGTAGAGAAGCTTGAATTCCAAGCTGCCAGAACCGTTGAGGATTGGGAATCTTTCATTCGAAAATACCCGCAAAGCCCATTTTTGCCCCAGGCCAAAGCGGCATTGTCCGAACTAAAAGCAAAGATTGCCCGTCAAGATCAGGCCATTTCCAACTGTCAAACAATCTCGCAATTGGTTCAGTTCTATGTTGCTGAAAATTCACAAGAGAATGGTCTCTCTGATAAATGCTCCTCTAAAGCTTTCCGCTTGGCTCTGTCGGAAAAAGACTATCAAGCAATTGTTTCAACTTTCGGAGCGAGTTCTGAAGGAGGAAAGAAAGCCAAGGAAGCCCTTTGGCAGCTCAAACAGAAACGTGAGAAGATCGCCAAAAGAAGGAAACGCATCATCGCATGGGGGTTAGGCATTTCCCTACCCATCGTCTTTTTCGGAAGAATTTATGGGGAATATGGAGTGGAAGGATTAAGTACCGCATTCTTATGCACAGCCGCAGTATCTGGAGTCATTTCGGCAATCTGTTTTAGCTTTGCCATAACGGATTGGATTGAAGGGAATCACTTTAAGAATCATACAAAGAAACTTGGCATTTCAATCCCGTTGACTATTGCACTGGGAATATTGGGCACAGCTTTTGAAGGTGAAGAAAAGAACCAAGAACACCCTGCCTCAGATGTAGTCGCTGCGGACTCTGTAAGCGACAGTACGGCTACAGATGATTCGTGCACTGAAGGTCAATATCTATCACCTTATGGCATAGAGCAAGCACCTCCCCAAAAGACACAAGAAGAAATTGATTATGACACCTACATCAACAATCAGCTGAAGACTGGATCCAAACCTTACAAGAAGTACTACAAGTCGCACACGGGCGACAACTATCTGGACTTCAAGACATCGGGCTGCGACTATGTCATCATCGTGAGAAATTACAGCAATTCACATGTTGTCAATCACATCTATGTCAGAGCCAACGAAACCGGACGTCTGTATCTGCCTAACGGCACTTACAACATCTACTTCTATGGAGGAAAAGGATGGAATCCCAATAAAGAAAAGCCGCACGTGAGAGGTGGATTCGTTTCAGAAAACGGACCAATTCAAAAAGATGAGTACGTCAGATTATACGATCAATATGGAGAGTATACATTGTATCCCGTGCAAAACGGAAATCTGCATTTAGAAGAATCTTCTGAGGAAGAGGCGCTATAATGGGAACAACAGATGCCGCTTGCAACTTTTTTATAACCTCTCAGAACAAACATACCAACATGAAGAGAATCCTTATCGGTGTCGTTGTCTTGTCAAGCCTAGGCTGTGCTAATGTACAAGCCGAAGAAACGACCCATAGCACCGAAACATTAGAAAAGCAAATCATTACTTTAAAGGAGCAGCAAGAGAGCCTTAGCAGGGATATCCGCAGGCTCTCGACAAAGAACGAAAAAGCCGAAACGCTGATTTTTGACTTGCAATCTGCCAACAAAGGTTTGACCACCAAAGTGGACAGTCTGCAAGAAGAATTGCAAAAGCTGACAAGCAACCAGAAAACAAACAAATCCGAACTCTTGGGCAGCTTAAGCCAAACCAACAATGAACTGCAGAACACAATGCATGGCATTGCATTACGCACATGGTGGTACGTCGGTGGCTGGATGATTCTGCTTGCAGCTCTTTTGGCTATAGCCGCTACATTCGCCAAGAGAATCAAGCTTGGCTTAACAACCATCCATAATGTACGCAAGACGCAAGAGGCTCTGCAAAAAGCACAAGAGAAGATGCAGGAACGTTCGGTCGACTTGGATGACAAACTGCTGGAATTGCTTGACAAGCAAATGGCCATGGCGCAGAACGTGGCGAGCAACGATGCCCCAGACCATTCCTTGGCCTTGAAAGTGGCAGACGAAATCGTGCGCATAGAACTCAACCTGTCGCGAATGGACACTTCCATCAGAGGCTACAAGCAATTGGCCAAAGCGGTGGAACGCATGAAGGACAACTTCAAGGCTAACGGCTACGAAATAGTCGATATGCTCGGAAAGCCATACCACGAAGGCATGAAAGTTATCGCCAACTTCGTGGTTGACGAAGAATTGGAAGAAGGAAAACAAATAATTACCGGGATTACCAAACCACAAATCAACTATAATGGGCAGATGATTCAAGCAGCCCAAATTTCGGTCAGTCAAAACATTTAAAGAAATCCGTCATGGCAAGAAACAAAATAGACTATGGCATAGATCTCGGAACGACAAATTCCGCCATCTGCCGTATGGAGAAAGGAAAGCCCGTTGTCATCCAGACAGATGTACTGAAGAACACCATGCCTTCTTGCATCTCAGTCAACAGGAAAAGATCCATCCAAAAAGGAGATACCGCTTACAACGCAATGAAGCAAGACAAACGTCGCGCCACAAAGACATGGCGTAAAGAGGCTTCGAACACCTACGTTGAGTTCAAGCGCACCATGGCCACCGACACTCAATATCCTTGCACCAATCTGGACAGGAACTTTTCATCTGAAGAATTGTCAGCAGAAGTGTTGAAATCATTAAAGTCTTTCGTCATAGACGAAACCTTCAGCTCTGTGGTCATAACAGTACCGGCCAAGTTCACTGTGAACCAGAAAACAGCCACCCTGGAAGCTGCAAAGATGGCGGGCTTCAAACGGATCGAATTGCTTCAAGAGCCTATTGCCGCCGCCATGGCCTACGGGGTTTCGTCCGAAGAAAAGGATGGACTGTGGATGGTATTCGACTTCGGTGGCGGCACATTCGACGCGGCGTTGCTTAAGGTGGAAGACGGCATCATGCAGGTGTTCGATACGGAAGGCGACAACTATCTGGGAGGAAAGAATCTGGATTATGCCATCGTTGACAGCTTGATCATTCCCTATCTGCAAGAAAACTACGCTGTTGAAGGCTACTTGCAGGATGCTGGAAAAAAGGAGGTGCTTCGTGAGGCTATGAAAACATATGCCGAAGATGTCAAGAACCAACTCTCATTCAAAGATAAAGAGGACATCATTTCAAATCTGGGCGATTTGGGAGAGGATGAGGAAGGCGAAGAAATCGAGCTGGACCTGACCATCACGCAGGAACGGTTTTTTGAGGTGGTGCGTCCATACTTCCAAAAGGCTGTGGATATCTGCAAGAATCTTGTTCAGCGCAACCATATCGCCCCATCTCAGATCAGCAAGCTGATTCTTGTTGGTGGCCCAACGCATAGTCCGCTAATCCGCCAAATGCTGAAGGAGCAAGTCACACCGAACGTGGACACGAGCATTGACCCGATGACAGCCGTTGCAACGGGGGCCGCATTATATGCGTCAACATTGGATGCCGATGTTTCAGAGGAAGAGATGCAAGTCGGAACCGTCATGCTCGACATCAACTACGATGCTACCACCGTGGAGACAACGGAGTATGTGCCGGTCAGCCTTGCACCCAGCTCTTCACCAGGCAAAGTGTATGTTGAGTTTGTCAGAGGCGACAAGGCATGGGCTAGTGGCAAGATGGAAATAGATGCCAAAGGAGACGTGATGGAACTGAACCTGCTGGAGGGGAAAGCAAATACTTTCAGCATCGTTTGCTATGACGACAATGGCAATACACGTCCCTGTTTCCCTAACGAAATTACCATTATTCAGGGATCAGTTGTTGGAGCTGCGCCTTTGCCTTACAACATTGGCATAGCCATTTGGAACGAAAACAAGAAACGTGCCGTATTCCGTATGGCTAAAGGATTGGAGAAAAACAAGCCATTGCCTGCCACAGGAGTGGTCAACGACTTGAAAACCACCTGTCAACTTCGCCCCGGACTTTCAACAGACATACTGTCGGTACCCATTTACCAAGTTGACGACTTCACCGAAGCTGAAGGGAAATCGGTTTCACTCTATGAGCATGTTGCCGACGTTGTGATCACGGGGGATGACGTAGATACGCTCATCACTGAAGACAGCCTCGTGGACATCACCTTAAAGGTTGATTCTTCCGAACAGATGAAGCTGGAGGCGCATTTTCTCACAACGGACGCAACAGTCGAAAAACTGCTCAAAACAGACAAGAAGCACACGATGCTTGATACGAAAGCTGAAATTGACAGAGGACTGGCAGAAGCCGAGACGAGCATGGATTCCTTGTCGGATTCAGGAATTGACGTAAGCGATTTGCGTCAGGAACTGGCTGCCATTCGCACGGACAATGACAACACGAATGAGAAGAAAGAAGTGCTCAATCATCTACGTGAATTGCTCAGAAAGGTTGAAAGGCTGGACGCCAACACCGAATGGCAACGCGTTGAACAAGAACTGCGTGAGGAGTTTGAAAGACTCGAAAAAGCCCAGGCTGATTTGGGAAATGAAAAGTCGGCCCAACTGGTCAACCAACTGAGGGGGCAAACGGATAATGCCATACGCACGAAAAATGTGAAAGTAGCCCGTGCAGTACTGGAAGACATCACGGGACTTTACGTGCAGCTGACTATGCTCTATCAATGCATGGCAATCATACGCCGTTATAACAACCGATTCACTACAGTGCATTGGAAAGACTCCAGCCGAGCACGAAAGCTGATTGACGAGGAATTGGAACGAATCAACAACCACCCCGATACGGAGGAATTGCGCCAACTCGTGCTGGAATTGTTTAAATTGTTGCCAGACGATGAGGCGGCCAATACTGGCGGATTATTGAAATAGTCATACTGATTTTATGTTTTTCAAAAAGAACGATCTGATAGATTCCTACACCGTGGCGTTTCCGCATAAGCAAGGTTCTTATGCAGAAACCTACCGCGTGAAAGACTCCAACGGCAAGACACGTTTCCTGAAACTGATCAATTACTCTAAGCTCCATCGCAGCCAGATTGACAATCACGGACAACTGACAGAAGTCGAGATGGCCCGACAACTGCATCACCACAACCTTTGCCCATGCATTGACTCGGGCTTTCTGATGATGAATGGTAGCCAGTTCGCATGGTTCGTAACGGAGTATGTCAGCGGAGAAACATTGTCGCAAAGAATCAGCCGTGATGACGAACTCAGCGTTTATGAGATAAAAGCGATAGCCAAGGCCGTGCTGTCGGCACTGGCTTTTCTGCACTCACGGCCGATTCCGATCATTCACAACGAAATAACGATGCAGAATGTGCTCCTCAACCTCGCTGGCGATTGGAATGACCTGAAACTCATTGGCTTGGGACATGCGCGCTATTTGAACCAAACTCCCTGCAAACCGAACCTGGGCGAAGAGAATCCGTTTTGCCTCGCTCCCGAACGATTTGCCGGTGTTTGTTCCGTTCAGACAGACCTTTATGCTGTGGGAACTCTGATGTATCGCCTGCTCTATGGAGAGTTTCCTTGGTTTATCGATACCTCTCGAATTCAAGAAGAGGATGTAATGGAACGCATCTTGGCAGAACGCGACAGAGAACTTCCTTTGCCGCAAGGAAACAAGTATGAGCTTGATGAACAATTGCTGAACGTCATGTCCAAGGCACTGAGTTTTGACGCTGAAGACAGATTCCAAACTGCCGACGAGTTTATAAAAGCAATCAATGGGGAGGTAATCGTAGGCAGCCAATTGACCACAAGAAAAATCCGCTCGCAGCAGGCTCTTCACAAAGCAGCGATGCCATCGCCTATGAAGAGAAAGGGAGAAGGATTCGCGGCTGTTGCCGGCATGGAAGAATTGAAGCAACAAATGCGTGAAGATGTGATCGAACCACTCCATAACCCGGAAGAATACCAACGATATGGAGTGACGATACCCAATGGCATGCTGCTTTATGGGCCTCCGGGTTGCGGCAAGACGTTCTTTGCCAAGCACTTTGCAGAAGAGGTCGGCTTTAACTTTATGTGTATCACCCCAGCCACGCTTAAGAGCCGCTATGTGAATGCTACACAGGAGAACATCGCTCGGATGTTTAAAGAGGCCACAGAGAATGCGCCAACGGTCGTTTTCATTGACGAAATAAACGAACTCACTCCCAATCGGGAAAACGGTGACGTGCACGAAATGTCAAGAAGCGCGGTCAACGAAATGCTGGCCCAAATGGACAGAACTGGCGAAAAGGGCGTTTTCATAGTCGGTGCAACGAATTATCCCAATATGATAGATCCCGCCATTTTGCGTGCCGGACGTATGGACAAAAAATACTATGTTGGGGTGCCGGACACCGAGGCACGAATGGCTTTGTTCAAATTGTATTTGGAAAAACGACCATACGATTTCGGTTTGGACTATAAGCAGTTGGCGGATATGACCCTCAATTATGTCTCGGCCGACATCCAACTCATTGTGAATGAAGCCTCACGTGAGGCACTTCGCAAACATAGCAAGATCACGATGGACATTCTACTGTTGTCAATCAAAAACACAAAGCCTTCACTAAGCTTGGATGAATTGCGGAAGTATGAACACATTCGAGCAATGATGAATGGAGAAGAAAAGAAACGCAATGACCGACCGCGCATAGGTTTTGACGCTTGAACAATTACAGCTTCCCCTAAAAGGAAAGAAACAATCAGCCCCTTTGACCGAGAGCATCAAGCTCTTCGCCAAAGGGGCTGATTCATTTCGTTGATCCTAATAGAATTCTTGTAGAACTCTATTTGCTATTCCAAGTCGAGGTAATAACCGAACAAATCTTTTCGACAATTCTCTTCCAAACTTTGTCAAATACCAATAATGCTACCAATGCAGCAACGATTACTATGCCCCAGAATGTCTCTTCATCGCACAATCCTTGTTCTGTCATTTTACTCCAATATCCAAACACAAATAGATTGAGTAATAGAATGCCAAGAATTATCCACTTTGCATTGAGGAGAAGCAATCGAATGATTTTAATAGTCGAATTAAACTGTTTCATTATTTACCTTTTGGTTGTAAATGTCAGAGCAAATCACTTGCCGGTTAGTTCACTCGTCCACTCACTTCAGCTTCTCCTCGAAATAGCTGGAGATGGTGCGGAAGAGGTGCAGGCGCGTGTTGCCGCCCTGAATGAAGTGGTTGCGGTTGGTGTACACCTGCTCACGGAAGAGTTTGCCGGCCTGCACATAAGCCTCCTGCACTTCGGCAAAGTTGCGGAAATGCACGTTGTCGTCGGCCGTGCCATGGATGAGGAGCAGGTCGCCACTGAGGTTGGCCGCACGCTGGATGGGGTTGGTGGCATAGCCTGAGGCATTCTCCTTCGGTGTGCGCATGTAGCGCTCGGTGTAGACGGTGTCGTAGTATTTCCAGTTGGTCGGGGCAGCCACGGCCACACCGGCACGGAACACGGGGCGGCCTTCGCTCATCGACATGAGCGTGTTGAATCCGCCGAAGCTCCATCCCCAGATGGCAATGCGGTCCTTGTCGACATAAGGCAGCGAACCCAGATAGAGGGCTGCTTCCACCTGATCCTTCGACTCCAGATCGCCCAGCTTCAGATAGGTGCACTTCTCGAAGTCGGCACCACGGGCTCCCGTGCCACGGCCGTCAACACAGGCAAAGACGAAGCCACGGTCGGCCATGTAGCTTTCGTACACACTGCCGGGGAAGAATCCCATGTTCCACGAATCCTTCACTTCCTGCGAGCCGGGACCACTGTACTGATACATGATGACAGGGTACTTCTTCGAGGCATCGAAGTTCTTGGGCTTCACCATCCAGCCGTTGAGCTGGATGCCCTCGGAAGTGGTGAAGGTAAAGAATTCCTTCTGTCCGAGCAGCGGAGTGACCGTCTGCTTGAGTTCGGCATTGTCGATGAGGGTGGAAAGCACCTTGCCGTCACTGGCCTGGCGAAGCGTGGTGACAGGAGGCTGCTGGGCTGAGGAGTAGACGTTGAGGAAATACTTCATCGAGGTGCTGAAGGTGGCGCTGTTTGTGCCCACTTCGGTGGAAATCTTGCGCTGTTTGCCGCTCTTGTCGATGGAGTAGATGGCCGTGCGGAGGGGGCTTTCCTCATGCGAGGCATAGTAGAATCGGCCCGTCTGCTCGTCGTAGCCGTAGAAGGCGCTCACATCGTAGTTGCCCTTGGTCACCTGACGCTCGAGCTGGCCGCTGAGGTTGTACCAATAGATGTGCTTGTAGCCCGAACGGTCGGAAATGTAGGCGAAATGGTTGCCGTAGAACTTGAGGCTGGCATAAGCCTCATCGGTCACATACTTCGGATTCTCCTCACGCACGGCCAGTTTGCACTCGGTGCTGCGCGGATTGGCCATGTAGATGTCCATGCGGTCCTGATGGCGGTTGAGCGTCACCACGGCCAGACGGTTGGGGTCGGAGGTGAAATGGATGCGGGGCACATAGCCGTCGGAATCGAGCGGAAGCTTGAGCGTGCGCGTCACGCGGTTCTTGATGTCGAAGGTCAGCACCGTCACATCGCTGTTCTTCGCTCCGGCCACGGGATACTTGTAGCGGTACTCACCGGGATACTCGTCATACTCCGTGAGGGTGGGATGTGAACCTTTGAACTCCTGGATGGCATAGACGGGCACCTTCGATTCGTCGTAGCGCACCCAAGCCAGCATCTGGCTGTCGGAGGAGAAGTCGAAAGAACGGTTGGTGGCAAATTCCTCTTCGTTCACCCAGTCGGGCACACCGTTGAGCACTTCGTTAAACTTGCCGTCCTTCGTCACCTGCGTTTCGGCATTGCCGAAGAGGAGCTTCACGAGGAAGAGGTTGTTGTCGCGGGCGAAAGCCACCACATTGCCGTCGGGCGAGAAGATGGGCATCTGCTGCGGGCCACCCTCGGAAAGGGGTTCGAACTTGCGGTTCTGCACATCGTAGATGTAGTAGACGGCCGTGTAGGAACGTCGATAGATCATCTTCGTCTGCGTGCGCAGGAGGATGCGGCGCTCGTCGGGCGACATGATGTAGCCGTCGATGGCCTCCAGCTTCACGGGACCACGGGCGGACTCGCAGTCGAAGATGGTTTCAAGTTCCTTGCCCGTTTTGAACGAACGGCGGATGATGCGTTTGCTGTCGGGCGAAAGTTGCGTGTAGGTCTCGCCGTCCTTCATGGGGTTCACTCCATACACGTAGCTGGGCGAATACTTGCCCTGCGTGATGTCGGCCAACGTGAGCTGCGCGTTCTGGGCCTCCACCTGCTGGGGCTGGAAGCCTGAAAGCGAGGCCAGCAGGCCTGCCACAATCAATAGGATTTTTTTCATTGGTTCGGGGTGTTGTTTTCTTCAGTCATAGCCGCCAGTCACGGCGGATGGCGGCATTTCAAAGCGCAAATTTACTCAAATCCTTCCGAACGCTCCGTCTTTTGCCGCGCTAATCGCCTTTTGGGGCAATGTTTATGCCCCACAGCACCCGGACTTACTGCCCCGAGGCGAGCCAAGTGCGGTCGAGATGGTCGAGTCGTCTTTTCAGCCATTGCTGCAGGTGCTGGCGCTCGCTGCCGGGAGCAAAGCGGCTGCATGAGGTGCCGTTCCAGCGCTCCGCCTCACGCTCTTCCACCCCGCTGAGGCGAAACAACCGATAGTAGGCATCCACCCGCGCCATCACGGCTGAGGGCGAAAAGAGCGTGGAGCGCAACTGCCGGTAGCGACG